>NZ_JADNQM010000001.1:0-497234 GCF_046269425.1 Amycolatopsis sp. cmx-11-12 | reverse complement strand
GCCCAGCCAGCACCCGCTACGACACGCCACCAGTCATCACAATCCGTGCCCGAAGTGGACTGGAACAGCCTCCAGCACCCTCGCCTACCTGCGGAAATGCTAAGTAAGTGGCATTGGTCCCAGGGGGCGGCCCCACGGCCAGTCTATCGGGGGTTTGGGGGCGGGACCGGGGGAAAGTGCTGGTCGGGGTGGGGTTGTCCACAACGGTGCGGGGCTGTGGACAACTGGGCTGAGGTCTCGGTTGGTTGTCGGGAAGGCGTGTCCTGAAGGCCGCGGGGCTCGGGCCAATGCCGAGTTTGGGACGCTCAACGTCACCAATGAGGCATTGGGAGCGTTGAGTGCCACCAAAGCCACATTGGGGGCGCGAAGCACTCGGGGCGCACGGCAGCCAATGCCGAATTTGGGACGCTCAGCGCCACCAATGCGGCATTGGGAGCGTTGAATGCCACCAAAGCCACATCGGGGGCACGAAGCACTCGGAGCGCACGGCAGCCAATGCCGAATTTGGGACGCTCAGCGCCACCAATGCGGCATTGGGGACATCAGCAGCGAACGCGGGCTAGACCAGGCCTCGTGGGCGGAGGGTCACGTCCGTCGGGTGGGCGTCGGCGGTGGCGGAGACGGCGGCGAGGACGGCGGACGCGACGGATTCGGGGCGTAGGAAGCGGTCTGGCTCGTACGAGCCGCCTTCGTCGGCGACGATCGCCTGCTGCATCTCGGTGTCCGTACGGCCGGGGTAGATCGACGTCACCCGCAGCGTGGTTTCTTCGTCCCGCAACGCGTCGGCGAAGGCGCGGACGGCGAATTTGCTCGCCGCGTAGGGGCCCCAGCCCGGACGCGCGTTGTGCCCGGCACCCGAGTTGATCACGACGACGTGGCCCTTCGCGGCACGCAGCGCGGGCAGCAGCTGACGGGTCAGCGTGACGACCGCGAGGACGTTGACCTCGAAGTTCGCCCGCCAGTCGGCATCGGTGGCGGTTTCGACCGTGCCGAGCCGCGCGACGCCCGCCGAGTGCACCAGCACGTCCAGTTCGCCGAATTCGGCGGTCGCCGCTTCCAGTGTTTCGGCGTCGGTCAGCTCGACAGGCCACGCCCGGGCGCCGGGCAGGGTGGCGGCGAGTTCGCCGAGCGCGTCGGCGTCGCGGCCGCCGAGCAGCAACCGGTGCGTGGGAGCGAGCGCGCGGGCGACCGCCGCGCCGATGCCACGAGTGGCGCCGGTGACGAGAGCGAGGGGAAGATCAGCCATGCCCGCCACGCTAGTCACCCGCAGGCGACCGGCACCGACGCCACCCGCGGGAACCGCACGGAACCCCTGGTGAACGACCCGATGAGGTTGTCCGCGAACCGTCCAGCCGTCAGCGGATCCCGCACCGACGCGTCGATCGCGACGATCGCCGGGCAGCTGAGCGCCAGCCGCGCGGCGGCGACGTCTTCGGCGCGGACCGGGCCGCCCTCGGCGATCGGGAGCCGCGCCGAATTCGCCAGCTCCCAGACCGGCGGCAGCCATTTCTGGTGCCCGGTCCGGCCGTCGGGGAGCGACGTCGAATGCGCGGCGAACGGGTTGGCGAGACCGTAACCGTCACGCAGCCGCGTTTCGAGCGGGATCAGCAGGCCGAGGGCGCCCATACTGTCCGCGGCGACGGTCACGTACGGCCGGTCTGTCGGGTACGCGTACCAGCGTCGGGTCGAGTAGTCCTGGATCAGCACCGCAGGGCCCTCGACGGCGCGGATGGCGTCCAACGTCGCCGGCATCGACGGATAGTCGGCGTAGTCCTCGGCCAGGACCGGATGTTCGTGCCCGGTCGAGCGCGACCAGAACGCCCGCTCGTCGGTGATGCCGACGGCACGCGGCGCGGCGGAGTACGGCGGCCGCAGCGAGCCGGCGGCCACGGTCGCCCAGACGCCGACGACCAGGAGGACAACCGTCGTCGCTCTGGTCAGCGGCAGGGCCAGCACGGGCAGCAGCAGGCAGAACAGCGCCGGGAGCAGCATGCGCCCGTGCATGAAATCCCCGCCCACTCGGATCACGTACAGCGACAGCAGCACCGCGCCAGCGATCGGGACCGCGGTGAGCACCAGGAAAGTTTTGTCCACAGTGGACGTGAAAAGAGCGGCAGCGAGAACCAGTAGCGGGAGCCACAGCCAGTACGGCTGGACGAGATCGACCAGGTACGCCCAGCCACGAGCCCAGTTCGCCTCCGACGCTTCCTTGACCAACGCGGTGTTCGGCGTCAGCAGGCCGTAATAGCCCATCCGGAACACCTGATACGCCAACGGGAGCGCCGCCGCCACGGCCAAAAGGCCCAGCGCGCCACGACGTCCTGGCCGTGAAAGCACGAGCAACGCCATCAACGCGACGCCGCTGAAAAGCGCGAGATCCGGTCGCACCAACGGCCCCAACCCGGCGACCAGCGCGACCGGCCAGGTACGCGGTCCGTCCACTGTGGACATACAGCGGACGAGTAGCCACCAGGTTCCGCCCAGCCACAGGGTGATCAGGCCGGTCTCCAGACCGGACGTCGCGAAGTCGCGGAACGGCGGCAGCGCGCAGACCACCAGTGCCCCGGCGGGCGCGAGGCCGTGGAACGCCAGCGGCTGGTAGAGCCGCCGGGCGCCGTCCAGGCCGAAGAACAGCCCGGCGACCGAGAAGACCAGTCCGGTGACCACGGAGATCCACTCCAGGGGCACTCCCGGTAACAGGCCGAGAACGCTCAGTATCACTGTCCACAAGGGACTGGTGTTGGTCTCGACCCGCTCGCCGATGTTGAACACCGGACCGTTGCCCGCGAGGATCTGCCGGACCGTCCGCAACACGATCAGCCCGTCGTCGCTCATCCAGCGGCGGCGCCAGGCGAGGTCGGCGTAGGCCACCAGCACCAGGCCGAACCCGAACCACGTCCAGGTCGAGGGCCGCAGGAACCAGCCGCGCGAAGGCCACGCAGGCGTGTTTTCGCCCGTGGTCGTACTCGTTTGCGCCATGATCCCGCCCGACTCGGTTGCGTGCGCAGGAGATCAGGTCCGTGACCCGCGAGTCAAACCGTCTTGGCGAGTAAGCACGATTGCGGTCGCTTCCTCCCTTCCATGGCCAGGCGTGCGGTGACCTCGAACCCCGCCTCGCCGAGCAGGTCGACGACCCTCTCGGGCCGCAGCAAGTAGGCGTCGTAGGAGACCGGGTGGCCGTACGCCCTCTCCGGACTGAGGCGCTCGTCTCCGACGTGGAAACCGATCAGCAGATGCCCTCCGGGAACGAGCACGCGGCGGAACTCCGCGAACACCGCCGGAAGCACCTCCGGCGGCAGATGGAAGATCGACCACCAGGCGACGAGACCGCCCAGTTCACCGTCCGGGAGGTCGAGCGCGGTCATCGATCCGACGGAGAACCGCAGGTCAGGGTACTGACGCCGAGCGACGTCGATCATTTTCGGCGACAAGTCGACACCGGCGACGTCGAGTCCCAGTGCCGCCATGTGCGCGGTGACGTGCCCAGGTCCGCAGCCGACGTCGGCGACCGGACCGCGTACCTGTTCGGCGAACGCGGCCAGCATCGCTCGCCCGACAGGGTCCTGGCGGAAGAGCTGTTCGACCAAGACCGCGTAGTCCTCGGCGACAGTGTCGTAGGACTCGCGGGTGGCATCGAGGTGAGTGGTCACGGTGGGCGACGCTAGCGGCACCCACCGACAATTCAGGGCGCCGCGAGGTGACGTCCTCTACTTCCCGTAGTGGTAACGGCAGGCAGCGAACTTGATTTCGCCTTCAGCGACCTTATAGACGAGTCGATGTTCATCCGTGATCCGGCGAGACCAGTAACCCTGAAAGCCGTGCTTCAACGGTTCGGGCTTCCCGATACCTTCATTGCCGTTGCGCACGATGTCCTTGATGAGGTCATTGATGCGTTTGAGCACTTTCCGGTCCTGGGTCCGCCACCAGAGGTGGTCTTCCCAGGCGTTTTCGTCCCAGATCAGCTTCATTCAACGAGTTCGTGCTGTGTCCCGCCGCCCGACTCCAGTCGCTCGATCGCGGTGATCAGCCGCCGCGCGTTCTCCGGACTGCGGAGCAGGTACGCGGTTTCCTTGAGCGACTGATAGTCGTCCAAAGACACGATCACGACGGGCTCGTGCCCAGCGCGGGTGATCACAACCTCTTCGCGGTCGTTGACCACAGAGTCGAGTGTCTCGGCATACTTCGCACGAGACTCGGAGTAGCTCATGGTTTTCACTAGCACCCCCCTTCGACGTACAGATTATTGTACGTCTGGGGGTGGTGGGGGCAAGGGTGTCTGATAGGCCACGGGTCGCACTGCTCAGGGCTCGATCAGCCCGGCGTCCCTGGTCAGATCCTCCGGCGCGCCCAGTTTGGTCACCGGTGTGCACCCGGTCGCGGGGTCCGCCGCCGAATCCGTGCCGTTGTATTGCGCGGCGCCGGATCGGGTCAGCTGCCGGGCGCCGACGTCGAAGCAGACCTGGTACGAGCCCCAGCGCAGGCCCTCGAAGGCGTACCGGCCGTCCGGCCCGCTCACGGTCGAGCCGGCCTCCTTGCCGTTCGCGTCCTTCAAAGTCACCTTCACGTCCGGGACCCCGATCTCGTCCCGTGTCTGCAAACCGTCCTTGTCCTTGTCCAGCCAGACGAAATCGCCCAGTTTGCCCCTGGGCTCGACGAGACCCGCGGCGAGCGTCAGGTCCTGGCGTTTCCGGGGGCCGACCGTGGTGGTCGCGGTGCAGCCGGTCGCCGGATCGGCGTCGGAGTCCTTCGCGTCGTCACCCACGTCTTTCGAGGTGTAGCTGTAGCCCGGAAGTGCGCTGATGTCGAAGCAGACCTGGTAGATGCCGTCCTTCAGCTTGGCGAAGCGGTACTTGCCGCCGGCGTCGGTGGTGACGGTGCCCAGCGCCTTGCCCGAGGCGTCCTTCAGCGTCACCTTGACTCCGGCGACGCCCGGTTCGCCGGCGTCCTGCGACCCGTTCCGGTCGACGTCGTTCCAGGCGAACTCGCCGATCTCGTCGATCGCGGGTGGCGGGGTGACCTTGATGGTCGTGGTCGCGGTCTTCTTCGGCAGCGTGCCGCTGGAGACGGTCACGGTGCTGACGTGGCCGTTGTCGGCTTCGGTGACGTTCTTGTGGTCGCAGGTGACGGTGGCGGACTTGCCGCCGTCGAGACTCGCGATCGGGGCGGGCTTCACGTCGCAGTACGGGTCGTCGACCTTGATGTCGGCCAGCGTCGTGGTGCCGTCGTTGGTCACCGTGAACCGGTAGTTCGCGGTGGTGCCCGCTTCGATGGTGGCCGTGGCTCCCCAGGCACCGCTCGCCGGATCCCGCACCTCCGCCTTCGCCGCGAACGAGGCGACCTGGAGGTGGACGCAGTCCCACATGACCCAGTTGCGGTCGGTGGCGGCGAAGAACTTCACCGAGGTCGCCGACGCCGGGGCGGTCGACGGCGGGAAGTCCTGCCGCGCCAGTTTCCCGTCGGTCTCGACGGCGTGCGTGACCTTGAGCTTGTTCTCCAGTACGACCTTGTCCGACGCGTTATAGAAGCGCAGTCCTGTTTCCTGGACGGCGTCCGCGCGCCGGAGGTTGCCGTCTTTCGTGCCGGTCCAGTCGGTCAGCGTGTAGACGGCGCCGGGCACGAATTTCATCGCCGCGTAGGCGGTGCTGACCATCTTGTCGGGCGTCGCGATCAGGGCATACTTGCCGCCGTCCTGCTGGTAGCCGCCGGCAGTGGACAGCCGGGGCTGTTTGCTCTTCGGCGTGCCGGGCGGTACCGGGGCGGCCGGGTTGAACGAGTACCCGGCGGGTGGGCTGCCCTGCTCCACACTCGGGTTCGGCGCGACGCCACCGGTGCAGCCGGACGGAACGGCGGGTGACTGTGCCTGAGCGGGCGCGAAGCCCGAAATCAGTGCCAGCGTCCCTGCCGTCATCAAGACCAGTGCCCTTTTCACAGGGCCGAAGCTAGCCACCCCGTGGCCGTTCCGTAATCGCTGAACCGTGTCGACGATCGCCCCGATCAGGCAGAACCCAGAGTGATCGGGGTGCCGCCGCCGTCTTCCCACGGCGGCGGCGCCCCGCCTCCCCTATTTGACGCCGATGCGGCCGACCTGGCCCCAGCGGCCCTTCTTCCACACCGACACGATCGACGGCCGAGGCTGTGACGTGCCACCGTCCGGCCAGTGCGAGGTCGGGCTGCCGGAGTTGGCCGCGTCCTCACCGGGGTGCTGCACGGCGACGAGCACCAGGTGGTCGGTCACCACCGGACCGCAGCACTCCGCGCCGACCGGCACCGACAGGAACTGCTTGACGTGCCCGCGCTCCGGACCGTCGACCGGCACCGAGAACAGGCCGTCGTGGGAGCCGAGCGCGTTGCCGTCGGTGGAGATCCACAGGTTCCCGTGCCGGTCGAACGCGACGTTGTCCGGGCACGAGATCGGGCTGACCTGCTCCTTCGGGAAGCCGCCGAAGTAGGTGTCCGCGGTCTTCGGGTCACCGCAGACGAGCAGCAGGCGCCAGGAGAACTTCGTCGACGCGGCGTCCCCGCCGTTCTCCTCCCACTCCAGGATGTGCCCGTTGCGGTTGTTCGGCCGCGGGTTCGCCTCGTCGACGTCCGCCTTGCCCGCGGGGCCACGCTGGCTGTTGTTGGTCAGCGCCGCGTAGATCCGGCCGTTGACCGGGTTCGGCTCGATGTCCTCCGGACGGTCCATTTTGGTCGGCTGGACCTTGTCCGCCGCCTGCCGCGTGAAGACGTAGACCTCTTCGGCAGTGAAACCGTCCACAAAGGACTTATCGCCGGAAGCCAGCGGGATCCACTCGCCGACGCCGTCGAACTCGCCGTCCTTGGGGAGCTTTCCGGTGCCGTCGATCTCGCCGGGGCTGTCGCCGGTGAAGCGGCCGACGTACAGGATGCCGTCGTCGAGCAGGGCGGAGTTGTGCCGCCGCGCGTGCGCGCTCTTGCCCGGCTTGTACTTGCCCTTGGAGACGAACTTGTAGATGTACTCGAAGCGCTCGTCGTCACCGGAGTAGACGGCGACGCGGCCGTCCTTGGTGATCTTGATGTTCGCGGCCTCGTGCTTGAAGCGGCCGAGCGCGGTGTGCTTGATCGGCGCCGAGTTCGGGTCGTTCGGATCGATCTCGACGACCCAGCCGAACCGGTTGGCCTCGTTCGGCTCCTGCGCGAGGTCCCAGCGCTTGTCGTACCGCTCCCACTTACGGGTGCTCGCGGTACCGGAGAAGCCGTAGCGCTTCAGCCGCGCGGCCGCGACCGGGTCGGTGACCGACGCGGCGTTGGCGAAGTACTGGTTGACGTTCTCCTCGCCGGAAAGCACGGTGCCCCAAGGGGTCACGCCGCCGGCGCAGTTGTTCTGCGTGCCGAAGACCTTGCGGCCGGTCGGGTCCGCGGAGGTCTTGAGGTACTTCGAACCGGCGGCCGGGCCGCGCACCTCGAAGGCGGTGTTCAGCGTGATGCGGCGGTTGTACCGGCTCGGCGTGACGTGCAGCGCGCCGCCGACCGGGTCGCGGAAGGTCTGCACCACGGAGAGGCCGTGTGCCGCCCAGGCGATCTTGACCTGTTCCTCGGTCGGGTTGGCCGGGTCGTACTGGTCGGCCGGGAACATGTGGACCTCGGTGGTGTACTCGTGGTTCACCACCAGCAGGTTCCGGATGCCCAGCGGGTCCTGCGGGATCAGGCCGACGAAGTCGCAGTTGTAGCCGAACTGCTTCGCCTGCGCGGCCGCGGTCTGCTTCGCGAAGTCGAACTTCGGAGCGCCGAATTCGACGGCGTCACCCCAGCGGATGACGACGCGCTGGTCGTAACCCTCGGGGATGGTGACCGCGTCGAGCGTGTTCGGCGGCACCGCTTCGAAGTCGGTGCCCGGAATCGGCCGCCCCGGGCGGCCAGGCTTGCCGTGTCCCGCGGCGGCGACGTCGGCCGGTTCGGCAGCGGCGGCCGTGCCGGACAGCGCGGCGAAGCCACCCGCGGTGGCGGCCATCACCGCACTGGCCTTCAGCGCGCCGCGCCGGGACAGCACGTTCTTGACCATGTCGCCGAAGTACTCGTTGTCCGAGGTGTTGGGCTCGGGGTGGGCGCACGCGTTGCCGCAGCGGTACTCACAGGTGACCGCGGAGCGGCCGCCGGGATGGGAGGTGATCAACGGCAGGAGCCGCTGAGGCTCGAAGGACACAAGGCCTCCATGTTCGCGGTGGGTTCACGTAGTCCAGTCGGGGGGATCGCCGTGACGGTAAGCGACCAAAACGATCCAGTCCTGGACGGCAGATGAACAGCGCGCGAACGAGCGATGGCGCGCTGCCGGGACCGGCCGCGCGCCATCGACGGAAAGTACTGCTAGGACGTTGCTTACGACTAGTAGCGCGTCGCAACGTGCTTTAAGAGAACCAGCCTAAGAACCGATGTCGGACAGGCCGCGCCTGCCGGGTTTCCACACCGCCACCACCGACGGCCTTGGCTGGTTTTCGCCGCCGTCCGGCCAATGGGAGGCCGGTTTGTCGGCGTTCGCCCCGTCCACTTCACCCGGATGCTGGACACAGACTGTGACGATCTTCTCCTCGACGATCGGCCCACAGGTTTCCGCGCCACGCGGCACGGTGAGGAACAGCTTCAGCTCCCCGCGGTTGCGGCCCTCCAGCGGCACCGAGTACAGGCCGTCGTTGATGCCGAGCGCGCCCGCCGAATCGGTGGAGATCCAGAGGTTGCCGTGTTTGTCGAAGGCCACGTTGTCCGGGCTGGAGATCGGCGAGACCTGGTCCTTGGGGAATCCGGCGAAGTAGGTGTCCGGCGAGGCCGGGTCACCGCACACCAGGAACAGCCGCCAGCTGAACGTCAGCGCGAGCGCGTCGCCTCGGCGCTCCTCGAACTCCAGCACCTGACCGTGCTTGTTGTTCAGCCGCGGGTTGGGCTCGGTGGCACCTTCCTTGCCCGGCTTGCCGCGATCGACGTTGTTGCTCAGCGCGCAGTAGATCCGGCCGGTGCGCGGATGCGCCTGGATGTCCTCCGGGCGGTCCATCTTGGTGGCGCCCACCTTGTCGGCCGCCTCACGCGTGAACACGTACACCTCTTCGGCGGTCATTCCGTCCACAAAGGACTTCTTGCCCGAGGCCAGCGGGATCCACTCGCCGCTGCCGTCGAATTCGCCGTCACTGGGGAGTTTCCCGGTGCCGTCGATCTCGGCGGCCGGGCTGTCGCCGGTGAACCGGCCGACGTACAGCGTGCCGTCGTCGAGCAGGGTCATGTTGTGCCGCCGGGCATGTCCGCTGTCGCCCGGCTTCACGCGACCCTTGGAGATGAACTTGTAGATGTACTCGAACCGCTCGTCGTCCCCGGAGTAGGCGACCACGCGGCCGTCCTTGGCGATCCGGATGTTCGCCGTCTCGTGCTTGAACCGGCCCAGATGCGTGTGCTTGACCGGGGTGCTGTCCGGATCGTTCGGATCCAGTTCGATCACCCAGCCGAAGCGGTTGGCCTCGTTCGGTTCCCTGGCGATGTCCCAGCGCGCGTCGAACCGCTCCCACTTCCGGGTGGTCGCGGTGCCGTTGATGCCGTAGCGCGCGAGCCGTTTGCGCGCCACGGGATCGGTCACCGTGTCCGCGTTCCCGAAGTACTGGTTGATGTTCTCCTCGCCGGACAGGATCGTGCCCCACGGCGTGACGCCGCCGGCGCAGTTATTCATCGTGCCCAGTACGACCGTGCCGGTGGGATCGGCGGCGGTCTTGAGCAGGTCGCTGCCCGCCGCCGGACCGGTCACCTTGAACGGGGTGTGCAGGGTGATCCGCCGGTTGTAGCGGGACATCTTCGGCCGCAGGTGCCCGGTGTCGCGTCCGCGCGACACCTGGACGACGGTCAGCCCGTGGGCCGCCCAGGCGATCTTGACCTGTTCCGCGGTCGGGTTGTTCCGGTCGTAGCCGCGGAACATGAACTCTTCCGAGGTGTACTCGTGGTTCGTCACCAGGAGCGAAGAAAGCCCCGAATGGTCGAGCGGAAGCAGCGCGGCGAAGTCGCAGTTGTAGCCGAACTGCTTCGCCTGCGCCGCGGCGGTCTGGTGGTCGAAGTCGAACTCCGGCGCGCCCGGCAGCACCGCGTCACCCCAGCGGATGACGATGCCCTGCTGGTAGCCCTCGGGCACCACGACGGCGTCGAGCGTGTTCGGCTGGACCCGTTTGTAGTCGGTGCCGGGTGGCGGCTTCGGGCGTCCCCCGGGTGCGGCGGTGGCTGGCGCGGCGAGCGCGAGCGGCGTCCCGGCGGCCAGCGCGACGACGGCGGTCGCCTTGAGCGCGCCGCGGCGGCTCACCGCGCCGAGCACGTCGGCGAAGGTGGGGTTGTCCGAGGTGTTCGGCGCGTCGTGGAAGCACGCGTCGCCACAGCGGTAGGTACAGGTCACTGATGCCCGGCTTGGTGAGTGGCCGGCCAGCAACGGAAGGAACTTCACGGGACCTCCGGTCAGGCAGTTCGGGAGGTCGACGCTAAGGCACCGGACCAACGAGAGGAAACCCCTCGTTGGTCCGGCGTTCACCTTTTGTTCCGATTCACATCTCTTCGCCCACGAGGACCGCTTCGGCCGGAATCGTGTGCGGATCAGCGGACTTCTCACGAATCGTCAGCAGCGCGCCGGCGAGTACGCACAGGATCGCGGCGATCACGAACGGCGCCTGCTTGGCGCCGAACCACTCGGCAAGGTGACCGACGACGGTCGCGGCGACCGCACCACCGAGCCAGC
This sequence comes from Amycolatopsis sp. cmx-11-12, assembly GCF_046269425.1. Lineage (NCBI taxonomy): Bacteria > Bacillati > Actinomycetota > Actinomycetes > Pseudonocardiales > Pseudonocardiaceae > Amycolatopsis > Amycolatopsis sp. cmx-11-12. Next base: position 486,526 of record NZ_JADNQM010000001.1, on the reverse strand, counting down.
GGCAGAAGTTGTATCCGGCGCTCGCGACCGGACGCGGGGCGTCGCTGATCGACATGGCCGTCCCGGTGAAGAGCGTGTTCAGCAGACCGGAGACCAGCCCCGACAGGATGATGCCGACGACCAACACCGGCTTGCTCGGGATCGCCATGATCAGCAGCAGTACGCCGTAGCCGAAGACGGCGACCACGGTCGCGTGCCGCTCGCCGAGCTTCGCGGCGAGTTTCGGCGCCAGCACCACGCCCGCGACGGCGACCGACAGGCCCCAGCCGCAGAAGATCAGGCCGACGGCGACGGCGCTCCACTCCAGTACGAACGGCGACCAGGCCAGCACCACGAAGAACGCGGCGGTGTAGAGCGCGGAACCGATCGAAGTGCGCAGGAGCCCGCCGTGCTTCAGTGCGCGGAACGGGTCGAGCAGGCGGACCTTCGGCCGCTTCACCTTGGCGTCACTGGTCAGGAAGATCGAGCACAGCACGAGACCGCACAGCATCAGCAGCGAAGTGCCGACGAACGGGCCACGCCACGAGATGCTGCCGAGCAGGGCGCCCAGCAGCGGACCGACCGCGAGACCGACCCCGAGCGCGGCTTCGTACAGCAGGATCGCGCCAGCCTGGCCGCCGGTCGCGGCGCCGACGATGACCGAAAGCGCGGTCGCGATGAAGAAGGCGTTGCCGAGACCCCAGATCGCGCGCAGCCCGATGAGCTGCTCGATCGACCCGGACGCGGCACACAGCGCGGTGGCGACGACGACCAGCGTCAGCCCGACGACCACGGTCCGCTTGGCCCCGAACCGGGCACTCATCGCGCCGGTCACCAGCATGGCGACCGCCTGGACGCCGAGATAGCTGGAGAACAGCAAGGTCACTTCGGACGGCGTCGCGTGCAGGCCTTCGGCGATCGACAGCAGGATCGGGTCGACCAGCCCGATCCCCATGAACGCGATGACCGCGGCGAACGCGGTGATCCATACCTGTTTGGACTGTCCTTTGAGGGCGTCCAGCAGGCTCGAGTGGGACTCAGCGCTCATCGCGGATCAGTTCCTCCTTCTTGTCTTCGTGCAGCAACCTGGCGAGGGCGGGGAGCGCGGCTTCGATCGCGTCGCGGTCGGTCTCGTCCAGTTCGATGAGCCGCTCGCGGAGGAATTCCTCCCTGGCGACGATCAACTGGCGATGGAAGCGCTGCCCCACCTCGGTGACCTCGACGAGCACGGCCCGGCCGTCGGCGGGATCCGGACGGCGACTGACCAGGCCTAGCCGTTCGAGACGGCGGACGACGTCGGTCATCGTCGGCATCCGGACCCGTTCGAGGTCGGCGAGCGTGCTCATCCGGCGGGGGCCGCCGTTCAGCAGCTCCGACAGCACCGACCCCTGGGTGAGGGTGAGCTGCACCTGCGGGGTCTCCCGGCGGACGAGGTAGTACAGCCGGAACACCAGCGGGCGGAGCCGGTGGGCGAGGTCGGCGACTTTCGAGGTCACTTAGTCATGCTAACTAAAATTACTGAGCATGGCTAAGTAATCTGCCGCACAAGTCTCCTCGGCCTAGGGTTGAGGGTGTGGAAGCGGTGATCTTCGATCTCGACGGTGTCCTGGTGGATTCGGAAAAGATGTGGGACGAGGTCCGGCGGGCGGTCGCCCACGAGTTCCACGGCACCTGGCGGGATGAGTCGACCAGGGCGATGCAGGGGATGAGCACCCCGGAATGGGCCGCCTACCTGGCACACGACCTGGGCGTTCAGCTCCGCCCGGCGGATGTCGCGCAGGTGGTGGTCGAGCGGATGGCGCGGCGGTACGCGGAGAAGCCGCCGATCATCCCCGGCGGGCCGGACGTCGTGCGCGAGGTCGCGAAGCACTGGCCGGTGGCGATCGCGAGTTCGTCGCCGCCGCTGCTGATCAAGGCGTTCCTGGACATCACGCGGCTGCCGGTGCCGACAGCGGTGTCCTCGGAGCAGGTCGGTGCTGGAAAACCGGCGCCCGACGTGTACTTGCGGGCGGCCGAGCTGCTGGGCGTGGAGCCGAAGAACTGCGCGGCCGTGGAGGACACGACGAACGGGCTGCGCGCGGCGCTGGCCGCGGGGATGACGGTGTACGCGGTGCCGAATCCGCACTTCCCGCCGGATCCTTCGGTGCTGGCGCAGACGACGGTGGTCTCGACGATCACGGATCTTCCGGCGGCCCTGGAGAGGGCTGAAGGGGCTTATTGAGGGAAGGGCAAGGGCGGCCCTGACGGCCGCACGCCACGTTCGCCTTACCCCTCAATAGCTCGCTTGAGATGCTATGAACGGCCCGTTACTTGCAAAATTTGCAAGTAACGGGCCGTTCATAGCGCGCTACAGGGGGCTTACGCCTCGCCCGCGATGAACTTCTCCACCTCGTCGCGAGCGGTGGCGTCGTCGTACTGTTCCGGCGGCGACTTCATGAAGTACGAGGAAGCCGAGAGGATCGGGCCGCCGATGCCGCGGTCCTTCGCGATCTTCGCGGCACGCACGGCGTCGATAATGATGCCCGCCGAGTTCGGCGAGTCCCACACCTCGAGCTTGTACTCCAGGTTCAGCGGCACGTCGCCGAAGGCGCGGCCCTCGAGCCGGACGTAGGCCCACTTGCGGTCGTCGAGCCACTGCACGTAGTCGGACGGTCCGATGTGGACGTTGCCCTTGCCGAGCTCGCGGTCGACCTGCGAAGTGACCGACTGGGTCTTCGAGATCTTCTTCGACTCGAGCCGCTCGAGCTCCTTCATGTTCAGGAAGTCCATGTTCCCGCCCACGTTGAGCTGCATGGTCCGGTCGAGCTGGACACCGCGGTCCTCGAACAGCTTCGCCAGCACGCGGTGCGTGATGGTGGCGCCGACCTGGGACTTGATGTCGTCACCGACGATCGGAACGCCGGCCGCGCGGAACTTCTCCGCCCACTCGGGGTCCGAGGCGATGAACACCGGCAGCGCGTTGACGAACGCCACACCGGCGTCGATGCACGCCTGCGCGTAGAACTTGTCGGCCTCTTCGGAGCCCACCGGGAGGTAGGAGACGAGCACGTCGACCTCGGCCTCGCGCAGGGCGGCGACGACGTCGACCGGGGTCTCGTCCGACTCCTCGATGGTCTCGCGGTAGAAGCGGCCGAGCCCGTCGTAGGTGTGACCGCGCTGCACGGTGACGCCCAGCGGCGGCACGTCGGCGATCTTGATGGTGTTGTTCTCGCTGGCGAAGATCGCCTCGGACAGATCGCGGCTGACCTTCTTGGCGTCCACGTCGAACGCGGCGACGAACTCGATGTCGCGGACGTGGTACTCGCCGAACTCGACGTGCATCAAACCGGGCACGCGGGTGCTGGGATCCGCGTCGCTGTAGTACTGAACGCCCTGGACCAACGAGGCCGCACAGTTGCCGACGCCCACGATGGCCACCCGAACGCGGCGGTTCTCGCCCATGCCGGTTTCTCCTTCAATTCGTCCAACAGTTGTAGGTAGTGCCCAGCGGGGCACGGAGAGCGCCTCAGGTCTCCGGTCCACGCTGCTCGGCCTGTTCGTGCGCGATCAGCTCGTTGAGCCAGCGCACCTCCCGCTCGCTGGACTCCAGCCCGAGCCGGTGCAGCTCGCGGGTGTAGCGGTCGATCTTCTCCTCGGCCCGCGCCATTGCCGTCCGAAGTCCTTCTCGGCGTTCCTCGACCCGACGACGACGGCCTTCCAGGATTCGCATCCTGACGTCGGCCGGTGTCCTCGAGAAGAACGCCAGGTGGACGCCGAAGCCTTCGTCGTCCCATGTCTGCGGGCCCGCGTCGCCGAGCAGTTCGGCGAACCGTTCCTTGCCCTCGGCGGTGAGCTTGTACACCCGCTTGCCCCGGCGTGCCCACGCCCGGTCTTCCACCTCTTCGAGCTCCTCGACGAGGTAACCGGCGCGGAGCAGCCGACGCAGGGTCGGGTACAGCGAGCCGTACGAGAACGTCCGGAACATCCCGAGCGTCTCATGCAAACGTTTGCGCAGCACGTAACCGTGCATGGGGGTTTCGTGCAGCAGCCCCAAGATCGCGAGCTCGAGCACACCGCACCCCCTTCCGGGAACAAACCGCGACCGATCACGTTGGCCACCGAGACCGGCTCGGTCAACCTACCGGCCCACTATATCGCGCCGATACATCGGAGTGGTGTAGCTAACCCCGATCGAGTTACCGGATAACCGGACGAAATTCACCGGAGAGTTATCGAATCGTCGGCGTGTCCGACTGTGCACGCACCGTTCCGCCGAGAACGGGGCGTGGACCACACAGCAAGAGCCCGTACTCTGTTGGCGTGCGAAACCAGCGGCAGGTCGTGGACTACGCCTTACAGCGGCGCGCGCTGCTCAAGGGCGTCCACTCCGGACGGGTCGGCACATACGACGTCTGCGACGCGGGTCCGTACCTCCTGCGGGCCGCGAAATTCCACGGACGACCTGGTGAGCAGGACTGCCCGGTCTGTCACCGGGAGGAACTGACCCTGGTGTCCTGGGTCTACGGCGACGAGCTCAAGCACGTCGCCGGATCCGCCAAGACGCCGGACGAACTGGTGCGGATGGACGGGCTCTTCGCGGAGTTCACCGTCTACGAGGTCGAGGTATGCCGGAGCTGTCACTGGAACCACCTGGTGCGGTCCTACGTCCTCGGAACGGGAGATCCTGGGACCACCAGGCCACGGACCCGGTCACAGAGGACAGCGGGTCAGTGACAGGTATCGAAAACGCAGTTGACCACAGAGCGGCGTCCCCCGAAGCGCCGGTCTGGGAGGCCCATTCGTGAACGACGACCGCAACCGCTCCTGGCCGGGTCAGGAGCCTGATGCACCTCGCCGTGCCCAATGGCCGGGCGAAGCCGACGATCCCGGCTGGCCGGGCGAGGAACCTCCGCGCCGCCCCCAGCGCCGGACACCCCCGAACGGCGCCCCCCGGGCGGCCGCGCCACGCTCGGCGGCCCCGCGCTCCGAAAACCCACGCTCCGCGGCCCCGCAATGGCCTGCCGGTGACGGTGGCGGTCCGGAGTGGCCGTCCGACGACGAACCGCGCCGTCCCGCGCCGCCGCGCCGCCCCAACGGCATGCCCCCGCGCAGGCAGGGGCCCCCGCCCCCGCCGCCGCCCGGTGGCCGTCCCGTCGGTGCCGGTGCCCAGCGTTCCCAGCAGGGCGCCGTCGGTCACCGCCCGCCGCCGCCTCCGCCCGGCGACCGGCGTCCTCCCGCGCCGGTCGATCAGGCGACCGCGCTGGTCCGCCCGGTCGAACCGGACCCGTACGAGCGCGAGCCGGACCTCATCACGCATCACGCGCACAACGGCACCGAAGACCCGTACGGCTACGACCCGTACGACGATCGCTATGACGATCGTCACGAAAGCGCGGCGCTGGGCGCCGAGGGTGACGACCAGTACGACGAAGAGCCCGCCGACGACGAAGACGACGACAAGAAAAAGGTCCTCACCCCGAAGCAGCGCAAGAAACGGCGCTGGCGCATCGTCCGCCGGGTGCTCTACGCGATGTTCGGCCTGTTCGTCGTGGTGCCGGCGATCGCGTTCGTCATCACCTACTTCCTGGTGGACGTCCCGTCGCAGGAAAGCATCGCGAGCCAGCAGAGTCAGCCGATCACGCTGATGTACGCCGACGGCAGCCCGATGGGCAAGATCGCGCCCGCCAGCGGCGGCAGCCGGTACCTGCTGAAGCCGGGCGATGTCCCGGACGCGGTCAAGAAGGCCGTGTACGCGGCCGAGGACTCGTCGTTCGAAACCAACTCCGGGTTCGACGTCGGCGGCATCCTGCGCGCGGTCTACAACAACGTCACCGGCGGCCAGGGCGGCGGTTCGACGATCTCCCAGCAGTACATCAAGAAGGCCACGGCCAACGAGGCTCCGACGCTCACCCGTAAATGGACCGAGCTGGCCAAATCCTTCAAGATGAACAACCAGATGTCCAAAGAGGAGATCATCACCGCCTACCTCAACACCATCTACTTCGGCCGCGGCGCGAACGGCATCGAAGCGGCCGCGCAGGCCTACTTCAAGAAGCCCGCCAAGGAGCTCGGCGCGTCCGAGGCCGCCTTGCTCGCCGGCCTGATCCAGGGCCCGAGCAAGTCCGAGAACGACGCGTACGCGCAGAGGCGCTGGAACTTCGTGATGGACCAGATGGTGGCGAACAAGTGGCTCGACCCGGGTCAGCGCGCCACCGCCGAGTTCCCGAAGCCGATTCCGAAGGCGCAGGCGAAGGCCGACGACGCCGGGACGCTGAGCCTGCACATCCGGAACCGGGTGATCGACGAACTCGAGGCCCGCGGCTACGACCAGGACCGGCTGCACCAGGGCGGTTTCAAGATCACCACGACGATCGACCCCAAGGCGCAGAAGATGGCCGAGGAGTCCGTCGCCGAGGGGATGAAGGGCCAGACCGACGAGAGCATCCTGAACGCGCTGGTCGCGGTCGATCCCAAAACGGGCGGCGTGGTCGCTTACTGGGGCGGCCCGGACTGGACGAAGAACGACCAGGGCCAGGACGTCCAGGCCCATGACTGGGCGAACGTCCCGCACAACCCGGGTTCCGCGTTCAAGGCCTTCGACCTCGCCGCGTTCCTCAAGATGGGCAAGGGCCTCGGCGAGACCTTCGACGGTTCCAACAACCGGAAGTTCGACGTCGGCAACGGCACCTACCGCACGATCCGGAACGCGGGCGAGAGTTCCAACTGTGGCTCCCAGTGCACGGTCGCCGAGGCGATGAAGGTCTCCGCGAACACCGTGTTCTACGACATGGTGATCAACAAGACCAAGGTCGACCCGGTGGCGAAGGCCGCGAAGGAAGCCGGCGTGCGGACGGAGGACGAGAACGGCAAGTCGGTTCTCTACCCCGACCTCAACATCGCGCTCGGCGGTGGCCGCACGGTCACCACGGCGGAGGACATGGCGGCCGGATTCGCCACCTTCGCCGGTGAAGGCGTCCGGCAGAAGCAGCACTTCGTCGCCAAGATGACCAACTCCCAGGACGAGGTCGAGTTCGACGAGACGACCCCCAAGGGCACTCCCGCCTTCAGTGACGACGCCGACAAGAGCAAGCAGATCGCCGGCAACGTCACGGACGCGCTCGAAGAGGTCATCCCGTACTCGAAGCTGAAGTGCCCCAAGGGTCAGGAATGCGCGGGCAAGACCGGGACGCAGCAGTACGACTTCAAGGACAGCGACCCGGCGAACTACCACGACCGCAACGCGCAGACCTGGATGGTGGGCTACACGCCGAGCATCTCGACCGCGGTGTGGGTCGGCGGCGACGGCAACAGGCCGCTGCACGACAAGAGCGGCAAACCGATCTACGGCCGGACCATCGCGGGCCCGATCTGGGAAGACTTCATGTCCCGGTATCTGACCGGCAAGCCTTCGGAGAAGTTCGACAGCGTCAAGCCGATCGGCAAGGACGCGCGCTACGTGCCACCGGCGACGACGGCCCAGAAACCGCCGGAGACGACGACGCCGCCGCCCGAGACGCCGTCGACCACGCCGACGCCGACGACTCCCACCGAGCCGACCGAGCCGACGGAAACCGGTGGCTGGCCGACGAAACCGACCAAGCCCACGAAGCCGACCAGGCCGGGGCCGGGGACTTCGGATCCGTTGTTCCCGAACGCCGAAGATCCGTGATGAACGGGCGAAGCGACTGAAGAAGGTGTGCTGGGCAGTGGCCCGGCACACCTTCTTTCGTCACACCGGTGAACCTGAACCGATCCGATACGTCTTAACTAGAAGGAGACCTGCGACCGCAGGACCGCGCTCACCCACGAAAGGTTCGGAGGACGTCAAAGTGAACGACGATCCCCACGGCGGATGGCCAGGTCAGGACCCTGACCCCGCACGTCGTCCGCAACGCCCGGCCGGACCACCCCGCCGTCCCGCCGGTGGGCCGCCACCGGGCCACGGTCAGCGGCCGCCCGGCCCCCAGGGCCCGGGTCAGGCCCCGTGGCAGCGGCAGGGCGCGCCTCAGCAACCACCTCAGCAGCCACCGCGGCGTCCGCAGCGACCGCAGGTCGCGCCGCAGCACGAGCCGGACCTCATCACGCATCACGAGCACAACGGCACCGAGCACCGGTACGACGCGGATCGCGGCTACGAGGAGCCTTACGAAGACGACCAGTACGTCCAGGAGACCGGCGAGGACGGGAAGCCGATCCTCACCCCGGCGCAGCGTAAGAAGCGCCGGTGGAGACGGATCCGGCGAGTGCTGCTCGCGCTGTTCTGCCTCTTCTTCGTGCTCCCGGCGATCGCGTTCGTGATCACCTACTTCGCCGTCGACGTCCCGTCGCCGCAGGCCGTCGCGGCCACGCAGGGCCAGGCGGTGACCTATTACTACGCCGACAACACCGAGATGGGCAAGGACGTGCCCAAGGGTGGCAACCGGCAGATCCTGACGCCGGAGCAGATCCCGGACATCGTCAAGAAGGCCGTCATCGCCACCGAGGACGCCTCCTTCGAGACGAACTCCGGCTTCGACGTCGGCGGCATCCTGCGCGCGGTCTACAACCAGGTGACCGCGGGCAAGGGCGGTGGTTCGACCATCTCCCAGCAGTACATCAAGGTCGCCAGCGGGGACGACGAATCGTCGCTCACCCGTAAGTGGACCGAACTCGCCAAATCCTTCAAGATGAACCAGACGTACGAGAAGAAGGACATCATCTCGGCGTACCTGAACATCATCTACTACGGCCGCGGCGCGTACGGGATCGAATCGGCCGCGCAGGCGTTCTTCGGCAAGCCCGCGGGCGAGCTGAACGCGTCCGAGGCGGCGCTGCTCGCGGGTCTCATCCAGCAGCCGGGCCGCTCGGAGAACCCGAAGGTCGCGAACGAACGCTGGAACGTGGCGCTGAACCGCATGGTGCAGAACAACTTCCTGTCCGCCGCGGACCGCGCGAACCTACAGTTCCCGACGCCGATCCCGCAGACCGACAAGCAGCAGGCCGGGGTGGTGAACCCGTTCATCCGCGACAAGGTCAAGGAAGAGCTGGCCGCGAACGGCATCACCGACGCCGTCTATTACACGGGCGGCTACAAGATCTACACGACCATCGACCCGAAGGCGCAGGCCGCGGCCGAGCAGGCGGTGGCCGAAGGGATGAAGGGCCAAACCGACGAGAACCTGCTCAACGCGCTCGTCGCTGTCGACCCCAAAACCGGTGGGGTGAAGGCGTATTACGGTGGCCCGTCCATCGTGAAGGGACCGAACGGCCAGGACCTCAAGGGCCGTGACTGGGCGAACACGCCGCAGAACCCCGGATCGTCGATGAAACCGTTCGACCTCACCGCGTACCTGAAATCGGGCAAGGGTGGCATCAACTCGACGTTCGACGGGTCCAACAACAGGCAGTTCGGGAAGCAGACGATCCGGAACGCCGGGCCCGGCAGTTCGTGCTCGGCGCAGTGCACGGTGTCCGAGGCGATGCAGCGTTCGGCGAACACGGTGTTCTACGACATGGTCGCCAACGTCACCAAGACCGGGCCGGTGGCCGAAGCGGCCAAGGACGCCGGGGTCAAACCCTCGCCCGACGGCACCGCCGAACTGTTCACCGGTGACAACAACATCGCGCTCGGCGGTGGCAAGACGGTCATCAGCCCGGAGGACATGGCCGCCTCGTACGCGACCTTCGCGGCCGATGGCCAGCGGCGGACCAAGCACTTCGTCGCCAAGGTGACCAACTCGCAGGACGAAGCCGCGTACTCGGCCCCGGAGGAGGCGAAACCCGCGTTCTCCGACGACTCCGACAAGAGCAAGCAGATCGCGGGCAACGTCACCGAGTCGCTCAAGGGTGTCATCCCGTTCTCGAAGCTCAAGTGCCCCAACGGTCACGAGTGCGCCGGCAAGACGGGAACCCAGCAGCACACCTACCGGTCGGGCGAGCCCTCGTCGGCGAAGGACTCCAACTCACAGACCTGGATGGTCGGCTACACGCCGTCGATCTCCGTCTCGGTGTGGGTCGGCGGCGACGGCGACAAGGCGCTGAAGGGCAAGAACGGCAAGGCGATCTTCGGTTCGACGATCGCCGGGCCGATCTGGCAGAAGTTCCTCACCCAGTACCTGAACGGGAAGCCGGGGGAACGCTTCGACAAGGTCAAGATCATCGGCGGGGGAGACAACAACAACACCGTCCCGTCGACGCAGACCCCGCCCGAAGACAACGAGGACACCAGTGAGACCGGGACGCCGTCGACCGGCCCATCGAGCGGTCCGTCGTCCTCGCGGAACGAGGAGGACCCGCCGTCCAGCTCGCGGAACCCTCCGTCGTCCAGTGAGAACAACGGCGAAGAAAGCAACGGCCGCGGTGGCGGCCGGGGCGACAACGGCTAGTGTCGCGCGTCAGAAATTCGCGCCGTAAATTGATGCTGGAATCCGGTCACCCATCGCTGAATGCTCCTGACCTGATGCGTCGCGAAAGCCACTTTCGGGACGTCAGATGTCGCGAAAGTGGCTTTCGCGACACGTGCTGGGCGGCTGGGCGGCTGGTACGCCGAACAGCGTGACACAACACCGGAACCTAAGCACGAACTCAAGTCGCGAACTAACGAATCGCCACACTAGCTAGAGGGTGACGACGCGCCGCTCGGCACCGGAAAGGTGGGCGGCTTCGATGACCCGGAGCGCCTCGACGGCGGAGCCGGGGTCGACCGGGAACTCGCCTTTGCCGAGTAGCGCGTCGCGCACCTGCGCGTAGAAGTCCTCATAGCGGCCGACCTCGGTGGGCACGGTCTCGACGTCGTCGTTCACGCCGAGCCGTCCGGCGTCCGACGGCGGTTCCACGGCCCAGCCGGGATCGCCGGGCCGCAGCCCGTCCTTGATCTGCGGCTCCTGGACGTCGAGGCCGTACTTCGTGAAGGTCGCCTTGTCGCCGAGTACGCGGAAGCGCGGGTTCCGTGTCCCCGCGAGCGCGGACGCCCACAGGTGCGAGCGCACGCCGTTGGTGTGATGAAGGGCGACGAAGACGTCGTCGTCGACCGATACCCCGGCACGGCGCTTGTCGACCTCCGCGTAAACCTCGTCGACCGGGCCGAACAGCTGGAGCGCCTGGTCGACGATGTGCGCGCCGAGGTCGTAGAGCAGCCCGCCCGCCTCGGCGGGGTCGCCGAATTCGCGCCAGTTGTCCCGCGGCTTCGGGACCCAGCGGTCGTAGCGCGACTCGAAGCGGAAGACGTCACCGAGGCGGCCCGCGTCGATGAGCTTCCGGACGGTCAGGAAGTCCGAGTCGAACCTGCGGTTCTGGAAAACCGTCAGTCCGACGCCCTTGGCCTTCGCGGCCTCGACGACCTTCGCCGCTTCGGCCGCCGTCGGCGCGAAGGGCTTGTCGACGACGACGGGCAACCCGGCCTCGATCGCCCGAAGCGCGAGCGGGACGTGCGTGCGGTTCGGCGTGCTGACCACCACCAGATCCAGTTCGTCCGCCTTCGCGAACAACGCGTCCGCGTCCGGCAGCACGTCGGCGGCCGGATAATCGGCGCCGGCCTGCCTGACCCGGTCCGGATTCGAAGTGACGATGGCGGCCGGGGTCAGCCCCGGTGTCGCGCTGATCAACGGGGCGTGGAAGACGCGCCCCCCGATGCCGTATCCGAAGATCCCCACTCGCAAGTCAGCCATGACTCCATTAAACAACAGTGTTGCGTAATCAGCCAGTCGTGGCAGGATGCGCGCTATGCCGGAGACCGGGGTCAATCTGCGCGGCCTGCGCCAGCACAACCGAACGCTGCTGCTCACGCACATCCTGCGCGCGGGCGGCCTCAGCCGCGTCGAACTCGCCGACCGCACCCGGCTCACGCAACAGGCCGTCTCGAAGATCGTCCCCGAACTGCTCGAAGCCGGCCTGCTGGACGAGGAGCGCCAGCCCGCGTCCGGCGTCGGCAAGCCGCGCACGCTGCTGCGCGTTCGCGCGGACGCCCGGTACGCGCTCGGCGCCCAGCTCGATCGGGACTCCTTCCGGGTACTCAGGACCGATCTGACCGGGAAGGTCATCGCGTCGCGGGGCGGCCCGCTGTCCCCGGGATTCACTCCTGATCATGCCGTTTCCGCCCTCGCCGAAGCGACCGAAGCGCTACTCGACGGTGTCGAGCGCGAACGCGTACTCGGCCTCGGCGTCGGCGCCGTCGGACCGCTCGACCACCGCGAAGGGCTGGTCCGTGACGCCACGAACATGCCGGGCTGGCACCACGTCCCCCTGCGCGACCTGCTCGCGAAGCGCACCGGGCTGCCCGTGCGGCTCGACAAGAACACCAATGCCGCCGCCTTCGCCCAGCACTGGACCGACGGCGACCAGGCCGCGACCGCCGTCGTGCTCGTCGGCACCGGGATCGGCGTCGGCCTGCTGATCGACGGCAGGCTGTACCGCGGCCCGCGCACCAACGCGGGCGAGTTCGGGCATACGACGCTCGCCTTCGACGGGCCGCGCTGCGCGTGCGGGCGCCGCGGCTGCGTCGAAGTGCTGCACAACGCGGCGGCGACCACGGAGGAGGCGGCGGGCCTGCTCGGGATCGGACTCGCCGACCTCGTCCAGGTGCTCGACCTCGAACGCGTCGTGCTGACCGGGCGTTCGGTCCGCGCCGAGCCGGAGATCTATCGCGACACGGTCGCCGCACGGCTGCGGGAACTGCTGCCTTTGCCGCACTGGCAACGGATCCAGGTCGACCTCGACGAGATGGGCGACGACGTCGTCGCGTTCGGCGCGGCGGTCGAGGTCCTGTCCGGGTTCTACGACAGCGGCGATATCACCGGGGGTCACCCGGATAGGCGCTAACATCCGCCACGTGTCCGACCAGACGACCCAGCCCGAGGCCCCGCTCTCCCTCACCCCCGGCGAGCGGGTCATCCCGAGCTGGAACGAACCGCTCGTGGCCGCGGCCACCCGGCCGATCGGCGGCCCGCTCGGCGAGCACGCGGCCGTGGGGCGGCACTGGTTCTGGTCGCCGCAGCGCGTCGGGCTGCTGCTGGCCTGCCTCGCGCTGCTGCTCTCGTGGTTCGGCAAGGCGTCCTGCATCCAGGAGTACACCGACGACTCCGGGACGCATCAGCTCGACTGGCGGGCGGGCCGCCCGTTCGTCGCGATGTGCTATTCGGACATCATCCCGCTCTACAGTTCCGAGCGGCTGAACGACCCGGACACCTTCCCGTACGTGACTTCGTGGACCGAGGACGAGGGAACGGCGAAGGAGACCACGCGGTACATGGAGTACCCGGTCGCGACCGGGTTGTTCCAGTGGATCAACGCGAAGCTCACCGAAGCGTGGCTTTCGGTCGCGAAAGCGGGCTGGCTGCCCAGCGCGCTCCCGGTCGCCGTTTACTTCAACATCTCGGCGCTCTGGCTCGCGCTGGCCTGGCTCGTCACCGTATGGGCGACCGGCCGATCGATGAAACGCCGTCCGTGGGACGTCGCGCTGGTGGCAATCTCACCGCTGGTGCTGGTGCACACCTTCACCAACTTCGACGCCATCGCGACCGCGTTCACCGCGACCGCGCTGCTGGCCTGGGCCCGGCGCAGGCCCGAAGTCGCGGGATTCCTGCTCGGCCTCGGCGCGGCGGCGAAGCTGTATCCGCTGCTCCTGCTCATCCCTCTGTTATTCCTGTGCCTGCGCGCGGGGAAGGTCAAGCAGTGGGCGCTCACCGCCGGACTCGCCGCGGCGACGTTGGTGGTCGTCAACGTCCCGTTCGCGCTCGCCGCGCCGACCGGCTGGTGGGAGTTCTTCCGGCTCAACACGGTGCGCCCGATGGACCCGGACTCGCTCTACAACGTGATCTCCCATCTTTCCGGCTGGGCCGGTTTCGACGGGAAGCTCGCCGCGGGCGAGACGCCGGTCGTGCTCAACGTCGTCGTCGCGGTGCTGTTCCTCGCCGCTTGCGCCGGCATCGGGTACGTCGCGCTGAAGGCACCGCGCCGTCCGCGGCTCGGCCAGCTGGCCTTCCTCGTGGTGGCCGCGTTCCTGCTGACCAACAAGGTGTGGAGCCCGCAGTACTCGCTGTGGCTGGTGCCGCTGGCGGTGCTCGCGATCCCGCGCTGGCGGTTGCTGCTCGGCTGGATGCTCATCGACGCGCTGGTCTGGGTGCCGCGGATGATGTACTACCTCGGCGTCGACAACAAAGGCCTGCCAGAGGACTGGTTCCTCGGCACCGTCGTCGTCCGCGACCTCGCGGTGCTCGGCCTGTGCGCGCTGGTGATCCGCGACATCTACCAGCCGCGCACAGACCCCGTCCGCCTCGCCGGGGACGACGATCCCGTCGGCGGTTTCCTCGATGGCGCACCGGACGCTAAGCGCGCTTCAGCACCTCGGGTCCAGGACGTTCCAGCTTGATGTGCCTGCCGAAGTCCTCGGCGCCGAAGTCATCGATCTGGACGACGACCTCGTCGGGCGAGGTCTCGACCAGGCGGCAGGCGAACCAGTCTTCGCCGTACTTGACCGACCAGCGCTCGGCGAGAATGGCCAGGCCTTCGGCTTCCAGCAACGCGACGGAGTCGTCGAAGGCGGCGGGCCCGCCGAGCGGGTAGCCGAAAACGGTCAGCGCCTGCCAACGGGTGTCCGGTGCGGGGACGACGTAACCGACGTGCTCGCCGTCCTCCGCCCGGTACACGGTGCGATTCTTCATGCGGATCAGGTTCGACCCTCCCGTGGCGTGAGGGTCAAGCCGATTCAGCGGACGGTGTAGCCGCCTGTGCTCGTCCGGAAGAACGGCACCGGACCGGTGCACGGCAGGACGTCCTGCTCGAACCCGCCGTAAGCCCAGCTCCAGCCGATCCGATCGTGGCCGCGCGGCTCGTCCTGCACCGAGAAGCCGACCCGGCGGCCGACGACGTTCACCGGGAGGCCGGGGATGTCGGCACGTTCGATCACCCCGGTCAGGATGGCGAGGCTGCCGGCGCGGGAGACGCAGTCGACCCGGCCGTCGAAGTCGGCGACGAGTTTTCCGTCCTTGGTCACGTGATTCACGTGGAACCGGCCCGAGGACTTGCCGGGTTCGCCGAACGCGGCGAAATCGAAGCGGACCGGGTCGTTGTCGTAGCCCGGGAACGTCAGCGGTCCGCCCGCCGATCCCAACACGACCGAACCCCGCTCCGGCGCCGCGCTCGCCTGTGTCGCCCCCAGCGTTCCCGCCACGGCGGCTAACACGGCGATCGCGGCGATCTTCGACTTGATGTTCATGGCTTTCCCTCCAGTACCAGGTGTTTCCCTGGACTGAAGCCTTTCGCGATCCGCGTGCCCGGCCCTCCCGCTGGAGAGGGAAGGGCCTCCCGCTTGAGTAGCCAGCGCGCAGGGCACCACCCCGCTGCCGCGGGAGGAGGGCGCGTCGCGTTTAGCGGGCTAAACGCGACGCGCGTCCAGGGGCGCTAGGCGGAGGCGACGCGTTCGCGGACGTAGGCGATGTCGGCGGCCTGGCCGTCGGCCGGGGTCTCGACGATCACGGGAGCACCCGCCTCGGCGGCGACCGCGGCCAGCACCTCGGGGTCGATCGTGCCGTCGCCGCCGACGACGTTGGCGTGCCGGTCACGGGTGGAACCGAACTCGTCGCGCGAGTTGTTGAGGTGCACCAGGTCGATCCGGCCGGTGATGGCCTTGACCTTCTTGACCGCCTCGGTCAGGTCCCAGCCCGCCGCGTACGCGTGGCAGGTGTCGAAACAGAAGCCCGCGCCGAATTCGCCGACCTTGTCCCAGAGCCGGGCGATCGTGTCGAGGTCGCGGGTCATCGCGTTGTCGCCGCCGGCGGTGTTTTCGATCAGGATGGGAACGGCGAAGCCGCCCTTCTCCTGTTCGCGCTCGAAAAGCTTGCGCCAGTTGACAAGGCCTTCTTCGACGTCTTCCGAAGAGCCGACGTGGCCGCCGTGCACGACAAGCCCTTTCGCGCCGATCTCGGCCGCGCCGTTCGCGTGCTGCGTGACGTTCTTCCGCGAGGGGATGCGAATGCGGTTGTTCATCGACGCCACATTGATCAAGTACGGCGAGTGGATGAACACCTCGACCGGCGATTCATTGATCGCTTCGCCGTGCGGGTGGGGTTTGGGAGCCTTCCAGCCCTGCGGGTCGGAAAGGAAGAACTGGAGGACCTCGGCGTCGCGTTCGGCTACCGCGGATAGGGGGTCGTCGTCGCGGACGTGGGCACCGATTTTCATGCAAGCAAGGTACTACTGGGGATTTCTCCCCGGCGCGGCCCAGGTCGTCACGCTCGTGGGGTAGCGTGAGCGCGTTCCGTTAAAACCGCGTTGGGTCTGAGGGGCGGAGGACGAGCTCGATGGGGAAGACTGCCGGGCGGATCACGGCATTGGGTTTCGCACTTTCGGTTTCGGCCGGTCTCGCGTTCCCGACGTTCGCGATGGCCGCCGAGGGACCGAATCCGACCCTTTCCGGCAAATGCGCCGCGACACTCCAGAACGGGGAGACCGCGGACGGCCTCGTTCTCGACGCGGGCGCTCCGCTGAACTCGCCCGAGGCGCTGACCGTCGGGCTGGACTCGAAGGCCAAGACCGCCGA
The DNA here is from genome assembly GCF_046269425.1 of Amycolatopsis sp. cmx-11-12. Classification (NCBI taxonomy): domain Bacteria; kingdom Bacillati; phylum Actinomycetota; class Actinomycetes; order Pseudonocardiales; family Pseudonocardiaceae; genus Amycolatopsis; species Amycolatopsis sp. cmx-11-12. The sequence continues at coordinate 470,055 of NZ_JADNQM010000001.1, read as the reverse complement.
AGGCCGGAAACCGCTGCTCTCGCTGCCGGTCGGTGACCTGGTCAAGGCGACCGGCCTCACGGACAACGCGGTCGGCGACCTCGCCGCGAAGAGTGTCTGCCCGCCCGCGCAGGGCGCGGTGAACGCGGTCGGCAACCTGACCCAGGGTGTCGTCGAAGAAGTTCCGGGGCTTCCCGAGATCCCTCCGGGACCGGGCCCCGGCCCGCAGCCTCCGGAGCCCGGTCCGAAACCTCCGCAGCCCGAGCCCCCGAAGCCGGGACAGCCCGGCGGACCGGGTAGCGAACTCCCGGTCGAATCCGGTCCTGGTTCCTCCACCGGCATCGGCGGCGACTCGATCGCCGGCGTCATCAGCAACGCGGCGCTGCTTCCCGGCAACTTCGTGCAGGCGCCGGTGATCACCGAGATCATCCCCGGCGAGGTGCCGCCGCCGACCGTCGACGAGAAGGACACCGGCAACGCGCAGGCCGTCCAGGCGCCGGTCGCCCCGGCCAAGCTGCCGCTGCTGCTCGCGGTGCTGGCGCTGGCCGTCGTCGCCGCGGCGCTGGTCCGTGCCTGGCTGCGGGGCAAGCCCGCCTGATTTCACCCTCAGTGACGCCCGCTTCCACTCGAATGCCTGACCTCTTCGAGTGAGCGGGCGTTACTCGTCTCCATTAGCGTCGTTGTGCTGGTTAGGTGAACCCGACGACGGAGGAGTCGAAGGCATGCGCGAACGGCCACGGAGGGCGACCGCCCTGGGTGCCTCGGCCTTCATTCTCGCGGGCTCGGCCGCCCTCGCCATGCCGGGCACGGCCGCCGCCGCCGAGACGAAGACCGCCGCCTGCGGCGGATCGGTGACCGCGAAGCCCGGCGACAAGATCCTCGGGAAGACGCCGTTGCTCGGCATCCCGCTGGACCTCGGCCACGCCGGTCCGGTCTCCGGAGTGCTCACGGGCACGATCAACGCGCTGCTCGGCACGGTCTGCAAGGTGACGGTGACCGTGGTGAACGCCGTGGTCGCGCCGGTCCCGGTCATCGGCGAACCCGCCGCGGAAGCGTTGAACGGTGCCGTCACCGGCACCACCCAGGCGCTGACCGGCGGTGGCAAACCCGCCCCCGGCACCCAGCCCCAGCCAGGGAAACCCGCTCCCGGCACGGGCGGCCCGCAGACAGGCGGACCCGGCGCCCCGGCGCAGGGCGGCAACCCGGCGACCGGCCCCGGCATCCCGGCGGCGAACAGCCCGCTGCTGCCCGGCACCTTCACCCCGAACTTCGGCGGCCTGCCGTGGGGCGTCAGTACGGGCTACGCCCCGATGCGCGACTACAGCTCCATCCCGATGGCGATGGCCGGTCTTTTCAGCCCTTCGCCCGGACTGCGTTACGGCGGTCAGATCCCGGGTTACGCGCCGCAGTTCGGCGTCACGACCGAAAACCAGACCGGTGACCCGGATGTCCAGAATGCGGGACAGGCCGAGGCGCTACCCAGCGTGAGCGACGGATTCACTCAGGACGGGAAACTGCCGCTACTGATCGCCGTTTTGCTACTTTCCGGGGTCAGTGCGGGCCTGGTCCGCACCTGGGTCCTCCGCCGAATGGCCGCTACAAATTAGGCCTACCGCCTAGTATCTTTCGGATCACTCCCTCGTTATCCCCGTTAGGTAGTGCTTTCTCTCTGGTGAAAACCTGATGCACTGCCTCACGCCCCCACCGACCCGGAGGATCGCGCTCGTGCGGAAGACCACCATCTGGCAGACCACCCGCAACGCGCTCACCGTCACCGCACTCGCGGCCTTGGTCACCGGTGGCGCGTTCCTGACCTCGGGCACCGCCTCGGCGGCGACCACGCTGGCGAACGCGTGCAGCGGCACCGTGAACGGCGGGATGGGCGACACCGTCGCGATCACCGGCACTTCGGTCAAGGAACTGGTGCGAGCGGGCGCGAAGGAAGCGGGCACGCTGGCCCTCTACGACGTCGCCGCGAACGACATCGCGAAGGTCAACAAGATCGACCTCGGCACGGTCCCGAACGCCGCGGGTGGCTCGGTCGACGGCAAGGCCATCGGCGCGGCCGTGAAGCAGGCGGTCAGGGAGACCAAGTCCTGGGGTCTCGGCCTCAACCCGGAAAAGACGCTGAACAGCATCGAGCACAAGGTCGCCGGCAGCTGCGGCCTGACCACCGTCGCGACGAACTACGTCGCCCCCACACTGCCGGCCCCTGGCACCACGTCCCCGCAGCAGGGCGGCGCCGGCGGCGGTACCCACGGCCTCCCGTCGAACCCGAGCCTGCTGCCCGGCGGCAGCAACGGCACCGGCTACGCCCCGCCGCGCGACTACGGGAACCTGCCGGTCGCGCAGCCGGGTGTCGCGGTGGCGCCGGGCGTGCGCTACCCGGCCAACAGCCCGCTCCCCGGCGAGGGCGGCCCCCAGTACGGCGTCCCTGGTGCTCAAGACCAGAACAGCGACGTCCGCAACGCGGGCAACGCCGAGGCGCTCGCGACCGACGGCATGCCCGGCGGCGACGTCCAGCTGCCGATGCTGCTCGCGGTGCTCGTGCTCGCCGGGGTGACCGCCGCGCTGGTCCGCACCTGGGTCCTGCGCCGCGTCTCCTGACCTGAGGCGAGGCCTTCGAACGCCGCCAGGTACGCTTACCTGGACAAACCCTCCTGCCACGGACAGTCCGTGGCCGCGAGCCCATAGGAGGTGAGTGGTTGTGTCACGCCATTACGAGGTAATGGTCATCCTGGACCCCACGCTCGATGAGCGTACGGTCGCCCCGACCCTGGACAACTTCCTCAACGTGATCCGCACTTCCGGCGGAAGCGTGGAGAAGGTCGACGTCTGGGGCCGCCGCCGTCTGTCGTACGAGATCAGGAAGCACGCCGAGGGCATCTACGCGCTCCTCGACCTGAACTCGACGTCGGAAGCGGTCAAGGAGCTGGACCGTCAGCTCTCCCTCCAGGAGACCGTGCTCCGCACCAAGGTCATGCGCCGCGAGATCAAGCCGGCCAAGCCCGTCGCCGCCGCCAAGGCCTGAGCCGAAGGACTTCCCGATGGCTGGAGACACCGTCATCACGGTGATCGGCAACCTCACGTCCGACCCGGAGCTTCGCTTCACCCCTTCCGGTGCGGCGGTCGCGAACTTCACGGTCGCGTCCACCCCGCGCACGCTGGACAAGCAGTCCGGTGAGTGGAAGGACGGCGAGGCCCTGTTCCTGCGCTGCAACATCTGGCGCCAGGCGGCCGAGAACGTCGCCGAGTCGCTGACGCGCGGCGCGCGAGTCGTCGTGCAGGGGCGCCTCAAGCAGCGGTCTTTCGAGACCAAGGAAGGCGAGAAGCGCACTGTCGTCGAGCTCGAGGTCGATGAGATCGGCCCGTCGCTGCGCTACGCCACCGCCAAGGTGAACAAGGTCAGCCGTGGCACCGGTGGCGGTGGAGGCGGCGGCTTCGGTGGAGGCGGCGGCGGTGGCCAGTCCGGCCCGCCAGCCGACGACCCGTGGGGTTCCGCCCCGCCCGCCAGTGGTGGCGGCGGCGGTGGCTTCTCCGACGAGCCGCCCTTCTGATCGACAGTCGCACCAGGTGCGTCCACCGCGGGCGAAAGCTCCGCGAGACGCCTCGAGACAACCACTACGTAGGAATCCAGGAGTAAAACCGTGGCCAAGCCACCCATCCGCAAGCCCAAGAAGAAGGTCTGCGTTTTCTGCAAGGCCGAGAAAAAGGGCCGCCCGGAGAACATCGACTACAAGGACACCAACCTGCTGCGGAAGTACATCTCCGACCGCGGCAAGATCCGTGCCCGCCGGGTGACCGGCAACTGCAGCCAGCACCAGCGTGACATCGCCATCGCGGTCAAGAACTCCCGCGAAATGGCGCTGCTGCCCTACACCTCGACCGCGCGCTAAGGAGGCACGTCAATGGCGAAGATCATTCTCACCACCGACGTCTCCAACCTCGGTGGACCCGGCGACATCGTCGAGGTCAAGGACGGCTACGCGCGCAACTACCTGCTCCCCCGCGGCTACGCGATCGTGGCCTCCAAGGGTGCGGAGAAGAACGTGCGCACGATCAAGCGGGCGCAGGAGAGCCGTCGCATCCGCGACCTCGACCACGCCAAGGAGATCAAGGCGACCCTGGAGGGCCTCGGCGCCATCCAGCTGACCGGCAAGGCGGCCGAGGGCTCGAAGAAGCTCTTCGGTTCGATCACCACCGCCGAGATCGTGGACGCGATCAAGGCCGCCGGCGGCCCGCTGCTCGACAAGCGCGTCATCGAGCTGAAGGACCACATCAAGACCGTGGGCAAGCACTCGGTCGGCGCCCGTCTGCACCCCGACGTCCGCGTCGACGTGCGGCTCGAGGTCAAGGCCAAGTAACACCGCTTCGGTAACGGGCGGGACGTCTCCATCGCGGAGAGGTCCCGCCTTTTGCTTTCTGTGCTTGTCCTCGGAACCCCACTCCGCAGGGCTACGTCTTAGGCTTGACGGGGGATCGGGGCATTATCGAGACTCGACGTCGAGGCACGGGGACTCAAAAGGGGATCTGGGAGCTATGGCTTACGACAGCAACGCCGAGCAGAACCGGCAGGAGAAGGTCACGGTGTCCGCGCCGGCCAACCCGGACAAGCCGTCGTCGACGTCGGGCGGGGGTGGCGGCGGGTTCACCTTCGACAAGGACAAGATCGACGGCATCATCAAGAAGTGGACCGACCTGCAGGTCGAGCTCAAGAAGGACTTCGCCGACGCGAACCTGATGGCGAACGTCAAGGCGCCCGGCAAGGAGTTCGCGAGCGGCGACTGGGAGAAGCTGGCCAACCCCTCTGGCAAGGCGTTCCTGGAGCAGAACCAGAAGATGCAGGACTACGTCAAGAACTACATCGACCAGCTGACCGCGGCGAAGCAGAAGATCGCCACGAACGAGGCCGAAACGCAGGCTTCGCTCAACAAGCACAAGGCCGTGTGATGCGACGTTCCCTCGTACTCGTTTTCGCCGCCGCCGCGCTGGTCGCGGGCTGTTCCGGCACCAAGAGCGGCACGGCGTCCTCGGAGCCGTCCTACACGACTGGCGCCGGCTCCCCGAGCGCGTCGAGCGGCTCGTCCGGCTCCGCGCCCAAGGTGCCGAGCCCGTTGAAGACCTCGTCGATCGAGAGCGACGCGTGCTCCGCACTCTCGGCGGCGAAGCGGTCCGAGCTCGGCCTCGGCGAAGGCGAACCGCGGACCACGAGCGTCGGACCCGGCTGCTCGATCTTCGCCGCGGACGACCGGCTGAACCAGATCGAGATCAGCCCGGTGCTCGCGAACAAGAACGGCCTCAGCGACGTCTACGACACGAAAGCCAACGACGAGTACTTCGAGCCGACCGAGGTCGGCGGGTACCCGGCGGTCTACGCCGCGGCGCTCGACGGCCGCAAGAGCGGCAAATGCGGCCTCTTCGTCGGCGTGACCGACCAGCTGGCCGTGAACATCCTGGTGCAGTACGACAACGGGCCCGGCGCGAGCGATCCGTGCCCCGTCGCGCTCAAAGTGGGGGAAGCGATGATCCAGACGTTGAAGGAGGGCTGACGCGTGTTCCTGCTGCCGATCATCGCCGGGTACTCGGCCTACAACCTGGCGACCACGAAATCCGGCGACTTCGAAGCGTCGGGCGGCGATCGCAAGATCGACTGCTACAACATCTGGGAGAAGATCGTCACCGGTCCGGGTACCGGGTCGATCTCCGAGGGCCAGGCCGCGGCGACCCGGCTCAAGGCCGGTTACCAGGACAGGCTGACCACCATCGACAACCTGTCGAAGGAGATGGACGCCGCCTGGACCGGTAAGAGTGCCGAAGCCGCGCAGCAGTCCGGCGCGCATCCGCTGCGGACCTGGATGGACGACTCCGGCAAGAAGCTGGTGGAGTCCGACAAGTACCTCGGCGAGCAGAACACCGCGTTCACCACGGTGAAGGCGAAGGTGCAGCAGGTCCCGAAGGATCCGCCGAAGAACAACCTGCTCAACTCCATCACCCCGTGGACGACCGACACCGACCGCGCGATCCGGGACTACAACCAACGGGGTCAAGCGAACGTCGACGCGTTCAACGAGTACTTCAAGGCCAGTTCCGAGAACGGCAAGAAGCTGCCCACCTACAACAAGATGGAGGGGCAGAACACAGGCGTCGACGTCAACGGCGGCGGCAAGGGCAAGGACAAGGACGGCAACGGGAACGACAACGGCCAGGGCGACCGGAACGGGAACAACGGCATGCCGCCCGGCGGCATCTCGACGCCGCCCGGTTCGATGCCGCCCGGCGGGATGCCGAGTGTTCCCGGTTCGAACATGCCCGGCATCGGTACGCCGGGGTCGAACCTGCCCGGATCCAACCTTCCCGGCTCGAACATGCCCGGCAGCAACATCCCGGGGTCGAACCTGCCCGGATCGAATCTGCCGGGCGGGCAGTACAACCCGAACATCCCCGGCAGCAACTACAAGCCGCCGTCCTGGGACGACGGGACGAACGCGTCCGGTTTCACCCCGCCGAAGATCCCCGGTGCCGGAGGCTTCGGCCCAGGTGGCGGCGGCGGCGGTGGCGGCGGCTTCGGTGGCACCGACATCCCCGGCGCGGGCGGTTTCGGCCCGGACGGCGGCTTCGGCCCCGGTGGTTTCGGTCCAGGCGGACCGGGCAGCGCGAGTGGCGCGGCCATCCCCGGTGGCGCGGCCGGGATGGGCGGCGGCATGGGTGCCGGTGGCGCCGGGGCCGGCGGTGCCGGAGCGGGTCGCGGTGCCGGCGGCATGATGGGCGGCGGCATGGGCGGTATGGGTGCCGGTGGCGCCAAGGGGAAGGGCGGCGAGGACGAGGAGCGCAGCGCCAAGTACCTCGTCGGCGACGACCCCAACGACATCTTCGGGACCGACGAACTCACCGCACCGCCGGTGATCGGCGAGTAGTCAGCACGAGCGGGCCGGGCGCGTGCCAAGATTGGGGCCGCGCCCGGCTTGTCTTGTTCCGGGCTGGACGATCAAGAACGACTAGGGGGCAGTTCCGGTGCTGGACAAGCAGGTCACGATCACGACCGGCACCCTCATCACGCTGATCCGCCGCCGGGGCGGCGAGCCGCACACGATCCTGTCGGAAACACCGACCTGGTACGACGAGAACGCGCAGCGGACCGAGGACGAGCGGACCAACAAGGAGCTGGCGAGCCAGGGCCTCTTCGGCGCGCGGGGCCTGCACCCGGGGTTCAAGGCGACGCTCGAAGCGATCGCCAGGCCGAGCCTGGAGTACTACGGCTGGGTCGACGGCGGGTTCGAGGGGAAGGCGCTGAGCTACACCCTGTTCGCGGGCAGTGCCGGCGGGGAGGGTTTCGTCCTCGCCCGCCACAGCGAGCACGACGGCGTCGCGCTCGCCTCGGTGCGGCCCGAAGAACTACTGACCGAGTTCCTCGACCAGATCCCGAAGCTCGCGCCGGGACGCGGCCGGCCGGTCGCCGTCCCGAAGAGCCAGGTCGAGGCCCCGCGCTCGTCGTCGACGGCGCAGGACGAGGGCTTCGAGGTGCTTCGCAGCGGACGGCAGAGCGCCGGCAGCCAGGAGGCCGATGAGCTTCGCCGCATCCTCGCGCTACGCCGAATGGGCAGTGGCAGCCTGTACGTCGCCGCTCGCGGCCGGAGCGGCGCGCGGCAGCGGATCGAACGCCCGGTGAACTACATCGATACGTCCGAGGGCCGGTGGCTGACCGAAGAGATACCGGGGAGTGGCGAGCCGAGGATCGCCTTCACACCCGCCGACCAGCAGGTTCTCGGAGAACGACTACGGAGCGCACAGGGCAGGTTGTTCGCCTCCTGAATCCGACGCCGTTCAGCCCAGCGGGTCACCCCTCTACCCTCCGTAGCATTCATCCACAGGGCACCCCTGTGCGCCGCCGTGCGACACGCCGAACGACGTGTTTCGCCCGACACGCCGCACGGATTCGAATAAAGTTCTCCACAGTGTGTACACAGTCCCTGACCAGCGCTTTTGTCAAACCATCCCGCCGTTGCCCACAAGTTGTACACAGGCTATGGGCCACCTGTGAAGGGATGCCCGCAGTCATCCCCAGGTTGTCCACAGGGCGGTCCCCAGGCGAAATTGCGCTGGTCCTTTCGGGGGGCCTACCGTGCCCGATTGGCCGGTACGCACAGTGGCGTTCTTCCGGCCGAGGGGAAGCACCGGGAGCCGAGGGAGGGCGGCCGGTGGGCACAGGCGGACCGACCGGGGAAAATCTGGCATAATCGAACGCGTGTTCGATGCTTGAGGAGGTGGCAGCAGCGGTGGCGCTGACCGACGACCGCAATCCGATGTACGCGGAGTCCGACCCGGGTCCCAGCGACCCCGGTCCGCGTGGTGGTGAGTACGACCGCCAGCCGCCGCAGGACATCGCGGCCGAGCAGTCCGTGCTCGGCGGCATGCTGCTGTCGAAGGACGCCGTCGCCGACGTCATCGAAGCCCTCGGGCCCGACGACTTCTACCGGCCCGCGCACCAGGCGATCTACGACGTCGTCCTCGACCTCTACGGACGCGGCGAGCCCGCCGACCCGATCACCGTCTCCGCCGAACTGGAACGCCGCGGCGAACTCGGCCGCGTCGGCGGCGCCCCGTACCTGCACACCCTGATCGCGACGGTGCCGACGGCGGCGAACGCCGGGTACTACGCGGAGATCGTTTCCGAGAAGGCGGTGCTGCGGCGCCTGGTCGAGGCTGGCACGCGGATCGTCCAGTACGGCTACGGCGCGGCCGCGGCCGACGGCGCGAACATCGACGAGGTCGTCGACCGCGCACAGGCCGCGATCTACGACGTCACCGAGCGGCGCACCAGCGAGGACTACGTCGCGCTGGAAGAGCTGCTCCAGCCGACCATGGACGAGATCGACGCGATCGCGTCACGCGGTGGGCAGTCGCAGGGCATCCCGACCGGGTTCGCCGACTTCGACGATCTGACGAACGGCCTGCACCCAGGGCAGATGATCATCGTCGCCGCCCGTCCCGGTGTCGGAAAATCGACGCTGGGACTGGATTTCGCCCGTTCCGCGTCCATCAAACACGGTCTGACCAGCGTCATCTTCTCGCTGGAAATGAGCAGGACCGAGATCGTCATGCGCATGCTCTCGGCCGAGGCTCGGATCCGGCTGGCGGATATGCGCGGTGGCAAGATGTCCGACGACGACTGGACGCGGCTCGCGCGCCGGATGAGCGAGGTCTCCGAAGCGCCGCTGTTCGTCGACGACTCGCCGAACATGACGATGATGGAGATCCGCGCGAAGGCCCGGCGGCTCAAGCAGCGCAACGACCTCAAGCTCGTCGTCCTCGACTATCTCCAGCTGATGACCTCGGGCAAGCGGGTCGAGTCGCGGCAGCAGGAGGTCTCGGAGTTCTCGCGGCAGATGAAGCTGCTGGCGAAGGAGATCGAGGTCCCGGTGATCGCGATCAGCCAGCTGAACCGTGGTCCCGAGCAGCGGACCGACAAACGCCCGATGCTGTCCGACCTCCGTGAGTCCGGTTCGCTGGAGCAGGACGCCGACCTCGTCATCCTGGTCAACCGCCCCGACGCCTGGGAGCGGGACGACCCGCGCGCCGGCGAAGCGGACCTGATCATCGCGAAGCACCGTGCCGGGCCGACAGCGACGATCACCGTCGCGCACCAGCTGCACTACAGCCGGTTCGTCGACCTCTCGCACGACTAGGCGCTGCCGGAGTACGGTCTCACGGCTGAATTCATCTCGACTTCAGTTGTGAAGTGCGATTGAGACAGCGGACTGAGGCCGGCGGCGCAACGGTCAAAAAGACAAGGGCCCCACGCGAACGCGGGACCCTTCGGACCTGGCCCGGCTCGAACGGGCAGCCTCCCCCTCCGACTACGGACGCGCCCTCACCGGGTAGGCGCGCCTAGGGCAGGTTCGTATCAAAGGCTAGGCGATGGTCTCGGCTCAAGTGAACGTCTTTCGCATCGACGGTGCCATCGCAAGGGCACACCGACTGTTAGAGAAATGCCCCGAAAAGAGCGGCTCTCAGTTGTGAAGTGATCGAGAGCCGCTGTCCGGTGCGGCGTCGGCGGGAAGTGGTTCGCGCTGGTCGGCGCGCAGGCCGTCGAGGGAGATGCGCAGCAACCGGCGCCACAGTTGCGGGCGGCAGTCGTCGGTGATCTGGACGGCGTGGCCCAGCGAGACCAGCAGGAGCAGTAGGTCATCGACGGTCACGCCGGGACGCAGCAGTTCCGCCGCAGTGGCACGGGCGCGCACAGTTCCTCGATGACGACCCGGAGCCGCTGTAGGCCGTCCAGATCGGGATCAGCCCGTTGTTCTGCCAACCGGTCGGCGATGGCTGGGCCGTCTTCGGGACCTATGGCGGCAGTCCTCGTCATCCGGCCTGGTACCGGAATCTCATGGCGACCCCTCAGGCCACAGTCGAGGCGGGCACGGAGAAACTGCCGGTCGTGGCACGGCTCGCGCGGGGCGCGGAGCGTGAGCGGATCTGGGCGAAAGAAGTAGCGCTCGTCCCGAAGTTCGCCGAGTTCGAGGCGGCCTCCGGCAGGGAGGTCCCCGTTGTCTTGCTGGAGCGGGCGGCCGCGGGTCAGGGGATCAGCACGAGCTTGCCGGGGGCGTGTCCGGCGATGCCGACCTCGTGAGCCTTCGAGGCCTCGGCGAGCGGGAAGGTGGAATCGACGATGACACGCAGCGAGCCTGACCCGGCGCGTTCGACGAGGTCACCGCGGGCGGCGTCGCGGAGTTCGGCGCCCGCGTCCTCTCCCGGTCCGTAGCCGAGCCGCTTGATGCCGGTTTCGGCGCGGCGGGAGCCTCCGGTGATCGAGGAGATCCGCGCGGGGTCGGCCACCAGTTCCAGTGAGACGTCGAGCGCTTCGTCGGTACCGGCGAAGTCGACCGCGGCGGTGACGCCCTGCGGCACGACGGCGCGCACCCGGTCGGCGAGCCCGGGGCCGTAGACGACGGGGACGGCGCCGAGCTCTCGCAGCAACGCGTGGTTGCGCTCGGCGGCGGTGGCGATCACCGTCGCGCCCTGGGCGGCGGCCAGCTGCACGGCCATCAGGCCGACCCCGCCCGAACCGCCGTGGACGAGCACCGTGTCGCCTTCACCCACGCCGGCGGCGTGCAGCGCGTGGACCGCGGTGGTGCCGGTCAGGATCAGCGACCCGGCCTCCGCCCATCCGAGCCCGGCGGGCTTGCTGATGATCGAGGTGGCCGGAGCAGTGACGTAGTCGGCATAGGCGGCCGTCACCGGGTAGACGACGACCTCGTCACCGACCTGCACGCCGGTGACCTCCGGACCGACCTCGGTGACGACGCCCGCGCACTCGAGACCGATGGCGGGCATCGAAGCGGCGATCCCGGCGGCGTCCTTGTGGTCGTCGTCCACGTCGTGGAAGGCCCCGCTGTAGAGCTTCCAATCGATCGGGTTGACCCCCGCGGCCCGGACTTCGACGACCACCCCGTCGGCGGCCGCTCGCGGGATGGGTGTCTCGGTCACGGCGAGTACATCGGGGGTGCCGTAGGCGGTCGGGCGCACGATTCTGGGCATGACTGAACTCCTGTACTGACGGGGATGGTGATCGGCATATCCGCTGCCGAAGGCTTCTGAAATCCAGTATCGAGGCCCCGGGACATGATTTCCAGTGCAATATCAATAAGGAGTAATTGCGTTCAACGCAAACCACTTTTGGCCGTGTCAGCGCGGTGACTGCGCCGTGTCAGCGCGGCACGCGAACGTGGTCACATGACCAAGTCACTGAGGGGTACCAAGAACAAGATCTTCCAGCGCGTGGGGGTGACGGCGCTGGCGGCCACGCTGCTGGCGGGCGTCGCCGTGCCGACGGCGTCCGCCGCCGGACGGGATCGGCCGGAGCTGCGGCAGGCCGTCCAGGAATTCGTCGACGCCGGGTTCGCCGGGATGCAGTTGCGCGTCCGCGACGAGCGCGGCGAGTGGACCGGCAGTGCCGGGGTGCGCGAGCTGGGCGGGACCGCGAAGCCACCGACCGACGGCCACTTCCGCGTCGGCAGCACCTCGAAGAACTTCACCGCGACCCTCACGATGCAGCTGGTGGCCGACGGCAAGATCGGGCTCGACACCCCGATCGCGGGATTCCTGCCCCGGTTCGGCTTCGACAAGCGGATCACCGTGCGGATGCTGTTGCAGCACACCAGTGGGCTGTTCAACCACACCGGCGAGTACTTCCCGGACGGGACGATCGTGCCGGGGATCCCGTGGTCGGGCCCCGAATGGGTGAAGAAGCGCTTCCACACCTACCAGCCGGAGGACCTGGTAAAGCTGTCACTGTCCAAGCCGCCGCGGTTCGAGCCGGGGGCGGGCTGGAGTTACTCCAACACCAACTCCGTGGTGCTCAGGCTGCTGGTCGAGAAGCTCAGCGGCCGCCCCTTCGCCGACGAACTGGACCGGCGGATCCTGCGGCCGCTGAAGCTGCGGGACACGCTGTCGCCGGGATCCTGGTCAGGGATGCCCAAGCCGTACGCCCACGCTTACTACCCCTACGAAGACGCCGGACAGTGGAAGACGATCGACGTCACCCACCAGAACCCGTCCTGGGCCTCCGCCGCCGGGGACATGATCTCGACGACCAAAGATCTCCAGACGTACTTCTCGGCACTGCAGAGCGGCAAGCTCCTCCCCGCCTGGCTGCTGACCGAGATGCGCAAAACGCACCCGCAGAGCGAAAGCCTCTACGGCTTCTACGGCCTCGGGCAGTTCACGCAGGACCTGGGCCCGGGCTGCCCCCGCACCATCCTCAACCACAACGGCAGCAACAACGGCTACGCGGCGCTGATGTACAGCACGCCGGACGGCAGCAAGACGCTGACCGCCTCGATCACCGCCGGAGAGGCCGCGGACGCGGGGCAGAAGTTCCCGGCGGAGCTGAACAAGCTGCTCAAGACGGTGTTCTGCGGTAAGTGAAAGAACCGGGACGGCAGGCGGCTAGCCGCCTGCCGTCTCGTCGTCGTCAACGACCGCCAGCCGGGTGGTGAGGTCGTCGACGAAGCGTCCGAGGAGGGCCCCGAAGATCTTGCGGTCCTCCTCAGACCAGTCGGTCATCGCGTCGCCGAACCAGCCGAGCAGGGTCCGCAGGTACCGGTCGGGGATCGTCTTCCCGTCCGGGGTCAGCTCGATCAGACGTGCCCGTTGGTCGTCCGGGTCCGCGATCCGGACGACCAGCCCACGCCGTTCGAGGCCGTTGAGATGCCGGGTGACATGCGGCCCGACGACCTGCATCCGTTCGGCGATCTCCCCGACCCGCAGCGGCCGGTCGGCCATGTGCAGCGTGACCAGCACCGTCATCGCCGGCCGGTCGAGGGTGATCCCGGCGCTTTCCATCGCCCGCTCCACCAAATGGCTGCGGTTGAGCACGGTGCCGAGCTGGGTGAGGCGGGGGAGTACCGCCATCAGGTCGAGTTTCGGGGAGCCAGTGTCTTCCATCACACCTCGTTTAGATACCTAAGTTAGGTATATAGTTGCCTTGGGCCCGTAAGGATACCTAAGTTACCTATCCAAGGAGCACTCATGCGCACTGTCCTGATCTCCGGCGCCAGCATCGCGGGTCCGGCACTCGCTTACTGGCTGCGTCGCTACGGCTTCGACGTCACAGTCGTCGAGAAGGCGGACGCGGTACGCGGCGGCGGCTATCCCATCGACATCCGCGGCACCGCCTTGGACGTCGTCCGGCACATGGGCGTCCTTCCCCTGCTCCAGGACGCCCACATCAGCACTCGCAGGCTCGCCTTCCTCGACGCCGACGGCGCACTGATCACCTCGCTCCGGCCCGACGCCGTGACAGGCGGAGTCGCCGGCCGCGACCTGGAGGTACCCCGCGGTGACCTCACGTCGATCCTCTACGACACGGTCCGCGACGACATCGAGTTCCTCTTCAACGACTCCATCGACACACTCGACCAGCACGCCGACGGCGTGGACGTGCGCTTTCGCGGCGGAACCGAACGCACCTTCGACCTCGTCGTGGGCGCGGACGGGCTGCACTCGCAGACCCGCGCGCTGGTGTTCGGTCCGGAAGAGCAGTTCCATCACTACATCGGCTACTGCTTCGCGGGCTTCACCATGCGAAACGACTTCGGGCTCTCGCACGAGGGCGTCCTCTGGAACACCCCTGGCCGGTCCGCGGCGCTCTACGCCGCGGGAGACGGCGACACGGTGCACGGCTTCCTGAACTTCGCCCGGCCAGAACCGCCCATCCACGCCTTCCGGGATCCCGCCGCGCAGCGTGACCTGGTCGCCTCGGTCTTTGAGGGGGACGGGTGGCACCTCCCGGTCATGGTCGACGCCATGCGCGCCGCGGACGATCTCTTCTTCGACGTCGTGAGCCAGATCCGCCTGCCGCGGTGGTCCAGCGGCCGGGTCGCCCTGGTCGGCGACGCCGCGCACGCCCCGTCGTTCCTCACCGGGCAGGGATCGAGCACCGCACTGGTCGGCGCCTACATGCTGGCCCGCGAGCTGGCCATGACGGCCGATCACACGGCGGCGTTCGCCGCCTACGAACAGGGCACGCGGGAGTTCGTGGAGTTGAACCAGGCACTGGTCACCACGGGGAACTCCACCATGTTCCCGAGCACGCCCGAAGCACTGGAGCAGCGCAACGCCGCGTTGCGTGAACTGTCGATGCTGCCCGAAGACACGGAAGAGCCCGCGCACTCGGCGCTCACCCTTCCCGCGCCCGCTCTGACAGCCGATTCGCCAGCGCGGTGACCAGGTCGCGGAGCTCCGCGGGCCGCTCGATGACGAACGGCCGGTCGAGTGCGGCGAGCAGCGACGGGATCCAGTCGAGCCGCTGGGCCCTGATCCGGGCACGGACCCGGTCGCCGTCGGTCTCCAGGATCGCGACGGACGGCGGGAAGACGGCCCGGACCTGCTCTGGGGTCGCCTGGATCCACACGGACACCTCGTGCCGGTGCGGTGTCTCGGCGAGGGCGGTCAGCACTCGCTCGGCCGGGTCGAATCCGGCGGGTACCTCGAAGGTCCCGGCCCGCGCCTCGGCCGATTTGATCCTGTCGACGCGGAACGTGCGCACCTCGCCGCTCACCGAGTCGAAGCCGGTCAGATACCACCGTCCGGAGTGCGCGACGACGCCGTAAGGATGGACGACCCGTTCGCTGGCGCCGCCGTGACCGGCGAGGTACGCGAGTCCGACCGGCCTGCGATCCCGCGCCGCTTCCGCGACGGTGAGCAGCACCTCGGCCTCCGCCGAGAGGGCGGGCCGGGTGGGCGCGGTGAAGTCGGCGGTCTCCAGCAGCGCGTCGAGACGACGGCCCAAGGCCTCGGGCAACACCCGCCGGACCTTCGCGACCGCGCTCTCGGCCGCCGCGACCGAGGTGGTGATCAGCCCGGCACGCCGCCCGGCGACCAGGCCGAGCAGGACTGCCATGGCCTCCTCGTCGGTGAGCATCAGCGGCGGCATCCGGTAGCCGGGGGCGAGGCGGTACCCGCCGTACCGGCCGCGCACCGAACGCACCGGGATGTCCAGGTCGAGGAGGTGTTCGACATAGCGGCGGACGGTCCGCTCGTCCACGTCGAGCCGCCCGGCGAGTTCGGCGACGGTGCGGGTGCCCCCGCTCTGGAGGATCTCCAGCAGGGCGAGCACACGGGCGATGGGCCGGGTCACACCGGGAGCTTCCCAATACCGGGCGGGTTGTGTCCAGTATTGCTCTTAGCGTGGCCGGTGTTCCTCTTTCCATTCCGAAAGGACCTGCCGTGCAGTTCGTCTCCGTCCGCGTGATCAGCAACGATGTCGCCCGCCTCGCCGGGTTCTACGAGAAGGTGACCGGCATCGACGCGCGATGGCGCTCCGAGCAGTTCGCCGAAATCGCCGGCCCTTCGTGCACCCTCGCCATCGGCAGCGCCGAGACGATGACCCTGTTCGGCGCGGGCGCCGCGGTGCCCGAGTCGAACCGGACCGCGATCCTCGAGTTCCGGGTCGAGGACGTCGACCGGGAGTGCGAACAGCTGGCCGACCTGGCCGAAATCGTGCAGAAGCCGACCACGATGCCGTGGGGGAACCGGTCCCTGCTGTTCCGCGACCCCGACGGCAACCTGGTGAACTACTTCACGCCGAGCGCGCCGTAGTTCCGGACGAAGGCGGTCAGAGCCTGCGGTCGGCGGCCATCAGGTACGCCACTGGCGAAGACGTGATCGCGGCCTGGCGGGCTTTGAAGCGGCCCGCCAGGTAAGGCACGACAGCTATCGCGGCGGCCGTGCCGGCGAGTGCCGCCTGTCCGCCTGCCGCGGCGAGGCCACCACCGAGAACCGTGCCGGCGGCGACGCCGAGGTCAAGCCGGAGTTCCAGCACGCCAGTAGTCGACTCGACGCCAAGACCGCGAAGCGCCCTTCGCAACTCGTCCAAGTGAGGCTTGGTCTTGCTGCGGTACAGGGACTTCAGATGGGCGTCGGCGAATTCGACATTCTCCACCGTCGCGATCTCGCCCAGCTCGTCAGCCAGATCAGCGATGTGCCCGCGGAACGCGGTCAGCTCGGCCGTATACCTTTCCCGAAATCTGATCAGACTGGCGACCGGCACCTCAGCCAGACGGTCGGGCTTGATCACCGCTTGCAGTGCCACGTGGGCGAAAGCGCTTTCGGGGTCGGGTAACGCGGGGACGGGGCCGTCTTCGAAGAGCAGTTCAGCCAAGCGGTCCAAGGCTCCGGCCGCTTTGTGCATGCGACTGTCATCCGTCACCGGTGAGATCCGATTGTGTCGGGCGATCGCGTCGGCGAGTGTGGCCAGGTAGACCGAAGCCAGCACCGGATTCATTCCCAGCCATGGGCCGTGAGGCAGCCCCAGACGCCGTCCCACAAGCTGGTTTCGCAGTGCGTCGCCGATCTTACTCTCCCGAGCACCGCAATAGACCCAGGTGAGGTTTTTCGGAGCACCCGCGAGCCCGAAGCCAGAGTTACTCGCAGGCGCCCCGTAACTCCCGACATCTTCCCGCCAGTTGTCCTGGTTCAGCCCGTGCCGCTTGCTGATCCGGCCGCCATAGGCGTCCAAGACATCGCCGAAAGTGTTCGCCACCGCGGTCAGATCGTGCTGGCTTGGTGAGATTGTCTTGAGCAGATCCGTCTCGTTGACGACCTGCCGAACCAAATCACTGTCCCGATCATCGACATCGCGTGCCCGCACTCGCGCAACTGAGTCCCACGTGAGCAAGGAAAGCTTGACCCACTTGTCGTCCTGGAAGTGCATCCACGGGTAATAGATCGCATTGACCTGCACACCGAACCATAACGCCGTCGACGGCGACTGGCGCCAAATCAGCGAAGTCCTACCCGAGCGCGCCGTAGTTCCGGACGAAGGCGGTCAGCAGCCGGGCGAACTCGCGACGGTCTTCGTCCGGCCAGTCCGCCATCGCCTCGGCGAACACCGAGCGGCGGAACTCGTGCATGCGTGTCACCTCGGCGCGTCCGCTGTCGGTGAGCACCAGGACGGCGCGGCGGCCGTCACGCTGATCGGCTTCACGCCGGAGGAAGCCACCCTCGACGGCCCGCGCGACCAGACGGCTCGCGCGCGGCTGGTCGATGGTCAGCGCCGCCGCGAGGCTGGTGACCGTGCCCGGCTCGCCGCTCTCCTCGGCCGCCTCGACAGCGTCGAGCAGTCCCTGAACGGCCTGGTCCGGCATCGATTCGGCACGATCGCGGGCGAGTTTCGACAGCGACCGCCTCGCCTGGCTCCGCCGGATGGCGATCATCGCGCGTTCCACGTCCGCCACGGCGTCCGTCATTGCTCACCCTCACCAAGTGGATGTACTTTTACATATAGTTGCTGTCGACATGAAGGAGTATCCATGAAACCCATCGGCTTCTGGTTCGCCCACCTTCATCAGGCCCTCGAATCCTCCCTCGACCGGATCCTCGCCGTCGAGGCGCTGACCCGCCGCCATTGGCAGGTCCTCAACACGATCGACGGTGGCGACCGGGTCGACGAGGCACTGTCACCGTTCGGCGAGCACCAGGAGACCGTCACGGACCTGCGCGCTCGCGGCTGGATCGACGACCGGGACGGCCTGACCCCGACCGGACGGGAGGCGCACGCCCGGATCAAGACCGAAGTCGGCAAGTTCCGCGCACGCGTGACCGAAGGCATCGGCGACGACGACTACCGGACGACCGTCGGCGTACTGGAACGCATGGCGGCGAACCTCGCCCGGGAATAAGGCGGAACACCGCGGCGTCGTCTATCCTGGTAGTTGAAAGTTCAAACACCTGGAGCTGACATGACCCCGGTGCTTTACCTCAGCCACGGCGCACCGCCGCTCGCCGACGACGCCACCTGGACCCGGCAGCTCGCCGGCTGGTCGGTGGACCTCGAAAAGCCGAAGGCGATCCTCGTCGTCTCCGCGCACTGGGAAGAGGCACCGCTGACCCTCGGCGCCACCACCACGGTGCCGTTGGTCTACGACTTCTGGGGTTTCCCCGATCGCTACTACCAGGTGAAATACGCCGCGCCCGGCGCTCCCGAGCTGGCGGACAAGGTGCGGAAACTCCTGCGCTCGACGCATCCTGTGCACGAAGCCCCGGACCGAGGTCTCGACCACGGCGCGTATGTCCCACTCGTGGAGATGTACCCGGACGCCGACATTCCGGTGCTTCAGGTGTCCATGCCGTCGCTGGACCCGCGGGAGCTGTTCGACCTCGGCCGGAAACTCGCGCCGCTGCGTGACGAAGGCGTGCTGATCATCGGCAGCGGCTTCTTCACGCACAACCTGAGCGCGATGAGCCAGACCGACGGCACCGATGGCGCGCCGCCGTCGTGGTCGAGCGGATTCGACCACTGGGGTGCGGAAACCCTGCGCGAGGGCGACCTCGACGCGTTGCTGGACTTCCAGCACAAGGCGCCCGCCGCGGCCATCGCGCACCCCAGGATCGAGCACTTCGCGCCGCTGTTCGTCTCGCTCGGCGCGAGTTCTTCCGAAGGAAAGGGCGAGACTGCGCCGATGAGTCCTCGGCGGGAATACGTACCTCGGACTGTCATCGACGGCTACTGGCACGGCCTCGCCAAGCGTTCCCTCCAGTTCGGCTAGCGGGACCGGAGCACTCCGGCGCCCGCCACCAGCCCGAGCGCCAGCAGCGTGACCAGCCCGAAGGACACCGTCAGCGACGTCAGGTCGGCGATGCCGCCGATCAGCGACGGCGCGACGAGCCCGGACGAATAGGTGATGGTCGCGACGCCCGCGATCGACTGGCTCGGCGTCGGCCCGCTGCGTCCGGCCGCCGCGAAGGCGAGCGGCACGACGACGGAGACACCGAGCCCGATCAACGCGAACCCGGCCATCGCCATCACCGGATGCGTGGCCAGCACGACCAGCAGCCCGCCCGCCGTCGCCAGGACACCGCCCGCGCGGACCGTGCTGACCGAGCCGAAACGCCTCACCAGCGCGTCACCGGACAGGCGGGCCACCGCCATCGTGCAGGTGAACGCGGTGGTCGACGCCGCCGCGATACCGGGCGACGTGCCGAGGACGTCACGCAGGTAGACGGCGGACCAGTCCAGGCTCGCGCCTTCGGCGAAGACGGCGCAGAACGCGACGGCGCCGATGATCACGGCCGACTTCGGCGGCAACGCGAACCTCGGCGGCGGGTTCTCGTCGGGCGCGCTGCGGACGTCGAGCACACCCTGGCAGATGAGCACTCCGGCGACGGTGAGCACGGCGGACGCGATCGCCAGATGCACCCGGGCGTCCAGCGCGGCGTGCGCGGCGAGCGCTCCGGCGGCGGATCCCACGAGCGCGCCCGTGGTCCACATGCCGTGCAGGCCCGACATGACCGACTTGCCCATCTTCTCCTCGACGTCGACACCGAGCGCGTTCATCAGCACGTCCGAGGTACCTGCGGCGGTACCCATGACGAAGAGCGCGGCGCACAGGGCGACGAGGTTTCCCGCGAGGGCGGGGAGGATCAGCGCCAGCGTCCAGTACGCGAGCAGGATCCGCAGCCCCTGGCGGCCGCCGAGCCGATGCCCGATGCGCGCCGCGAGCGGCATGGTGAGCGAGGCACCGATGGCGGGGAAGGCGAGCGCGAGGCCGAGCTGGCCGGCGCTGATCCCCGCGTGTTCCTGGATCCACGGGATCCGGGTGGCGAAACTGCCGGTCACCGCGCCGTGCACGGCGAAGATGGCGGCGGTGGCGACCCGCGCCTGCCGCACCCGCCGCGTCGGCCCGGCAACGGTTTCCACTGCACTACTCACTGGGCCCCCAAGGTCCACAAGACGACTCGACGGCGCTAGCGTAAACTATCAGGAAGGGAACCTGATAATTAATTCTGGGAGGATCTGCCGGTGAGTGTCATCCGGATGCCGTCCGCCTCCCCGAGCACGGCGCGGGCCATCAACGACCGTCTCGCCCTCGACCTGCTCCAGCGCGAGGGTTCACTGACGGCCACACAGCTCAAGACGTTGACCGGGCTCTCCCGGCCGACCGTCGCCGACCTCGTCGAGCGCCTTCAGGACGCCGGGCTGATCTCCGTCGTCGGCGAAGCGGGCGCCGAACGCCGCGGGCCGAACGCGAAGCTGTACGGCATCGTCGCCGAACGCGCGTACCTCGCCGGGCTCGACGTCCGCACGCACGGCATGGCCGTTTCGGTCGCGGACCTGCTGGGACAGACCCGTGCGGAGGCCTCGCTGCCGTTCGACCTGGACGTCGACACCGACGTGGCCGTCGAGCGCGCGATCGCCCTGCTGGAGGCGACCACCGCCGAGGCGGGCGCGACCACGCTGGACACGATCGCCGTCGGTGCGCCCGGTCTGGTCGACCCGGCGACCGGGGGACTGCGGCCCGCCGGGGGATTGCCCGCGTGGCACGGAAAACTCGTCGTCG
Organism: Amycolatopsis sp. cmx-11-12; assembly: GCF_046269425.1. Taxonomy (NCBI): domain Bacteria; kingdom Bacillati; phylum Actinomycetota; class Actinomycetes; order Pseudonocardiales; family Pseudonocardiaceae; genus Amycolatopsis; species Amycolatopsis sp. cmx-11-12. The sequence goes on along the minus strand of NZ_JADNQM010000001.1, from coordinate 449,242 downwards.
AACTCCGGCGACGGCTGGGCATCCCGGTGCTGCTGGAGAACGAGGTCAACCTCGCGGCCGCCGCCGAACAACGGCTCGGCGCCGCCCGCGACCGGGACACGTTCGTCCTGCTGTGGCTCGGTTTCGGCGTCGGCGCGGCCGTCGTCCTCGACGGTTCGCTGCGACGGGGTGCGTCGGGCGGCGCGGGAGAGATCGGGTTCCTGCCGACGCTGGGACCCGGACGGCTCCCGACGGCGACCGATTGCGACGGCGGCTTCCACACCCTGGCGGGCAGCGCCGCGATCTGCGAACTGGCTCGCGAACACGGCATCGCGGCTTCGCCCGCCGACAACGCCGCCGCGGCCGCGGCGGCCGTGAGAGACGCGATCGAAACCGGCTCGGAGGCGTTCCTGGAGATCGTCGCGGAACGGATCGCGATCGGCGCGGCCGCGGTCACGGCGGTGCTGGATCCGGGCTGCGTCGTACTCGGCGGCGAAATCGGCCGCGCGGGCGGCGACGCGCTGGCGGCCGGGGTGAGCCGACGGCTCGCGGAGATCTCGCCGCTGCGGACCGAGGTGCGGGCGGGGACCGTCGGCGGGGGCGCGGTACTGGAGGGTGCGGTGCTGACCGCGATGGGCGCGGCTCAGGACGCGCTGTTCGCGACTGGCTCGGACTGACCGAGTACCCGGCGGTTCGCTCACCGCATGGCCTCGGCTGATGTTCCCAATGTCGCATTAGAGACGCTGAGCGTCTCAAATGTGGCATTGGGAACGTCCGGCCTCGATTGCGAGACACGCGCCAGCCGACCGCCTGCCTGTCGCGATTGGCAAATGGGGTTATCGACGCGAGCCAGCAGAATGTCCTGAAGGGCTGGAGCGAAAGAGCGGTGCTGGACAGCGCAGACGGCTCTCCCCAAGTACATGAAGGAGGCCTTCATGTACTCACGACAAAAGGAAGCGGGCCCGGGAGTGACTCCCGGGCCCGCTTCGGTCATTCGGTTCATTCAGTGGCGCTAGCCGACTGGCAGGTTCACATGGTGTGGAACTTCTTGCCGGTCAGGGTGCCGATGAAACGCTGGAACATGCTCAGCGGCGACGAGTCGACGCCCGCCAGAGCCGGAACCTGCGCGGTCGGCATCGCCGGGGTGCCGCTCACGACGGGCAGGGTGCCCGAGGTGGGCAGCTGCACCGGCAGCGAGCCCGCGGTCGGCAGGGCGCCGGCCGTGGGGAGGGCGCCGGCCGTGGGGAGGGCCACCGGCAGGCCACCGGCGGTCGGCAGAGCACCCGCGGTCGGGAGCGCCACCGGCAGGCCACCGGCGGTCGGCAGAGCACCCGCGGTCGGGAGCGCCACCGGCAGGCCACCGGCGGTCGGCAGAGCACCCGCGGTCGGGAGCGCCACCGGCAGGCCACCGGCGGTGGGCAGGCCCGGGAGGGCGGGCAGCTGCGCGACCTTGGGGGCGTCCGCACGAGCGGCGCCACCCGGCAGGGCCGGGGTCTTCGGCAGGGCCGGGACACCGGGCAGGGCCGGGGTGACGGGCAGCTCGGGCAGTTCCGACTTCGGCAGAGCCGTCGGGACGGCGGTCAGCTGCTTCAGCGCGGTCAGGCCGGCCACCTGCACCGGCAGGGTGCCCACCTGGGGACCGTCGGCGCGGGCGCCACCGATCGCCGGGGTGGTCGGCAGGGTGCCGGCACCGTTCAGCGACGGCACCGCGGGAGCCGCCGGGGCCGCGGGCAGTGCCGCCGCGCCGAAGGGCAGCGTGGGCAGCGCGTCGATCGGCATCTCCGAACCGACCGAGTCGGTGAAGGCGCGGCTGTAGTCCTCGCCGTTGATCTCGGTGAGGTCCGTGGTGGTCGACTCCGCGATGGCCAGCACCGGGATCTCGTGGCTGTCCAGCGGGATCACGAAGATGAACGGGTGGTGGAAGTTGAACCCGGAAAGGGCCTCTCCACTGCCGTCCGTGATGCTGTCGCCGCCGACCTGGCCGAGGGTGACGTTGTCCGACGTGGTCTTCGAAACGCCACCGAGCGCGGCGATCGCGTTGCCGAACAGCTTGGCGTCCACGGCGGTCGGGAGGTCGAGGATGTTGCCCGACAGCGATCCGTCGAGGCCCGAAGTCTCGACGTCCCCGCCCGAAGCGGCGTCGATGGTGTCGGTGCCCTGGGCGGTCGCGATGCCCGCGACCGAAACCGCGTCGTGCGCGAACGGCACCACCGGCAGCAGCTGCGGGCCGACGATGTTGCCCGCGACCGCGCCGTTGTCCCCGTTGGTGGTGGCGTCGCCACCGGCCGACGACACGACGTCGTTGACGCTGGTGCCCTCGGCGATACCCGCACCGGCGATGCCGTGACCCGTGATCGGGATCGCGCCACCGATCGGCGACTGGACGATGTTGCCCGCCAGCGCGCCGTTCTCACCGGTGGCGGTGGCGTCGCCACCCGCGTTGGAGTCGGTCAGGTTCGAGCCGGTGCCCGAAGCGATCCCGCCGAGCACCGCGGCGAAGTTGTGCGCCTGGACCGGCAGGGAGACCGGGCCGTAGACCAGGTTGCCCGAGCCCGCGCCACCGTCACCGGTCGCGTGGACGTCGTGCCCGGCGTTGGAGGTGGTGTCGCCGTCGGCGGCACCGTGGCCCTGGCCGATGAACGCGCCACCGATCCCGAACGCCTGCACCGGCAGCGAAACCGGCACGGTGCCCAGGTTGGAGCTGAGGAAGCCGTTGTCGTCGGCGGTGTTCCCGCCGCCGCCACCGGAGACGACCTTGGTCTCTTCGGCCGAGGCGGTGCTCTGGCCGATGAACGAGCCACCGACGCCGAAGATCTCGGCCGGAACCGCGGCCGGGACCTGGACGATGTTGCCCGAGCCGGACGAGTCGTTGCCCGTGGTGCCGTCGTAGCCGCCGGCGGTCACGGTCTTCGTCTCGGACGCCTCGGCGGTCGCCTGTCCGATGTGCGAGCCGGCGACGCCGAACACCTCGGGGGCCAGCGCGGCCTGGGTGTTGACGACGTTGCCCGCCAGGGTGGAGTCGTCACCCGTGGTGTGGCTGCCGTTGCCGGCGTTCGCGTCGACGGTGTTCTCGCACGACGCGACGTTGGCGCTGCCGATGTAGGTGCCCGCGATGCAGGTCACCTCGACGGGTGCGGCCACGGCCGGGTCGACGATGTTGCCGCCACCGGCGGAGCCTTCGCCCTCGCTGCTGACGAACCCACCGGCGTCGACGACGCTGGACTGGCTGGTCCCGCCGTCCGTGCCGGTGTTGGCGAGGCCGATCCAGCTGGCGGCCACGCCGCCGACGTTCGCGACGTCCGCGGTCTGCGGCACGATCGCGTTACCCGCGACGGCCGAGTCCTCGCCGGAGGTCTGCACGTAGCTGGGAACGTTGCTCCAGCCGGGGGTGGTGTCACCCGCGGTGGCGTCCGCCGAGGAGCTGCTGTTGGAGTTCGCGAGCGAACCCCACGCGGCGGCGGCGTTGTCGTTGAACTTCACCGGGAGGGCGATCGGCACCGCGCCGACGTTGCCGCCGAGGGCGGAGTCGTCACCGTCGGTCTCGATCCAGCCGCCGGAGGTGGCGTCGGTCTCGGCCTCGTAGCCGGAGCTGTTGGCGTTGCCGAGGATCCAGGACGCGGCGTTGCCGGTGACCTGGACCGGGGTGGCGAACTGACCGGCCACCACGTTGCCGGAGGTGGCGGAGCCCTCTCCGTCCGTGGTGATGTTGCCGGTCTCGGTGGTGCTCTGGCTGGCGGAACCGCCGACCACGCGACCGGTGCCGCCGGCGAGCCCGCCGCCGTTGCCGGCGATCTGCACGGGCAGCGCCCAGTCGAGGGACACGACGTTCCCGGCGAGGCTGGAGCCCTCACCGGTGGTCTCGATGTCCTGGTTGTGCGACCAGGTCTGCTGGTGGTCGCCACCCTGGACCTCGGCGTCGCCGAGCACGCCGATGGCGTTGTCGACGATCTGGATCGGGACGACGACGTCACCGACGACCTTGTTGCCCTTGAGGATGTCGTCCGTGGTGGTGAACCCACCCGGAGTCGTCCCGCCGCTGATCTGGCGGGCCGAGTCCTTGGCGGCCAGCGGGGCAGGGACGGCGTTCTTGCCGGAGAGGCTGGGGAGCCCTCCGCCGATGCCGTCGGTGCCGCTGCCCGGCGAGGAAGCCGAGTCCACCGCGTCCGAGACGGGCTTGGTGACGGCCTTGGTGCTGACCTCACCCTCGTAGCCGGGGAGGTCGATCTGGCCGAGGGGCGTGCCAACGGCGTTGTTGTCGATCTCGAGGGGAACGGTGACGTTCGCGTCGAGCGGGGAGGCAGGGGCGTCGGGGTTGACATTTTCCTGCGCCGAGGCGATGCCGGTGCCCAGCATCAACAACCCACCCGTGACCAACGCGGTCTGGAGTCCGCGCTTTGTCCAGGAATGCATGGGGTTTTTCTCCTTCATTTCGGGTTCCCTTTCGGGTTCAGAGAGGTGCCTTAGAAGCGGCACCAGAGGGGGGTGGAGCGATTGCGGGCGCACAAATGCGCACCGCCGTTTCGCGGGGGATCAGGAGCGGACGCGAAGCCAAGCCCGGAATCAGGAGGCGTGAGGCGCGTCGGCTACCCCGCGGAGGGAGGTGTTCAGTCGGGAGTGACGCCGGGCTGCGAGCCCGGGGTGAGCGGCATGTACCGCGTGCCTGCCAGCGAGTAGCCGGTCAGGGAACGCTCGGCGGCCGAGACGAGCCAGGCGGGAACGCCATGGGTCAGGCCGTCGAGGTGACCACCGGGGGCGTTGCCGCCACCGGGGACAGTCGGGATGGACGGCGCGACGGGAAGCGGCGCCGGGGTGACCGGACGCGGGAAGTCACCACGGTGACCGTCGCGTGCCGGAGCGTCCTCGACCTGATCGAAGGCACCGTGCTGCTGCACGAGGGCCGGCATCGGGAGGACGGTTTCGGGAGAAGCGGGGAACTGGTTCGTCGCCAGCTGGGCGAAGTCGGTGACCTGATCACCGGCGCCGATGGTGTCCAGCGGCGAGTTCGGGTCGACCGGACCGCCGCCGACCGGAAGTGCCGGGACGAGGTCGCCGTGTCCGTTCGGGTCGAGGAGGTCCCAGACCTTGCGGCCGAAGTCAGGCGACGGGGCGAACGTCTCGTCCAGCACCTGGCGGGTGTCCTGCGGCTTGCGCACGACGTGCTCGACAGCGCCGAGGGTCCGCTTGACCGGGGTGACCACCGAGTTGTCCGCGAAGTCGGTGACCGCGTCGCTGACACGGGTGGAGACCTCGTGCCCATCGGCGCGGATGTCGCCGCAGTGGTGCTTCGACCCGTTCTTCCCCGGCATCGACCACGTGGTGGCTTCCTGGTGGCGGTCGCCGCACATCGCTCCGGCGACATCGCCGGAGAACTTGCCCGTGCCTTGCGAAACGTCGTTCAGCCCGGCCACGGTGGCGTCGGTGACCGGGGTGACGCTCGTTTCGGGAGCGGAGACCACCGGGGTGACGTCGGCCGAAGCGGAAGCACCGGACACGACCCACGCCGCGGCGGAACCGGCGACAGCGCCGCCGAGGACGAACAGCGCACGCGAAGCGAGACGGCCGAAGCGCGCCGCGCCCCGCCCCTCGTTCTTCGCCGCGTTCGTCACTCGGTCTCCTGTCGCTTCGGTTTCGTCGTTGCGGGACCGAGGTAAGCAAAGTGCGGAAGGCCCGCGCGACTTTGAAACACCTTGATGGCACGATCGTGTGAAGAACACAGGGTGTAGCCCGAAATTACGATCAGTGATCAATGCTGGCGGGGCCCGGTTACTCCTGAGTCGATCACCGGGCGGTGTGTCAAGCGTCGCTTCGGGCGAATTCGACTCGTGCGCGTTGCCCGGAATGCTCAAGAACGTCGTCCCGGACCGATACGGTGAGCGCGTGAGCGAGCCCCAGCGCAAACAGCCGGAATTCGACCCGGCGAACCCTTTCCTCTCCGAATCCACCGAAGACGTCACCAACCTGGTGCCCCGCGGCCTGCGGATCGGCGCCGCGTTGTCGTGGCGGTTCATCGTGGTGATCGCCGCGCTCTACGTCATCGTGTTCCTGATCGGCTACCTGTCGGTGGTCGTCATCCCGCTGTCGATCGCGCTGCTGCTCGCCGCGCTGCTCGCGCCCGCGGTGTCGAAACTGATGCTGCTGAAGTTCCCGCGCGGGCTCGCGGCCGGGATCGTGCTGATCGCGGGGCTCGCGGTACTCGGCGGGCTGCTGACGTTCGTCGTCGCACAGTTCTCCTCCGGCCTGCCGGAGTTGCAGAAGCAGCTGACCGAAAGCCTCAACCAGATCAAGGCCTGGCTCATCGACGGGCCGCTGCACCTGCGCCAGGAGCAGATCCAGGAGTTCATCAACCAAGCGATCGGCTTCCTGCAGAACAACCAGGCGTCGATCACCACCACCGCGCTCACCACGGCGGGCACGGTCGGCGAGATCGTCACCGGCTTCATCCTGACGCTGTTCATCCTGATCTTCTTCCTCTCCGGCGGCGACCAGATCTGGAAGTTCCTCGTCCGCGGCGTGCCCGGCCGGGTGCGCAACCGGGTCGACGTCGCCGGGCGGCGCGGGTTCGCGTCGCTGGTCAGCTACGTCCGCGCGACGGCGGCGGTGGCCGTGGTCGACGCGGTCGGCATCGGCATCGGGCTGGCGATCGTCGGCGTGCCGCTGGTGATCCCACTGGCGACGCTGGTCTTCCTCGGCGCCTTCATCCCGATCATCGGCGCCGTGATCGCCGGCGCGGTGGCCGTGCTGATCGCGCTGGTGACGAAGGGCGTCGTCGGCGCGCTGATCGTGCTGGCCATCGTCATCGGCGTCATGCAGCTGGAAAGCCACGTGCTGCAGCCGATCCTGCTCGGCCGCGCGGTGAAGCTGCACCCGCTCGCCGTGGTGCTCGCGATCACCGCCGGTCTGGTCACCGCCGGGATCGCCGGTGCGCTGCTGTCGGTGCCGTTGCTCGCGGTGCTCAACGCCGGTATCCGGTCGCTGCTGCATGAACAGGATCCCGATCCGGAGGAGATCGACGTCCTGCGGGATCAGGCGGCGCAGCCGAACGACGCCGAGAAAACGGCCGAAGCAGAGTCGTGACCAACACCCCGCTCTGGCGAGCCGTCTCGGCGCTCGGCACGCGGGACCCGGCCACTCCGCTGTGGCGCGGGGTGATCGTGCTTCGCGTGACGACGCTGCTCTTCGCGCTCGGCTCGTTCATCGTCCACTACGACGGCTACGCGAAGCAGTGGCTGGCGTGGGTGGCGTTCGGCGTGATGACGGCGTGGACGGTGCTCAGCAGCGTGTTCTACGCGCGGCCGTCGAGCCGATGGCCGTGGCTGGTCGGCGTCGATCTCGCGGTGACCGTCGTCCTCATGTTCACGTCGGCGTGGGTCCTGTCCACCGCGCAGTTCGACGCCAACACCCCACTCATCACGACGGTGTGGGCGGCGGTCCCGCCCGCGGTGGCCGGGACGCGGTTCGGCGCGCTCGGCGGGGTGTTCGCCGGGCTGGTGGTCTCGGTGGTCACCGGACTGGTGCGCTGGCGGTTCGACGTCGACGTCGCGCGGGACGGTTTCCTGCTGACCGCGAGCGGGTTCGTGATCGGGCTGGCCGCGACCATGGCCCGCCGGTCCGCGGACGCGCTGACCAGGGCGTTGCGCATGGAGGCCGCGACGGCCGAACGGGAACGGCTCGCCCGCTCGATCCACGACAGCGTCCTCCAGGTTCTCGCCAGGGTGCGCAAACGCGGCGCCGAATTCGGCGGGGAGGCCGCCGAGCTGGCGAAACTGGCCGGTGAGCAGGAGATCGCGCTGCGGGCGCTGGTCACCACCGAGCCGACCCGGCCGAGCGCGAACGGGACCACCGACCTCCGGGCCGCGCTGCAACTGCTCGCGACGCCGTCCGTGCAGGTCTCGACGCCTGCCGGTGAGGTCCGGCTGCCGGAGCACGTCACCGCGGAACTGGTGGCGGTGGCCCGCGAGGCGCTGCTGAACGTCGAGAAACACGCGGGTCCCGAAGCGCATGCTTGGGTGCTGCTGGAAGACCTCGGCACCGAGGTCGTGGTCAGCGTCCGCGACGATGGTCCCGGAATCGAGCCCGGCGAACTGGAACGAGCGGCGGCCGAGGGACATCTAGGTATCGCGGAGTCCATCAAGGGCCGCGTGCGGGATCTGGGCGGAAGCATCGCCCTGGACACCGCGCCGGGCCAGGGCACGGAATGGGAAGTCAAGGTTCCAGTCGCGGCGAGGGGAAAGCGATGACCGGTACATCCGGAGTGTCGGTGATGGTGGTCGACGACCATCCGATGTGGCGGGACGGGGTCGCCCGCGACCTGGCCGAGCACGGTTTCGACGTGCGGGCCACCGCGCCGGACGCGCCCGCCGCGGTGCGGATCGCGCGCACGGTCCAGCCGGACGTCGTGCTGATGGACCTCAACCTCGGCGAGACGTCGGGTGTCGACGCCACCCGCGAGATCACCACGGAACTGCCGTCGACCAAGGTCCTGGTGCTGTCCGCGAGCGGTGAGCACAGTGACGTCCTCGAGGCGGTGAAGGCCGGGGCGTCCGGGTACCTGGTCAAATCGGCTTCGGCGAGCGAACTGGTGGACGCGGTCAAGCGGACGGCCGCGGGGGATCCGGTGTTCACCGCCGGGCTCGCGGGACTCGTGCTCGGCGAATACCGCCGCATGGCCGACGCCCCGGACGACGGGCCGGCCCCGCCGCGGCTGACCGAACGCGAGACCGACGTCCTGCGCCTGGTCGCGAAGGGGATGACGGCGCGGCAGATCGCCGAGAAGCTCGTGCTTTCGCATCGGACGGTGGAGAACCACGTCCAGTCGACGCTGCGGAAACTCCAGCTGCACAATCGCGTCGAACTCGCCCGCTACGCCATCGAACACGGGCTGGACGAGGAGTAGAACGTATCTCCCAAACTGAAGTGGGCAGGCTGGGAGAGGACACGCGCGCGCGTCTTTATCGGCCGGAGGCCTCGGATTTGCGGAGGCGGGCCGCTGACACGGCTGAGTGAGCGACCAGCCGATGCCGCGGCCCGGCTGCGGAAATCCGAAAGCGCGCTTTGAGAGACACTGAGTAGCTCAGCCCTGGGGGACGGCCACCACCTGCCGGTTCCGGTCTGCGGGCAACGGCGTCTTGACGACCGTCCACCGCGGCCGGTCGAGGCGCCAGCTCGCGACGACGTCGGTGGCGATCACCAGTGCGTCGTCCTCGGACCATTCGATCGCGACCTGCTTGAGCGGGGTCGCGATCGGCATCGACGGCGCGTGTGTCCAGGTCAGGGTGTCGAGGGCGAGCACCCAGACGTCGGCGGTCTGCGTACTCGTCCCGGCCCAGGCGGGATCGCCGAACAGCACGGCGATCTTGTATCCGTCGCGACTCGGCACCACCTGGCCCGGCGTGCCGTTGGCCACCGGCCGTTCGACCGGCATGCGCTGATCGTTGCGCAGGTCGAGCACGGAGAACTTGGTCAGCTCGGCGAGCAGCATCCGGTCCTTGGTGACCGCCAGTACCCGCGGGAACTGGTGCACGGCGCGGCCGGTGGCGGGATCGATCAGCACGTCCTCGGCGGTGGCCGTGCCGCTGTTCACCGTGATCAGCAGGCCCTTCGACACCTCCTGGCGCACCGCCGTCGTGCAACTCGCCGGACGGCCGCGGCCGCGTTCGGCGCCGAGCAGGGAGACGTACTGGAGGCGGCAGAGGTCGTTGCCGTCGTCGCGGATCAGCCAGACGCCGCTCTCGTCGGCCGACGGGGCCACGCTGCGGGCCTTGCCCAGCTTCCACGGCTGGTTCTTGGTGTCCCCGTAGACGAATACTTCGGACGGCTCCAAGCACGACGGACCGCAGCGGGCGGCCGACAGCACGACCGGGAACTTGCCGACGCGGAGGACGTCGTTGACCCGGTCTCCGCCCGGAGCGCCGGGCAACGGCGTCGTCGCGCCGGTGGCGGGATCGAGGACCGACGGCGGCGAAGTCGCCATGACGAGCCGGAAACCGCTGTAGTCCACCGGTTCGCCTGCGAGTTTCGAAGGCTGCGAAGGTGTCGACACCGGAACGGCCTCCGGCGGGTCTAATTCGACGGTACAACCGGCCAGCAGAAGGAACGCCGCCATCAGGGCGGCACAGGGGAGAAATGCGGGTCTGTTCAGGGTATTTCCCCGATCTCGCGCGTGAGATCCGGTTCTACCATTCCCAGCATGGGCGAGGAAGAGCAGCCGACGACCGAAACCAAGCCGTTGACCGGTCGGGACATCCGGGTCTCCGACGCGGAGCGCGAACACGTCATCGAAGTACTGCAGAAGGCGATCGGCCTCGGGATGCTGAACCTCGACGAGTTCACCGAGCGGACCGACCGCGCCCTCGCCTCGAAGACCCGCGGTGAGCTGAACGCGGTGCTCACGGATCTGCCGGGGCTGGTGCATCCCGAAGCGGGAATGGTGCCGCGTCAACAGCAGAACCCGTGGGCGCCGCCCAGCCCGCACGCCTACGGCCAGCCGTCCGGACAGGTCATGGAGCTCAACGGCAAGTACTCGGCGTTGCAGCGCAACGGGAACTGGCTGGTCCCCGAGTCGATGGTGATCCGGAACAAGTACGGCGCCACGAAACTGGACTTCTCCCAGGCCGAGATCCAGCACCCGGTGGTGCATATCGAGCTACAGGCCAAGTGGGGGCCGGTGGAGATCACCATCCCCGAGAACGGCGCCGTCGACACCAACTCGATCACCGACATCAAGTTCGGCAACCTCGACGACCGGACCCGGTCGAACGGCCGCCCCGGCACGCCCCGGTTCGTCATCACCGGGCGCGTGCACGGGGGGTCGCTGATCATCAAGTACCCGCGGCGGGGCTTCTTCGGTTAGGAACCCACCGGCCGCACGTGCCGGAGGTGCCTGAGCACGAAGAAGGCGACCGCCGCCAGCACCAGCGCGGCCAGTCCGGACACCGCGTGCATCCCGCTGGCGAACGCGTCGTGCGCGGGGACAGCGTCGGCGAGCCGAGCCTGGGTGACGGCGTTGCCCAGTGTCCCGACGGTCGCGATGCCCAGCGCGTAGCCGAATTCGTTGCCGGTCTGCGACAGCGAGGCCGCCGAACCGGCCTTCTCCGGCGGCACGGAACCGACGACCAGATCCGTGCCGAGGGTGATCAGCGGGCCGCCGCACAGGCAGGTGATGGCGAAGGCGATCGACGGGATCACCGGTCCGGTACCGGCTTCGACCTGCGTCAGCAGCAGGAATCCGGCGATCGCGCCCGCCAGCCCGCCGGAGATCAGGGTCGCCGGGCGGAAGCGGCGGGCGAGGATCGGCGCGGCCAGGAAGCTGACGGTCGACGCGAGCATGCCCGGCAGCAACGCCAGCGCGGCACCGACCGGCGAAAGTTCGGCCACGATCTGGAAGAACTGCGCGACGAAGAGCATCGTCGTGCCGCCCAGCATGGTGAACGCGCACATCCCGCCGAGCGCGGTCGTGAACGCGCGGCTGCGGAACAGCTTCAGATCGATCAACGGCTCCTCGATGGAGCGCTGGCGCCGTACGAACACCACGCCGAAGCCGAGCCCGATCAGGAGCGAAGCCGCCGGGATCACGTGCACGCCGTCGCGGGCGAGTTCCTTGATGCCGTAGACCGCGGGCAGGATCGTGGCCAGTGAGAGCGCGACGCTCGGCAGGTCGATCCGGCCGGCGTTCTCGTTCCGGTACTCGGGCAGGAACTTCGGCCCGACGACCAGCAGAAGGACCATCGCGGGGACACCGAGCAGGAACACCGAACCCCACCAGAAGTGCTCCAGCAGCACGCCGCCGACCACCGGCCCGACGATCGCTCCGACGGTGAAGCAGCCCGCCCAGATGCCGATCGCGAGGGAACGCTGACGGTTGTCGAGGAACAGGTTGCTGATCAGGGCGAGCGTCGACGGCGCCAGCGTCGCACCGGCGATCCCGAGGATCACGCGGGCGGCGATGAGCATCAGCGCGCTGGTCGAGAACGCCGCCAGCACGGAGGCCAGGCCGAACGCCGTGGCACCGATGAGCAGCAGTTTCCGGCGGCCGACGCGGTCGCCGAGGGTGCCCATGGTGACCATGAACCCGGCGATCATGAAGCCGTAGACGTCCATGATCCACAGCTGCTGGGTGCTATCGGCGCCGAGGCTCTGGCTGAGTTTCGGCAGCGCGAGGATCAGCACGAACACGTCGAGGGAGACCAGGAAGGTGGGGAGGGCCAGTACGGCCAGCCCGACCCACTCCCGGCGGCCTGCCCGTGTCGGAGTCTCGGTGGTCGTCATGGTCCGGTTCCTTTCGTCGCACTTGGTGTCTTCACCAAGGCGTCGAAGCGGTGGACCGGATTTCGACATCCCCCGCCGTCCGATTCGGAGAGCGGGGGACCTTTGCTATCGCTGGGCGGCGGCCTGCCTCGCGGACACCGGGTCCGACGTGGCCAAGACCGCCTCGGCCAGTGCCTCGCATTCGGCCAGCGTCGTGGCGGCCAGGCTCGCGCCCACTGCCCGGACCGCCGGAGCGTTCATGGACAGACTCGTCAGGCCGAGCCCGGCAAGGACCAGCGCGAGCCGCGGGTCGGCGGCGGCCTCACCGCAGACACCGGCGGGTTTGCCGGTGTCCTTGGCGGCCTGGCCGATGACCTTGAGCAGGCGCAGCAGCCCCGGCTGCCACGGGTCGTTGAGCTTGGCGACCGCGCCGAGCTGGCGATCCGCGGCGAAGGTGTACTGCGCGAGGTCGTTGGTGCCGACGGAGACGAAGTCGACCGCGTCGAGGATCTCGCGGGCGGTCAGCGCGGCGGCCGGGATCTCGATCATCACGCCCGCGCGGGCGATACCGGCGGCACGGGCGCGCTCGGCGAACCACGCGGCCTCGGCGGCGGTGGCGACCATCGGCGCCATCACCGATACCTCGGCACCGGAGTCCTGTGCGGCACCCGCGATGGCCTCGAGCTGGCGGTCGAGGATCTCGGGCCGGTCGAAAGCGACACGAAGGCCGCGTACGCCGAGCGCAGGGTTGGGCTCGGCTTCGGGCTCCAGGAAGGCGAGGGGCTTGTCGGCGCCCGCGTCGAGGGTGCGGACGATGACCGGCTTGCCGCGGAACGGCGAGAGCACGGCAGTGTAGGCCTTGCGCTGCTCTTCGACACTCGGCTCGGCGGAGGCGTCGAGGTAGCAGAACTCGGTGCGGAAGAGACCGACGCCTTCGGCGCCCGCCTCGGCCGCGGCCTGGGCGTCGGTAGCGGAACCGACGTTGCCGAGCACCTTCACACGGTGGCCATCGGCGGTCGCGCCGGTGCCGTCCCAGTCGATCGCGCCGGTCTTGGCGGCCGTGACGATCTCGGCGTTCGGGTCCGCGACCTCGACCACGCCGGTGTCACCGTCCACCGCAAGCGCTTGCGCGTCGAGGGAAAGGACTCCGCGGACCGCGACGACGGCGGGGATGCCGAGCGCGCGGGCGAGGATCGCGGTGTGGCTGGTGGGGCCGCCCTCTTCGGTGACGAGCGCGAGCACCTTCTCCGGGTCGAGCCCGGCGGTGTCGGCGGGGGCGAGGTCGCGCGCGACGAGCACGCTCGGCGCGTCCAGATCGGGAACGCCAGGAGGCGCGATGCCGAGCAGTTCGGCGACGAGCCTGTCGCGCACGTCGAGCACGTCGCGGGCCCGCTCGGCCATGTAGCCGCCGGCGGCCGCGAGCGCGTCGGCGAACTTCCCCGCCGCCTGGTACACCGCACGCGGCGCGGGCAGGTTCTGGTTCTTGACCAGCTGCTCCGCCGAGGAGACGAGCGCCGGGTCGGCCGCCATCGCCGCGGTGGTGATGAGGATCGTCGCGGCCTCGCCGGTCGCGGTCTCGGCCAGCTTTTCGAGCCGGGCCGCCACGATCTGCGCGGCCGGGTCGATCCGGGCAGCCTCGGCGGCGGGATCGGCCGGTGCCGGTGTGCTCGCGGGTTCGCCGAGGGGTTCGGCGACTCGGACGACAGGACCGCTCGCGCGGCCGGGACTGACGGCGACCCCGGTCAGTGACTCAGACGGCATGGTCTAGACCATATCTCATAGGGGACGTGACCTGGCTCATAGCCAACAGCACAACACAGACGAAGACATCATTCCAGTTCGGATGCTGTCGGGTAGGACGGCTGCGCCCCCTGACGGGTCACAGTGATCGCCGCCACCTTCACCGCCTTACGAGCCGCGTCGGCCAACTCGTCGCCCTTCGCGAGCGACGTGGCGAGCGCACCCGCGAAGGCATCACCGGCACCCGTGGTGTCGACAGCCTCGACCTTCGGCGACGACACCTCCGTCACACCGTCCGCGGTCACCACCGCCGCTCCCTTCGCGCCGAGCGTCACGACAGCGGCCTTCGGACCGAGGTCGAGCAGCTTGAGGAAATCGGCCTCGCCGCCGAGGAGGAACGCCGCCTCGTGCTCGTTGACCAGCAGGACGTCGAGGTTCTCGAGTGTTTTCGCGGAAAGCTCGGCAGCCGGCGACAGGTTCAGCAGCGTCCGGACTCCGGCCTCGGCCGCCTTCGCCACGGCGTGCTCGACGGTTTCAAGTGGAATCTCCAGCGACAGCACCACGATCTCGGCGCCGTCGAGATCGATGTCCTCGGGCCGCAAACCGGAGTTGGCGCCGGGCGAGACGAGAATCGAATTCTCGCCGTCGGGCGTGACCGTGATGTACGCGATCCCGGTAGGACGCTCGCTCGTGCGCAACGGCGTCGTGTTCACCCCGGACTCGCCGAGCGAACGCTTGAGCAATTCACCGTACGGGTCGTCGCCGACCGCTCCGAGCAGGGCGACGTCGGCCCCGAGCCGGGCCGCGGCGACCGCGGTGTTGGCGCCTTTGCCACCCGGCGACAAGACCGTGTCGCCACCGAGTACGGTTTCGCCACCACCGGGTCGCCGGTCGACCGGAACGACGAGATCGGCATTGGCGGACCCGATGACCAGCACCTGAGAAGTCATGGAGGAAACCATGCCATGACCAGGAGTTGTCCGGTCATGTCCCTTCACCCGGCGAAGATGTGAAGAACTTTGTAACTTTCCCGGCGCGTAGTGCGACAATCAGGCGAGCAGCGGAACGCCGTCACTCTTTCGGGGGATAACCTTCCCCCGGGCGTCACTTCGGCGATCACGCCCGCTCTTGAGATGCGTTGCCGCGTCCACGCGGTGACGTTGCCCCGATCCCGGTGAAAGCCGAGAGCGGGGCATCGGGTCGCCGGCGTCGATCACGTAGCCCCCCGAGTGATCGGCGCCGGCGGCGCCCCGTTTCAGCGGGCGTCGGATATTTCCGCCTTGCTGCGTCAGCCCTGGAGGACAACAGCACGCTCGGCCGCGCGCAAGACTCGTTTCGCTGCGGCGCGGCCGACCTTGTCGACAAGCTGGTACTCGTCACCTTCGCGGGGTTTTACGTGCAAGGAGTAGTACCACCGGCCGTTGCCGGAAGTCACTGGCTTCACGACTATGCCGTTGATACTCGCGAGATCGACCAGGACCTCGTTCTTCCCGGTTTCGCGCCAGACCAAAGAATTCTGGCGAACCACGAAGGTCCCACGCCGACCTCGGTACAGGGACACGGCGAGATAGACCACCATCAGCGCGGAGATGACGAACAGGTTCACGGACGTCCCACCGGAGGCGCCGATGGACAAGGACCAGATCACCAGAGCACAGGTCGTCAGCATCAGCAAGACACGGAGTACCGATGGACGGCTGGAGGAAACCCGAGTGTCCACATGAACGGTTGCCCCGGCCTTTCGCCTCAACCGGACGACCGTGCTCTTCACCGGCCCGATCAAGCCGAGTCCACCTCGAGTGATCTCGCGGGTCGGCCAACTGGTCAACCCTGGCTTGAAGTTCTCGACCACTGTGGACAAATGCTCGGCTTCGTGGAGAGGCACGTACGGGCTGAGCAGGTAGCCGTGACGTGATCGGGCACGAAACGGCTCGGCCAGGTCCGCGACCACGTCGTCATTGAAGACCGAGAGATGCACCTCGACCAGATCGCCCGGGCGCTCCTCGAAAACGAACTTCTTGATCTTGGACCAGTGAAGCTGCTTCGGTGAGCCGTCCCGCGCCGTCTGCTGGAAACCCCGAACAGTCAATCGGGCCGGGATGACCGATGCCCCTTGGGCCACCTTCATTCTGCGCCGTGCGGACGGGATGGCCACAAGTACCGACCCGCCCAGCAGCCCGAACGGCAAAGCCACGAGATAGGCGGCCCAGTTGTCCGGCATCAGGCGGAAGACGGCCACGATCATCGTTCCCGCCATCACGAGCAATCCGGTTCCCAGCACCGTCAGGAACGTGAACGCGGCGAACACACCTTTCGGATCCCCACCGTCCGGAACAGGAAAAGCCAGGTCCAGGGGAAGTTCGCGTGACACGACCGTCGGGTGAGCGGGCTTCTTGCTGCGTGTGAACGACGGCACGAACCAACCGGCGATGGACCTGATCCCGATGGCGTAGATGAGAAATGCGAGGCCACCGACGGCTATCGGTCCGACAACCCGGAGAAACACATACGGATGCGCGG
This sequence comes from Amycolatopsis sp. cmx-11-12, assembly GCF_046269425.1. Lineage (NCBI taxonomy): Bacteria > Bacillati > Actinomycetota > Actinomycetes > Pseudonocardiales > Pseudonocardiaceae > Amycolatopsis > Amycolatopsis sp. cmx-11-12. The sequence goes on along the minus strand of NZ_JADNQM010000001.1, from coordinate 432,760 downwards.
TGTTGCGCTGCCAATCACCGTTCGCGTACTTGACGAAGATCGGTCGCTCGCGATCGCCAGGGGTCAACTCGTCGGGCCCGAACTCGATCAGGCGTGCCTGCCGCTCGGGATTCACCTGCACCTCTGCCGTGCATTCCCAGTAGAAACCGGCACCCTTGAGCGAAACCGGCCCTCGTTCTGCACATTCAGCGACGAACGCCGTAGCGTCCGCATCCGCCGAGTCGGAGTCGGTAGTCGTCGCGGGGACGCCAGACAAGCGAAACAGCGTCACGACGCCGAGTAGGAACAGGACGAGCAACACCCACGCCGCAGCGCAAGTGACTGCGGTTTTGCCAGCGGATCTGATGGTTACCTCCGGAAACCGAACAGTGCGGTTCAGGTCTAGATCGACCCCGATATCCGTTGGCCACCAGGCTGATCGAACACCGGCTGGACTTGTGCGCCACCGGGACGGTCAGCCATGACTCCGTCCTTCTTCTTGTCGTCCTCGTCACCCTTGATCATCTTGTCGCCGGCTTCGCCTGCCTTCTTCGTCGCCTCTTTCGCCGCCTCCTTGCCGATATCGGCAGGAACCTCAGCGACCTTCTTCTTCACTTCGTCGCCGACCTCCTTCGAAACGTCGGTGACGGCCGTCTTCGCATACGCCCCCAGGTTGGCGATGTCGTCGCCCAGGGTCTTCGCCAATCCGGAAACGTCCTTGCCGAAGTTCTTGGCCACAGCGCTTCCATCGACCGACTTGAGGAGCCTCGAAGCCTGACTGAACATCTCGCCGAGCTGCTTGATCAGCTTCGAACCATTGCCGAATGCCTTCGTCAGCTGCTTGACCTTGTCCATGATCTTCGTGGCCCACTTGATCGCCATCGGAACACCCTCGGCGGCGAGGCCCGCCGGCATCGCGGGCCCGGGATAGCGGCAAACGATCCAGATCAGCTTCCAGACGCACTCGGAGATGAGGTCGCGCACCACACTGCGGATCACGGCGAGGATGGACTTGCACAACGCGATCATGATCGAGATGCCTTGTGCGCCGGTCGCTACACCTTCGTAGGTGTCGGCGCGATCGTTCGCGAAAGCCCGGTATGCGTCGGCCGCGGGACCGGTCCAGTTCGCCGAGTCCTTCGCCACGTCCTGCCGTAGCTCTTCAGCGACCTTCGACAATTCATCGCCGATGTTGCTCCAGGTACCACCCAGATTCTCCAACGCGACTTGATCGCCGGTCAGCCAATCGAGGGGCTCCCGAAGAAAACTCACGTGCTCGATCACCCAGCCGATCCCCGCCTTGGCGAGGGCCCCGAGCGGGTCCGACATGTCCGAGGCGAAGGAAAATCCCCCCAACGCGAGATTGGCGAGCCCTTCACCCCAATCTCCCGACCCCATCTTGATCGCGGCGTCACCGAAGTCCTGGAGCAGACCCGCCCCTTCGAGCGGGCTCTCTTTCGCGGCGCCGTCGGTGGCGACCAGGCGATTGGGAGAGTTCGGGCTCGGTGTGGTGATCACGGGATTCTCAGCCATGCGTCAGTCCTGCACCTTGAAGAGGTTCTTGTACTCGTCCTCGGTAATTTCCTTGCGCTGCTGCCACGTCCCGACACGGTCGGCGTGATCGTCGGCGGCTTCGGCGGCTGCTCTGACCGCGTCTTCCGCGACTGACTGCCCGACCGCGAAGGCTGCAGCGAGCGTGATCCCGACCAGGCCGAAAGCCTCGGGATGCATCGTCTGTCCCGCGGCGGCGAGCGCCGTGTTGATCCGACCGGTGAGGCCATCCAGCTTGTCGCGATGCGCTTGCAGAACCGCCGGATCTACCTGGAAGCCCGGTCCTTGTGGCTGACCCATGTTCTTCCCCTCCTCAAGTACCCGCTCAGCGCAGGAAGTCGCCGCCGGTGAAGTAGTCGTCCTCGTGGTCCGTCTGCTGCCTGCGCGCGGCACGCGGCGGCGCGGCGGGAGGGGCCGGAGGCACGGGCGGCTTGGGGGTGGGCGGGGGCGGAGGAGCGTCGAGTTCGTCTTCGGCGACGAAGCGGTCGTCCTCGTCCACCGTTTGGTGGCCGCCCTCGACGTAGCCGGTCGGCTCGGGTTCCGGGTACTCGCTGTGCAGCTGGTTGACCAGCTCGTTCATCGTCTCGCTGCCCGCGATGGACGGGACGCCGGTCTGCACCGCGTCGGCCAGTTTGCTCTGAGCACTCTGGACGACACGGAGGATCTCCTGCGCGAGTGCCGGGTTGTCCCGCACCGACGGGCCGATCTCCAGGCCAACCAGGTTCCCCGCGTGGTTGACCTTGACCGAGATCTGGCCGTCCTTGCTGCGTTCCGACACCGAGACACTTTCGATCTCGGTGCGCATCTGATTCGCCTTCCGCTGGGCGTCGGCCAGCTTGGCCTCGAAATCAGCGAAGAGCTGCTCAGGGTTCGACACGCGAACCTCCCCTGTTCACGTCGTAGCCATTCGGCGACCGAGTGTGGCATACCCGTCTGACGTCGGGGAACGTTTCGCGCGCATCCACACCCCAGTCGTGTGGATCACCACAGAAGGCCTCCGGTTTTCCCTACCGGATAAGGCGGTTGACCCCCTGTTTACCCAGGTCAGCGGCTCATAGTGTCCCGGACATGACGATTTCGGACTGGAAACGCGCGATCTACGCGCTTCTCGCACTTCCGGGCTTCCTCGGTGGCGCGAAGGTTCAGCGTGGGCTCGCGCGGCGCTGGCTCGGGCACGACGGCGGGGGACGGCCGCAGGTCGTGGCGGCCTTCGGTCCGAGTGTGGTCGCGTTCCTGCTCGCGTCGTTGCTCTTGTACCTCGTCGGGCGCATCGCGACGTACGGGATCTTCTGGTCGGGGAGCGATCCGGAGGGCACGTGGGGCGGGCCGACGCTGGTGGGGGCGTGGATCGTGCATTTCTTCGTCGCGCTCGGGATGGCCGTTCCGATTTTCCTGGCGCTGCGGCCACTCACCAGGCTTCAGGCTCGCCTTCTGGGCTGATCCCGGGTAGTGGCGCACTGACCACCTAGAATGCCCGGATGAACAACCCCAGCCGCAGGGGTCGCGAGCGGGCTGCGACCGATCAGGACATCCGCCGGACGGCGCGGGCGCTCCTGGTCGAGCAGGGCCCGGAGGCCGTGACGCTGCGGGCGATCGCACGCGAGCTCGGCATCACGGCGCCGGCCTTGTACCGCTACTACGGGTCTCGTGACGATCTGGTCGAGCACCTTCGCGCGGACGTCGTCGCGGATCTCGCGGCCGAGCTCGCCGAGGACATCGCGCAGCTGCCGGACGAGGGCGCGCTTCAGCTTTTCGCCATCTGTAAGGGATTCCGGCGGTGGGCGCTCGCGCACACCAAGGAGTTCACGCTGGTCTTCGCGTCGCCGTCGGGGGACGCGGGGAACCGGCTGGACGAGCCATTCGGGCGGATCTTCCTCGCCGCGGCCGGCCGGGTGCTCGCGATGCACGACTTGGTGACGCCGTCGAACGACGTGGTCCCGGCCGAGCTGCGCGACGATCTCACGTCGTTCCAGGCGGAATTGCTGGCCGTGCTGAAGGAGTCCGGTGCGACGTTCCCGCTGGAGAAGCTCGACCTCGGCGTGACGTACCTGATGATCCAGTTCTGGGCCCGGCTCTACGGGCACGTCACGCTCGAGGTCTTCGGCAACTATCCGATCCCGTTCTCGAAACCGGACGTCCTCTTCGACGCGATGCTGGCCGACCTCGCGCGCGAGATCGGCCTCACCGCAGAGTGAGCTACGCCGCGTGCCCGCCGTCGACCGAAACGGTCGTGGCGGTCACGTACTTGCTTTCCGGCCGTGCCAGGAACGACACGGTGGCAGCGACCTCCGACGGCGAACCGTAGCGGTCGAACGCCGTCAGGCTCCGCTGGTCGGCGGCGTACGGGCCCTCGGCCGGGTTCATGTCGGTGTCGGTCGGGCCGGGGTGGACCAGGTTCACGGTGATCCCGCGCGGCCCCAGTTCCCTGGCCAGGCCCTTGGTCAGGCCCAGCAGCGCCGTCTTGCTCACCGCGTACAGCGACATCCCGGGGCCGGGAACGCGGTCGGAGACGCAGCTGCCGATGGTGACCACGCGCCCGCCGTCGCCGAGGTGCCGGGCCGCGGCCTGCGTGGCCACGTAGACACCGCGGACGTTGACCGCGAGCACGCGGTCGATGTCCTCCAGGCTCGTCTGGTCGAGCGGGCCGACGAAACCGACGCCCGCGTTGTTGACCAGCACGTCGAGCCTGCCGAACTCGGCGACCGTCGTGTCGACCGCGGAAACCAGAGCCGCGGCGTCGGCGCTGTCGGCCTGAATCGCCAGCGCACGACGGCCGAGTGCCTTGATCTCGTCCACGACACCGGCCGCGAGCGCGGCGTTGTGCTGATAGGTGAGTGCGACGTCGGCGCCGTCCTCGGCGAGCCGGATCGCCGTGGCGGCACCGATCCCGCGGCTGCCGCCGGTCACCAATGCCACCTTGCCGTCGAGGGTCATGCGGTGTTCTCCGTTCGATTTCGTTGTCCTTGAACAACTCCATCGAATCGCCTCATGACCCTCGACGCTGGCGTCTTTCGGCCTCGACGCTTACAGCACGATGTTGACCAACCGTCCCGGGACGACGATCACCTTGCGCGGTGTGCCGTCGCCGACCAAGGCGGCGACCTTCTCGTCGGCCAGCGCGGCCGCCTGCACGGCGTCCTTGCCGGCGTCGGCGGGTACGGTGACACGCGAGCGCACCTTGCCGTTGACCTGGATCGGGTACTCCACGGTGTCCTCGACCAGGTACTTCTCGTCGACGACCGGGAACGGCCCGTGCACCAGGGAATCGGCGTGCCCCAGGCGCTTCCACAGCTCTTCGGCCAGGTGCGGGGCCAGCGGCGCCAGCATCAGCACCAGCGGCTCCACCAGTTCCCGCGGCGTGGCTTCGGCCGAGCCGTAGGTCTTGGTGACGTAGTTGTTCAGCTCGATCAGCTTCGCGCCGGCCGTGTTGAACCGCATCTCCGCGTAGTCCTCGCGGACCCCGGCGACCGTCTTGTGCAGCTGCTTACGATCCTCTTCGGTCGCGTCCACATTGGACACCCGCAGTTCGCCGGTCTCCTCGTGGACGACCAGCCGCCACAGCCGCTGCAAGAACCGTTGTGCGCCAACGACATCCTTGGTCGCCCACGGCCGCGAGACGTCCAGCGGGCCCATCGACATCTCGTAGAAACGGAAGGTGTCGGCGCCGTAGGACGCGCACATCGCGTCCGGGGTGACGACGTTGCGCTCCGTCTTCCCCATCTTCCCGTATTCCTGCTTGACCTCTTCGTCACCGAAGAAGAACTTGCCGTCCTTCTCCACGACGTCTTCGGCCGGAACATAGAAACCACGGGAATCGGTGTACGCGTACGCCTGGACGTAACCCTGGTTGAACAGCTTCCGGTACGGCTCCTTGGACGACACGTGGCCCAGATCGAACAGCACCTTGTGCCAGAACCGCGAGTACAGCAGGTGCAGCACCGCGTGCTCGACACCGCCGACGTACAGGTCCGTGCCGCCAGGGTCGTCGACGCCGTGCTCGGCGGGACGCGGACCGACCCAGTACGCCTCGTTCTCCGGCGCGACCAGCGCGTCCTGATTGGTCGGATCCAGATACCGCAGCTGATACCAGCAGGAACCCGCCCAGTTCGGCATCGTGTTGATGTCGCGGCGGTAGGTCTTCTTGCCGTTGCCCAGATCCAGTTCGATCTCGACCCAGTCGGTGGCGCGCGCCAGCGGCGAGGACGGCGTGCTGTCCTTATCCTCCGGATCGAACGTCACCGGTGAGTAGTCGGCGACCTCGGGCAGTTCGATCGGCAGCATGCTGTCGGGCAGCGCGTGGACCTGGCCGTCCTCGTCGTAGACGACCGGGAACGGCTCGCCCCAGTAGCGCTGGCGCGAGAACAGCCAGTCGCGCAGCTTGTACTGGACGGTGCCGCGGCCGTGGCCGTGCTCCTCCAGCCAGCCGATCATCGTCTTCTTGGCCTCGTCGACGCCCATTCCGTCCAAGAAGCCGGAGTTGATCGCCGGTCCGTCGCCGGTGAACGCCTTGCCTTCGAAGCCGTCCGTCGGCTGGACGGTGCGGATGATCTCCAGGCCGAACTTCTCGGCGAATTCCCAGTCACGCGTGTCCTGGCCGGGGACGGCCATGATCGCGCCGGTGCCGTAGCCCATCAGGACGTAGTCGGCGACGAAGACCGGGATCTCCTTGCCGTCGGCCGGATTCACCGCGTACGAACCGGTGAAGACGCCGGTCTTCTCCTTGTTCTCCTGACGGTCCAATTCGGACTTCCGCGACGCGGCTTCGCGGTACACGGCGATCGCCTCGGCGGGAGTCGCGGCGTCGCCGGTCCACCTGGCGTCGACGCCTTCGGGCCACGTCGCGGCGGTCAGCTTCTCGACCAGCGGGTTCTCCGGCGCCACGACCACGTAGGTCGCGCCGAACAGCGTGTCCGGGCGGGTGGTGAAGACCTCGATCTCCTGCTCGCCCGCTTCGAACTTGACCTGGGCGCCGTGCGAGCGGCCGATCCAGTTGCGCTGCATGGACTTGACTTTCTCGGGCCAGTCCAGCAGGTCCAGGTCGTCGACCAGGCGGTCGGCGTAGGAGGTGATGCGCATCATCCACTGACGCAGATTGCGCCGGAACACCGGGAAGTTGCCGCGTTCGCTGCGGCCGTCGGAGGTGACCTCCTCGTTCGACAGCACCGTGCCCAGTCCAGGGCACCAGTTCACCGGCGCCTCGGAGATGTAGACCAGGCGATGCGAGTCGATGATCTCCAGCTGCTCGGCGCGGGTCAGTTCACACCAGTTGCGGCCGTCGGGCGTACGGCGCTTGTCCTGCGCGTACTCGGTCTCCAGCTCGACGATGGGGCGGGCCTTGTCCGCCTTGTCGTCGTAGTAGGAGTTGAAGATCTGCAGGAAGATCCACTGGGTCCAGCGGTAGTACTCCGGATCGGTGGTGCGGATCCGGCGCCGGTCGTCGTGGCCCAAGCCCAGGCTTCGCAGCTGGCGCAGGTACGTCGTGATGTTCTCGTCGGTGGTCTTCGCCGGATGCTGGCCGGTGCGCACCGCGTACTGCTCGGCGGGCAGGCCGAACGCGTCGAAGCCCATCGTGTGCAGCACGTTCCGGCCGATCATGCGGTGGTACCGCGCGAAGACGTCGGTCGCGATGAAGCCCAGTGGGTGCCCGACGTGCAGGCCCGCACCCGACGGGTACGGGAACATGTCCTGGACGAACAGCTTGTCCGACCCGACGTCGCCGCTGTCGTCCGCGAGCGGGCCGACCGGGTTCGGCGCGTGGTAAGTGCCGTGGTCGGACCAGTAGTCCTGCCAGCGCTGCTCGATCTGGCCCGCCAGCTCCGCGGTGTAACGGTGCTGAGGGGCCGCGTCGGCACCTTCGCTCGCCTGGTTCATCGCCGAAATCCTCCGTGCTCATCCACGTCAAGCCACTCCAGAAACAACTCGACCCCTCAGCCCGGAGGGCATGAGGGGTCGCCGCGCTGGTCCCAGCCGATCGGCCGAGGTCAGCGCGGCAGGCTAAGGAGCAGCCGAGCCGTGTTCATGGGACCAGTTTAACCCGCTGGTCAAAGCCGTTCCGCGGGGACCGCCAGAGCGATGAACTGGGTCACCTGCGTCGCCGAGAAGTTGTTGTCGCTGACGAGCACCAGACTGCGCTCACCATTCGGCAGACGCGGCCCCCAGGTCATCCCCTCGACGTTGTCCACAGTGGACAACTTGAAGTCGGCGAGGTCGGCGAGCAGGCGCTTCTTGACCGGTTTGACGTTCTTGGCCTCGGCCAGCGAAGGCGTTTTCGCGATGTTCGTGGCGCCCTTGGTGTCGATTTCGTAGATCCGGATCTTGTTGCCGACACCGGTGACGAACGAACGCTCCATGACGAGGTAGCGCGTCGGGTCGGCCTGATCGACGGCCAGGAGCGACGAGACGCCGGTGGTCGCGAACGCGCCGGGCGGGTTCGGCGACGCGAAGACCTTCTCCTGCGGGTACGCGTACTGCGCGAGGACCGGTCCGAAGCGCGACTGAAGCGTGATGCGCGAAAGGGCACCCGACGTGGGGTTCGCTTCCGGGCCGTCCTGCGTCAGCGGTCCCTCGACCGAACTCGCGACGAGCGAGCCGAAGCCGGCGAACGTGAGGCCTTCGAGGACGAGGTTCTGCCGCGGCCCCGCGGTCGCGGTCATTTTCTCGTTGGCCGGGATCGGCAGGTCGCGGACGTAGGAGCCGTCGCGCTTCGCCTCACGGATCGACGGGTCGATCAGGGCGGCGGCGGACCGCTCGCCCTCCTGCGACCAGAGGTAGTGGCCGGTCCACGGGTCGACCCGGAGTTCTTCGGGGTCGACGGTCCGCATGTTCGGTGGCTGGGCAGGGTCGTTCTTCGCGAGCGGCGGGTACGTCGTGCCGTCAGGCCGCAGCAGCGGCTTGGTGCCGGTGAAGGTGACCGGGCCGAGCCCCTTGGCGTCCAGGGAGAACTTCGCCGTGTAGAACCGGGCGGGGTTGATCGCGGACCTGTCGTCGCAGATCAGCGCGTACTCACCGGTGCGGTGGTCGTAGTCGATGCTGGACAGGCCGCCGACGACGGTGCCCTGGTAGAGCAGCGAATTCGGGACGGTCTGTTCGCCGATCAACCGCAACGGACGGTGTTCGGCTTGGGCGGCGGGGGCCGCCATCAGGGTGAGGGGAACGGCCCCGATCAGGGCTGCGGCTAAGACTCGGCGTGACATGGCCTGTAGCACAGTCGATCAGGGTATCCGGCAGGTTGCCGGAACGTCACGCTTATCCTCGTGGAGTGTTCGTCATAGCGCTGGTCCCGATCGTGCTGGGTGTCCTCGTCGGCTGGGGTGGGTTCCTCGGCCTGCGCGAGAAGCTGCCGCGTGACCGCGGCGCGGGCGTGCGCACCGCCGCCACGATGCGCAGCGACGACGCCTTCCGCCTCGGCAACAAGGTCGCCGGGCTGCCGACGCTGGCCGGTGCCGTGATCGCCGTGCTCGCGGGCGCCGCCGCGCTCGTCATGCCGACGACGTCCGGGCTCGTGTTGGCCTCGGTCCTCGGCGTGATCGGGTTGATCGCCCTGGTCGCCGCCGGGGGAGTGCTCGGCAACCGCGCCGCCGCGACCGTCCCGGAGCCCGAACCGGCGCGCCCCGCCGGATGCAGTGGCTGCGCCTGCGGGACCTGCGGCGTCTTCAAGAAGGCCGACACCGCCACCGCTTAATTGCGCTGAAGGTCCCCAGGATGGGTGGCCAGCAGCGCCAGCGGAATGCCCTGACGGCGCAGCACCTGACCCCAGAGGTCGTGGTGCGGCGAGGCGAGGACGTCGCTGGGCAGCGCCGGGACGATCACCCAGTCGTCGCGGTCGATCTCGTTCGCGAGCTGACCGGAGTCCCAGCCCGCGTACCCCGCGAAAACCCGCACACCGCGGACCTTCGGGACCAGGATCTCGGGATCGGTGTCGAGGTCGACCAAGGCGACCGGACCGCGCACCGCGATCACGCCGGGCACGCTGGACGCCGTCTCGCCGGTCCGCAGCGCGGCGAGGCACAGGGCGGTCTTCTTCTCCACCGGCCCGCCGACGAACACCGACTGCGGTTCGGCGACGTGCCCACCCCAGTTGGGGAGCACGTCGTACACCGGAACGTCACTCGGCCGGTTGAGCACGACGCCGAGCGTTCCCTCGTCCCGGTGATCGATGACGAACACGACGGTCCGCTTGAAATGGGGATCGAACATCGTGGGGGCGGCGACCAGGAGCGTTCCCGGTTCGACCTCGGCGTCCGCTGGCACGTCCGCCATGATCCCACTTCGAGTGGAGACAAATCGTCCGGCCAGGGAACAAGAGCATCACGAGCACCGTTGGACACAGAGGTCGGTGCGCTTTCCGTGTCCCCCGGGCTCACTGAAGAACCGCCTTTGTGGAATACCGTCCGGCTGGAGCCACACTGCGCATAGCCGCCGAGAGGCGACCCTAAAGCGCACCGGCCGTCTAATTTCTGGGGCCCGAGCCCCAGACCCCACGGTGCGGATGGCGCGGCCTGGCGAGCGACGGCCACGTCTAGGCTGCGGGCTTGTGACCACCAGCGCCACGGCGCCTACCAGGGCGTTCGTCCGCGATCCCGATTTCCGACGGCTGCTGTTCACGCGGTTCTCCGCGCACTGGGGCAACGGGATGTACCAGGCCGGGCTGGCCGGTGCCGTGCTCTTCAACCCCGAACGCGCCGCCGACGCGCTCGCCATGGCGGGCGGGTTCGCGGCGCTGCTGCTGCCGTACTCGGTCGTCGGCCCCTTCGCGGGCGCCCTGCTCGACCGCTGGGACCGCCGGAAGGTCCTGATCTTCGCGAGCCTCCTGCGGTCCTTCACGATCCTCGCGACGGCCGTCGCCGTCGGCACGGGCGCGGCGGGAATCGGCCTGTTCTCGCTGGCACTGGCGTCCGAAGGCATCGCCCGGTTCATCGGCTCCGGGCTTTCCGCGTCCCTGCCGCACGTCGTCGACGAAAAGTCCGTGGTCGCCGCGAACGCCTTCGCGGCGACGTGGGGTTCGGTGGTCGCGGTCGTCGGCGGCGGCTGCGCGATCGGCCTCCGTGGACTGACCGGCGCGGACGACAACGGTTCCGCGTGGGTCACCGCCGTCGCCGCGCTGGGCGGAATCGGCGCCGCGGTGCTCGCGTCGGGGTTCACTCGCGGACTGCTCGGGCCGTCTACGGTCGACGAACCCTCGAACCCGGCTCTCGCCGTCGCCCGCGGGCTGTCCGACGGCGCGAGGGCGGCTTGGCGCACGCCCAGTGTCACGGCCGGGTTCGTCGCGCTGTTCGCCCATCGCGCGTCTTTCGGGATCTCGTTGCTGGTGACGGTGCTGCTGATGCGCGACCACTTCACCGACGCCGGGATCTTCCGCGCCGGAATGGCGGGTCTGGGGCAGATGGCGGCGTTCGCCGGGGCGGGGATCCTGGTCGCCGGACTGCTGACCGCCCGGATGATCCGGCTGTTCGGCAGGCTCCGCGTCGTGGTGGGCGCGCTGGTGCTGGCGGCGATCGCGCAATCCGCGCTCGGGCTGCCGATGGTGGTCCCGGCCGCGTTGCTCGCGGCGTTCCTGGTGACCGGCGCCGGACAGATGCTGAAGCTCTGCGTCGATTCGTCGGTTCAACTCGACGTCGCCGACGAGGCCCGCGGACGCGTCTTCGCGCTCTACGACACGCTTTTCAACATCACCCAGGTCGCCGCGGTCTCGCTGGCCGCGGTGTGGCACGCCTACCCGTCCGGACTGCTCATCGCGGCGACCGTGCTCTACCTGGCCGGAGCCGCCGGTTACGTTCTCGCCGTGCGAAAACGGAGAACACGCGATACGGCTCCTCCGTTGGCATTAGGGTGACGCTTACCGACACCGGGTGGCGTATGCCCGGGATCAAGTACTTGCGGGGGCTCAAGTGACGACGGCCGGCGACGACAGCGCACGCCTCGAAGCGCGCAATGCCGCCATGAAAGACCAGGTCGACACGCTGCTCGAACAGTTCGAGCGCCAGACGGCCCAGCTCCGGGACGCACAGGACGCCGCGTCGCAACTGGCCGCGACGGTGGTCTCGCAGGACGGCCTCGTCCGCGCCACCATCGACTCCACCGGCACGCTGAGCAAACTCGAGATCCAGCCGAACGCCTTCGAGCGCACCACTCCCGCGCAGCTGGCCAACACCGTGCTGAGCTTGGTGCGCCAGGGATCGCTGCAGGTCAAACAGCAGGTCGCCGAGCTGATGGCCCCGATCACCGAAGGGCTGCCGGACCTCTCGGACCTCATCGAAGGCGCGCCGTCACTGCACGGCCTGATGCCCGCGATCCCGGACTTCCTCGCCGAAGAGGAGGAGCCGCCCGCGCCGGTGAAGTCCGACGCCGACTTCGAGGATCCGCTGCTGCGCAAGGACGACGCCCCGCCGCCTCCTCCTCCGGCCCCGCCGACGCCGAAACCGATTCCGAAACGGGTGCGCCAGCAGGACGACGATGAGGAAGATCCGCCTTCGAGCTGGCTGACCAGGGGCGTCTGATGACGAGCGGTGGTGGCGGTGGCGGATTCACCGCGGATCCGGACGGGGTCGTCACGGCCGCGGCCAAGCTGGGAATCGCCGCGGATCAGCTGGACGACGCCGGCAAGGAACTGATGGCGGCGATCAACTCGCTCGGCCAGTGCTGGGGGAACGACGACGCCGGCAAGGAGTTCGCGAAGGACTACGAGCCGGGCGCGCAGGGCTCCTCCGAGGGGTTCGCGAACATCGTCGAAGCGCTGCGGGGCATGCAGCACAACGTCGAACGGTCGATGACCGCGTTCAAGAACGCCGAAGAGGAAATCAAGACGACGCTGGACAAGAAGGTCTAGCGCCGTGGGTATGGAGATGCCCGACGCGGTCAAGTGGCTCTTGCCGATCGTCGTCGGGGAAAGCTGGCCCGAAGGCGACGAGGACAAGCTCCGCGAACTTCGGGACGCCTGGCACAACGCCTCGAAGGCCGTCCAGCCGATCGCCGACACCGCGACCAAGGGCGCCACCGAGGTCCTCGGCGGCTGGACCGGTGAGGGCGCGGAGAAGTTCGCCGAGGCGTGGAAGAAGTTCGTCGAAGGCGACGAGGCCTACTTCAAGTCGCTCGCCGATTCCTCGAAGGCGCTCGGCGACTCGTGCAACGCGACGGCGCTGGACGTCGAGTACACGAAGTACATGATCATCATCTCGCTGGTGATCCTCGCCGCGCAGATCGTCGCGATGCTCGCGGCCGCCGCGGTGACGTTCGGTGGTTCGACGGCCGGGATCGCGCCCGCGCAGATCGCCACCCGCATGACCGTCCAGATGATCTTCCGGCAGCTGATGCAGAAGCTCGCGCAGGAAGGCTTCAAGAAGGTCGCGAAGGAACTCCTCGAGAAACTTCTCAAGGAGGGCCTGAAGAAGATCGGCAAGGAAGTCCTGCAGAACACGGCGATGAACCTCGCCATGGACGCGGGCATCCAGGGCTTGCAGATGGCCAAGGGCGACCGCGACAGCTGGGATTTCAGCAAGACCAAGGATTCCGCGATCAGCGGTGCCGTCGACGGTGTCGTCGGCGCGGGCAGCAGCAGCATCGGCAAGGGCGCCACCAAGGGACTTTCCGACAGCGTGGGCGGCCAGATCGTCGACAGCGCGGCGCGAGGTGCCGTGCGGGGCGCGGCCGAAGGGGTCGCCAGCACGGTCGGGCAGGCCGCCGTCACCGGTGACCTGGACAAGCTTTCGGCCAAGGACGTCCTGATGGGCGCTTCCGGTGGAGCCGTCGGCGGCGGTGTCGACGGGGCGAAGAGCCAGATCGGCGACATCCGCGCCGCGAACACGCCGGGTGCCGCGGGTGACGGTCCTCCGGCGCCGGACGTGGATTCCGGGGATTCCGGGACGCCTCCGCGTTCTTCGGACCCCTCATCGAATCGCGATTCGTCCTCTAGTGGCGATTCCTCTTCGTCGCGATCGGATTCGTCCACTTCGGACAGTGACTCGTCTTCGAGCCGCGATTCTTCCTCTGGTGGCGGTTCTTCGGAGTCGCAGGCGCGGACGGCGGACAGCTCGCCGCCGAGCGACCGGGTCAGCCAGTCCTCGACGCAGGCTCCGGAACGTCCGGCGGACGCCCCGGCGAACACCGGCGACGGTCAGCGTGCGGCGCAGCCCCACCAGAACGCTCCGGCGGCGGCGGCGGACAACGGTGCCGGTTCCGGTCAGCAGCAGGCCGCGGCGGCGAATCAACAGCAAGCACCCGCGGCGGCGGCACAAGCACCGGCGCAGAACCCAGCGGCGGCGGCACAAGCACCAGCCCAGACACCGGCGGCCGCGTCCCAGACACCCGCCCAGACGTCGGCGGCGAGCCCTGCCCAGACGCCAGCGGCGAGTCCTGCCCAGACACCGGCGTCGAGCCCGGCGTCCAGTCCGTCTCAGGGCCCGGCGCCGGGCCCCTCGCAGTCCGGCGGGATGCCACCGGCAGCCTCCTCGGGCTCGACCGGTGGGTCGTCTTCCGGCGGGTACGGCATGGCTCCGAACCAGGGTTCGAGCCCGGGCGGCTACGGCATGGCGCCCGGTGGCAACCCGCCGGGCAACGGGCCCGCACCGGGCGGTTTCCCGCCGGGTGGGCACGATCCGTCTCGGCCTCCCCGGCCGAACGACGGCGTCCAGGCCGCCGGTCTGGCCGGCAACGGCGGACCGCAGCAGCCACGCTTCGACCAGCCACCCGCCCAGATGCCCTTCCAGGGTCAGCCGATGCAGCAGCCGCCTCCGGGTGGTTTCGCGCCTCCGCCGCCTCCCGGTGGTGGTCCGGGGCCCATGCCGCCTCGTGGGCAGCAGGGGCCGATGGGGCCGCGTCCCACCGGGCCGCCGCCTCCCCAGCACCCGGGTCAAGGCGGATATCCGCAGCAGCGTCCTCAGCAACCGCCGCCGCCTCAAGGCTCGCGCCCGCCGCAGGGCCCGCAGGCCTATCAGGGCAGGCCGGGAACCGGCGGGGTTCCGCCGCGTCCGCAGACGCCTCCGCCCGGCCCACCTCCCGGCAACCGCGGCCCGGCAGGCTACCCGCCGCCTCCGCCGCGACCCCAGCATCCTGGCAACGGCCCGTTCCAGGGCAACCGCGGTCCCGTGCCGCCGCCCCCGCCAGGGCACCACCCTGGCCAGCCCCGGCACCCCGGTCAGCAGCCCGGCCGCCCGATGCCGCCCGGCGCCGAGCCGCCGCGGTTCGGTGGCCAGCAGCCGCAACGGCCGCCGCAGGTCCCGGCGCCGCGCCCCGGTCAGGACGCGCACCCGGGCCCGCAGCAACAGCGTCCGCCGCAGCAGGCCGAGCCCGTACGCCCGGCTGAGCAGGCACCTGTGCCGCCGAAGGAACCCGCGGCCCAGCCGTACCAAGGGAAACTCGACGACGACCTGCCCAAGGACACCGAGACTCCGCACGAGACCGAGGCGCCCCAGGACGTCACGGTCGACGAGCCGTACCTGACCGACCCGGACTTCCACACGGACGATCCGGCGGCCTACCGCGCGCTCGCCGAAACGCAGATCGACAAGCGTGGTTTCGACCCGGAGACCGGGGAGGCCCGGAGCGAACAGGTCCGCCGCGAGGGTCTCGCCAAACGCGACGCCCACGAAGACCCGCGCGTCAAGAACATGTCGGATCAGGGCGCGTACGCGGTGCACAGCTACACGCGTACCGACATGGCCGAGCGGATCACGCACGCCCAGCGCCACGGCGGCCCGGAGCTGGACGCGCTCCGGCCGCATATCGAGGCGATCACCTCCGGCCTCAACGAGATGCCCGCCTACGAGGGCGTCGTCTCGCGGCGGGTGAACTTCAACGGGAACGACAGCGCGATCCACGGCTTCCTCGAAGCGCACGCCAAGGGTCAGGTCATCGTCGACCCGCAGATGCTGAGCACGTCGCGGGTCACCCCCGAGCATCCGCGCAGCACCTTCCCGGGTGAAGTCGAGATGCGCATCCGGTCGAAGACCGGACGCCATATCGAAGACCTCGCTTCAATCAAGGACGAGCGCGAAGTGCTGATGAAGTCGGCGACGCAGTTGCGCGTCACCGACGTCAAGATGGGGCCGGGGCACCCTGAGCACCCCGACTACAAGAAGCGGCTGGACGACGGCTCGCCCAACGATCTGCCGAAGTGGATCGTCGAATGCGAAGAGGTCGTCGCCGGTGAAGACGGCCACCTGAGCCCGGACGAGGTCCAGCAGAAGGTCGCGGAACGGCGCGAGCACAACAACGCCGAGCAGGAACGGCTGGCTCAGGAGGAGGCCGCCCGCGACGAACAGCTGCGCCGCGATCACCCGGAGCTGTTCCAGAACAAGGGTTTCGCCGGCCTCGACACCAAGATCTCCGACGGCAAGGGCGGCTGGATCGACGCCGCCGACGCCCCGGTCCACGACACCCCCAAACCGAGGGAACACGTTCCCGACGGCGGCTGGTCCGAGCTGGCGAAGCCGCTCGAAGACGGTGGGACGCCGGTCATCCACGCCGGTTCCACCGAGACGCCGCACCAGCAGGTCCGGCTGGTCATGGACGAACTGCCCGCGATCGGCGAAGCCAACACCCGCAACTACTACGCGCCCGAATCGTGGAAGGACGGCTACCAGACCAACTCGGCCGAGGCGCTGGTCGCGTTCGAGGACCGGATGAACGGGGGCGACGCCGTCGCCGGCGCGTCGACCGGTGGCTCGCCGCTGAACCACGTCAGTGATCGGCTCGGCGGGCAGTGGTCGGATCGGAACGGATTCGCCGACGTCGCCCGTGAGCTGGGCGAACGTCCGGTGGGTGCGCGGACCGCGGTGGCGTTCGAGCACCACGCCGCCGCCGAACCGAACGCGCCGGAAGGCTCGCCGCGGTCGAAGGACCGGATCGAGACCCGGATCGTCGCCGCGGTGAACACGCCGCACGGGGTGGTCTTCGCCGACCCGATGACCGGGCGGCTCGCGACGCTGCCCGACGACCCGACGTCCATCAAGGCGATGCCGATGGGTGGAGGCGACGCACCGCACGCCCACTCACCGGAAGCACCGGAAGCACCGAAAGCTCCGGAAGCACCCAAGACCGACCTCGACATCGCCGAGCGGCTCAAGGGCCCCGAGGAGACGCCGCCGAGGCTCGACGAGAGTTACGTCAACGACGAGAACTTCCGCGGTTCGCCGGAGGACCACAAGAGCCTCCGCGACCGTTACGACAGCGCCGATCTCGCCGAGCAGGCCCGCGAAAAGGCGCTTAAACGTCTAGAAGCCAGCCCGCTGAAGGACCGCGTCTCGCCGGAGGCCGCGGAAGCGATCTACTCGTACTCGCGCGAGCACGCCTACGCGATCAACGACGCGAACCGCCGGGGCGAGGCGCATCCCGACTTCGAGAGCGCGCAGCGGAGCACCCGGGCGATCGTCGGCGCGCTCCACGAGCTGCCGGACTTCCACGGCGAGGCCATCCGCGGCATCGACACCAAGGGCGACGTGCGCGCCGCCGGGATCATGGCGGCGCATTACGAGGTCGGCCAGACCGTCCCCGAACCGACGATGACCAGCTCGACCATCAAGACGTCGCCGGACACGAAGTCGAAATTCGGCGAAGACGTCGAGATCCACATCGTCTCGAAGACCGGCAAGGACGTTTCGTCGCTCGCCGAGAACCCGGGCGAGCGGGAAGCGATCAACAAGCCGGCGACGCAGCTTTACGTGCACAGCAAGGAGTTCAAGACTCCGCCGCTGGTCGACCGGCCGAAGTGGGTCATCCACGCCGAAGAGGTCACTCCCGGCGACCCGCGCTACCTCGACGCCGACACCGCCAAGCAGAAGATGGACGAGCGGCGGGCCCGGCACGCCGCGGAGGCTCCCGAACTCGCGCGCCTCGCCCAGGAACGGTCGATGGCGCGCCTCGGCGGCTTCGACGAGCCGCAGACCCCGCACCTCACCACCGAGAATCCGGCGGAGCACGGGGTCGCGGACGCCGACAAGGGACCCGAGTACGGCGAACAGCCCGCCCAGGACCACGGAGCGGCCGACGACACGATCGAGTTGCCCGCCCCGGAGCGGGACTACTCGTCCCTGGCGGTCGCGACGAACCCGCCGAGTGAACCCGCGATCCACGCCGGTTCGGCGAGCCCGGAGCAGCAGGCCGCGTACGTCCGCGACCGGCATCCGCGGCTCGGCGAGGTCAACCCGCACTTCAACGACCCGGACGCTTTGGCGAACGGCTACCGCTCCAACTGCACCCGCACGCCGGGCGCGTACATGGACCGGTTGAACGGCATCGACTCGACGGCCGACCCGCTGCTCGTGCACGAGATGGACAGCCGCGGCACGCTGGAGCACGTCGAAGAGCGTTTCGGCGGGCAGTTCTCCGACCGCGCCGACTACGACGCCGTCATCCGCGAGATGCGGGACATGCCGACCGACCACCACGCGGTCGTCGCGGTGAAGTACCTCGACGAGAACGGCGTCGAGCGCGGCCACATCGCCATGGTGGCGAACACGCGGGACGGCGTCGCGTTCATCGATCCGCAGTCGGGCGCGCTGATGAACCTGCCGCATCCGCCGCTGGGCGTGCGGCTGATGCACGTCGGCGTCCCGGAAACCCCGGGCGCGCACCACACCGACGGCCACACCACGCGGACGGAGACTTCGCCGGCGCGGCCCGTCGACCCGCGGATCGCGTTCGCCAGGGATGACACGCCCGACGTGCAGCCGTCGCGGATCGGATCGGACGGCCGTCCGATCGTGACGCCGCCGCACGACGCGGGCTACGGCATGGCGCACGACGAGCAGCCACCGGGAAACCGGGCCGAGGGCGAGCGGTTCCTGAACGATCCCGAGGTCGCGGCCGCGGTGGACGGACTCGACCCGGACAAGAAGCGGGCCGTTCACGAGGACGAAAACGGGGTCAAGCACGACGTCGGGCCGATGCGGGACTTCATCCGCGAACACCTGCCCGCGCATCCGGAACTCGTCCGGCTGATGGAACATCCGGACAACGCGTACCTGCGGGCTTCGCTGCTGAACAACCCGATGACCCTCGGCAGCCTGCTGCTGCACCCGGAAGCCATCCCGATCCTCGAAGACGCCTTGCGTGACGTCGAGGAACGCGGTTTCCAGATGATCGACGACGTCCGTCAGGACGGCCCCGGCGACACTCCGCTGACCCAGGATCAGCGGGACCTCGCGAACGCGGCGGCCGACATCGCCGCCGACGTGCAGCCCCGCGATCAGTACCACTCCGGATTCGATCGCGCGGACAAGGGCGACCCCGGGAAGATCCAGGAGTTCCTGGACGCCGAGCGGGAGGCGTGGCCGCAGAACCAGGGCGACCTCAACCGGATCGCCGAACGGATCGCGGCGGAGAACAACGGTGACGCGTCGGGCAGGCCCGGTCCGAAGGACGACGACCGCGCGAAGGCGAAGATCGCGGGTTACGACGGAGACGCGTCGAAACTCACCGACCTGGTGGGCGTGAAGATCCAGTTCGACACGCTGGCCGACGTCTACAACGCGCTGAACGCGGTGATGGCCGATCCGGATCTCCGGATCGTCAGCTTCGACGACCGGTTCGCGAGTCCGCAGGACAGCGGGTACCGCGATCTGCAGATGAACGTCCGGCTGCCGAACGGGCACGTCGCCGAACTGCGGCTGCATCTGAGGCACATCGACACCGTCTCGGCCTACGAACACGCCCTGTACGAGGTCCGCCGCGACTTCCCGACGTACAACCGGACACTGGACGAGGACAACAAGAAGCGGCTGACCCCGGAACAGGCGCTGCTGGAGGCCGCGCTGATGGACCGGGTCCGGGAGAAGTTCATGACCGGGCTCCGGAAGGGCCTGCCGCCGGAGGAGAACACGTGATCCAGACCCCGTCCTTCTACACCTACTTCGGGAAGACCTACCGCATCGAGTCGACTCCCGGCGGCGGCCTCACCGGTTACCTGCTCAACCCTCGCACGGGTGAGTTCGACGAGAAGCCGGAGCACGTGCGTGAGGTCATGTGGGCGATGGCGAGTTCGGACATCAGCAAGGTGCCCGAAGAGAAGTTCGTCCAGGAGACCGAGCGGGCCCGCGCGTATGAGCTCAAGGGCGCGGGACCGATCTTCGCCCTCTACGAGACCATCGACGGCTTGTACGAACAGGCCCGGCGAGAAGGACGCAGGCTGGAGCCGCAGGAATCGGCGTTGATCCGGTCGCTTCGCAAGCGCACCTTCAAGATGTGGGAGGACGAACTGGCCCGCCGCGCCGCCGGGGAGCCGCCGTCGTTCCGGGCGGAACCACGTTTCCCCGAATACAAACCACCGGCGGAAGGGGACAGCCAGTGATCTCCTTCGACCGGCCGGACCGGGCGCGATGATTCACGTGGAACAACTCACTTCCGAAGAACAGCGCGGGCTGCTGGTCGAGATCGGCAAGCTCATCCGGACGGGTGTCACCGACACCGCCCACGCCGCGGTCGCCGATTTCCGGCAAGCCGGCGAGCACACCGAACTCGAGGGCCACAACCTCGCGCCCGCCCCGGAGCTGAACGACCTCTTCGGCAGGCTCCGCACCGGGATGTACGGCACCGGCCGGGGAACCTGGTTGCAGTCGAGGTTCACGCTCAAACCCGACGGCACCTTCGACTTCGACTTCACCCTCGACGACGAGCCGGCCTGGACCAAGGCACCGGCGTCTTCGGCGTACCCGGACGAGCTGGCCGCGTTCCCGCGCGAGGACGAGCACATCCCGGACTGGTGGCGGCTGCGCGCGCAGCTGCCGTTGCGCGTCGAATTCCGGCACGCCCGGATCGTCGACGCCTACACCGAGGGCAAACCACCGGTGGTCGACAGACCGGAACTCGACGAATCCGAAGCGCCGCTGGTCGCGCAGTACCTCGAGCGGGAACCGGCGATCCTGTCGGGCAGCGGCCTCGGGAAGGACATCTTCGAGCCGGACGCCGACGGCGACGTCCCGGAGAGCTACCACACCGACGGGACCTGGATCTGGCACGCGTCCGTGCCGCACTATCTGCGGAAGTACGGGATCCCGCCGGAGACGGCGCTGGTCGAGCACATCCGGAGGCAGCGGTTCCAGCCGCCGTACGTCGAACACCTCGTGCGGAGGACCGCCGAGGCGGATCTGCTGGGCAAGCCGAGGCCGAAACCGGGCCGCTCCGACGTCAAGAAGACCGAGGGCGACATCGCCGCGGAACTGGAGACGTCGCCCAATCCCACCTTGGCCGACGAAGAGCTCCTGGTCGTCCTGGTCAGCAGGCTCGGCGAGCACGCCGTCTGGCCGGAGGCGTACCGCATCGGGGACCGCGCGGACGGTGCCTGGTGCCTCAACTTCACCGAGAAGGGCTGGGAGGTCGCCGCCTACTCCGGCGATGTCCCGGTGTCGCCGAAGTACTTCGAAAAGCTCGAAGACGCGGCTCACCAGCTTCTCGGCGCCGTCCTGCTGCATCCGGCGAGGATGACCGCCGGGCACGAAACCCCGTTGGAGACCGCGAAGGAACTCGCCGACTGGCCGGTGCAGGCGGCACCGGGTGAGCCTCCCCTCACCTTGCTCCGCAACAAGCGCGTCAGCCGGATGGTCGCCGGTACGGTCGTACTGCGGTTCGGCGAGGAAACCGGCAATCTGGTGCACCACGGAGGGGTACGGTTCGCCACGACGTCCCTGCCGCTGGAGCGGGAGCGTGCCGGTGGGACCTACCGGCTGCGCCGCCCGCTCCACGTGATCACCGGTGTCACCGTCCCTTGGGCGAACATGCCAGGTGGGGCGGTGGCCTACGTGCTCCCGAGGACCATCGCCGAGCACGTGTCCGACGGCAGCCTGGAGAGGATCGAGTAGGTGGAATCGGCGGAAGCGGTAGCCAAGGTCGAAGAGTGGCTGCGCGCGGTCCACGGTCCGGACGTGTCCGCACCGGGCGGCGCCGGCCTGCGCGTGAACCACGAAAAGGTCCTGCGCATCCCCGAGGGCTGGTCGGTCCCCTACAACACGATCGCCTTCCTCGACGAGGGTCATGCCGAGAAGGAGATCTTCCCGCCGCCGTCGGTGCTCGTCCGCGAACCGGACGGCGAACTGCGCCAGGCGCATCCGCAGCCCGGCGGGCTCAGCGTCCCGGTCGCGTTCCCCGGCCAGGAGGCGTGGCGTGAGGTCGTCGACCCCGAATACGCGAAGGCCGGGCTCGGTGACCTGGGGGTTCCCCTGCAAGTCGTCGCGGGCTGGGTCAAGGTCAACTCCGAAGGCGTGCAGACCGGCGACGAACGGGAGAACCCCGAGTACAAGGCCGGTCCGGTCCGCCGCGGCTACCCGAAACCGGAGAACAGACTCGAAACGCTGCTGTCGTTCGCCAGTGTCGGCTGGCTGACCAGGGAACAGCTGCTCATCGGGCTGCTGCGCTGCGAGGTCTACGTCCCGGTCGACCTGGCGTCCGGCAAGACGGAGCGGTTCTACTTCAACGAGGAACGCGCCGAGCTGAGGGTGTTCAGCTCGACCAGGAACCTCCCGTCCCGCGAACACGGGTACTGGAAGGTCGACATCGCCACACTGGCCGGTTACGAGAGCCCGCCGAACCTCGTGATCAACGGCGGACCCGCGACGTTCGAGGACGTCAGCGGCGCCGAACTCGCCGAAACCGCGTCGAAGTTCCCGCGCCGGGACGCGTCCGTCGACGTCTACGAACGCTGCCCGGAAGCCGACCCTGAGCTGGAGGCGCTGGCCTCCGACACCGCCGCGAAGATGGGCCTGCCCGAACCGGTGAAGCCGCCGCTGGCCGCCGCCGAACGGGCACGCCGCCGCGGCTTCGAACTGAGTGTCGAGGAATGCCAGAAGACCGTCCTCGGCCAATCGTGGCTGGCCGCGCTCAAGCGACCGGAACCGCCACGCGGCCGTCCGAACGACCTCCGGGCGAACGGGCTGGCGCCGGGCTACGACAACGAGGGGCAGATCCAGCCGCGTCTGGACACCTTCGGCAAGTACTTCGACCGAGACCGCTCAAGCTCGCGCTACGGCTGGCAGCGCGTCGCGGGCGCGTACGTGGGCTTCGCGCTCGGCGAGGCGCTCGGGGCGGCCGTCGACCGGATGCGGCTCGACGAGATCCACAGCACCTACGGCCCGGACGGCGTCACCGACCTGCCCGTCGCGTTCGACCTGCCCGGCCGGGTCGGGCCGCTCACCCAGCGGCTGCTGTTCTACACCGAGGCCGTGATCCGCAGCCCGCATCGCGAGCAGCCGGAGAACCGCGACGCCGAACGGGCGCTCGGGACGGTCGCCCGCAACTCGCTGATGCGCTGGCTGCACACCCAGGGCGCGCCGCTGGACAACGCCGACGGCTGGCTGGTGAAGGTGCCGGAACTGCGCGTCCGCCGCACCCCCGACGACGCGGAACTGAACGCCTACCACGCGCTGGCGACCATCTCGCCGACGGCGATGCCGCTGAGCGGGCCGGACGCGCTGGTCGCGGCGCTGCCGGCGGCGATGACCGCGGCCGGCCCCGGCACCGCGATGAGCGGCGGCGTCCGCCAGGCGGTGCGGGACCTGGTTTCGGTCACCCACCCCGGCGAGATCGACGTCGAGGCGGCGACCTACCTGACCTGGCTGTTCGAACCGGCGCTGACCTCGGAGGCGTTCAGCTACCCGGTCTGGAACACCTCCCGCGAGATCTTCAGCGAGCAGAACCCGCACCAGCGGGGACCGGTCTGGGCGGATCTCAAGGCGATGGTCGCGGAATCGGTGCCGTTCTTCGGCAAGCACGGCCTGCCGGACCTGCGGGTCCCGGAGCTGATCGGCGACGGCAAGGGCACGCTTTCGGTGCTGGGCCGCGCGTTCGCGGCGCTGTCCGGCTTCGAGAACTACCCGGAGCAGGCGCTGCTGCGGGCGGTCAACCACTCGGGCCGCAGCGCGGTCACCGGCGCGATCGCCGGTGCGCTGCTCGGCGCCCGCACCGGCATTCCCGGCCTGCCGCAGAAGTGGGTCGAGCAGCTGGAACTGCGCTACCTGGTGGAGAACATCGCCACGGACGCGTTCTGGCACTTCGACCGCCATTCGGCGCTGCACGAGGTCGACGGCTGGTCCCAGCGGTATCCCCGCTGGTGAATCACCAGGAAATCAGAATGGGGACGATGAACGAAGAGGAAGCCGTCAGCCGAGTCGAAGAGTGGCTGGCGGGCCGAGGCGGCGAGGGGACAGGCGCGCTGCGCGTCCGCCGCGAGTACGTCGTGCGCGCGACCGACGGCTGGAACGTCACCTACAACACCGTCGGCTGGCTCGACGGGACCGATCCCGGCGCGGGCCTGTTCCCCAGCCCGGTCGCGTTCGTCCCGGACGACGGCGGTGAGATCCGGCTCGACCTGGAGTTGATGGCGGTTTCGGCGGCGGGCGGCGACGGGGACGACGACGCGTTCACCCGATGGGCCGAGGTCGTCGACCCCGAATTCGATCCGGCCGCGGTCCCCGGCCTGCCCGTGCCGAAGGCGGCGATCGTGCGCTGGGAGCAGCACACGCTGTACGGCGAACCGACCGGCGCAGTCCGTGCCAACCCGGATCACCGGCCAGGGCCGCAATTCTCCGGACGGCCGAAGCCGGAAAGCGACGTCGAGACGCTTCTGGGCTACCTGCGCGTCGAGTGGATCACTCCGGAGGAGTTCGTCCACTGGATGCTCGATCTCGACGTGCTCGCCCCGGCGAAGGACGGCCATCTGCAAGTCCGCGACTTCGGCGACGCGGGCGCGAGGTTCGTCGTCTACACCTCCGAGGCACAGGTCCCGTCGGAGTACACCGTTTGGCAGCGGATCCAGCCCCGCGTGCTCCTGCGCCGGGCCAAGGACACTCCCGGCGTCGGTCTGCTGGTCAACCCTGGCAGGCCGGAGACCTTCAACGTCTACCCGGAGACCCTGCGGCAGGTCGCCGACCTCGAACTGCCGAAAGGCGCCGAGCGCCCGGAGTCCGTCGGGCGTCCCGCGTACTTCGACGGCGAGTACGACGGCGTGGCCACCGCGAACCTGAGAAGCCTGGTCGACCAGGCCAGGGACAACGGCTACCCCCTGAGTGCCGGCGAACTCACCCGCTACGTCCGCGGCGCGACGCTGTCGTTCGAGCGCTCCCGGGCGAAGTACGACGGCCGTCCGCTGCCGGAACTGCCCGAAGACCTGTTCGCCAACGGCCTGGTGACGCACTTCTACGACGACGGCCAGCCGCGTCCGGCCGCCTGGACGTTCGGGAAGTTCTACAACCCGACGATCCCCGTCGGAAGCTTCGCGTATCCGCGGCTTCTCGGCGCGTACGTGGGCTTCGCGCTCGGGGACGCGCTCGGCTCGGGTGCGGATCCGGCGGACGGGCTGCCGCTGGGCGGACTGACCAGGCAACTGCTGTTCCACACCGAGTCGGTGATCCGAGGACTGAACCCGACCCCGGACAAGGCCGAGATCCCGGCGTCGCTGCCCGCGGGCGGCCACCCGGACGGCTGGGTCGCGAAGGCCACCGAAGGCGCGGGCCCGGCTCCCGCCGAGTTCTCGACGATGCTGGCGACCGCACTGGCCGCGACGGTGACCGGTGGCGTGGAAGGTCCCGCCGACAACGCCTTCTACGCGATGAAGGTGGTCCGTGAGCTGGTCGGTTCCGCGGCCGGGCACGAGGTCGTCCACGGCGCCGAACTGCTGGTGAACCTGTTCCGCGCCCAGCTCGCGGCCCGGAACGGCGAGCCGGCGGTGGCGAACTTCCTCGAAGGCTTCGACGAGTTCAGCGGCGAGGTCGGCGACCTGGTCAAGACGGTGCTCGACCTCAGGAACGACGTCGACGGCGCTGACGGTGAACAGTTCGACAGCATCGGCGACGGCCGGACGCCGCTTTCGGTGCTGGGCAGGGCGTTGTTCGCCGCCGCCAAACGGGGTCACGACCCCGAGGCCGCGCTGGCGCTGGCCGCTCGCGGCGGCGCGGTGACCGGCGCGCTGACCGGGGCGATGGTGGGTGCCAGGCTGACCGTGCCCGGTCTGCCGGAGTCCTGGCTCGCGGCGTATTCCGGCCTCGGCGTCGTCGACGCCATGGCGGGCGACGCCTATTACTACTTCAACCGGTTCGGCCTGCCCCGCGAGCCCGAGGAGCGGCGTCGCTGGGACGCGAAACGGTATCCACGAGGAGATCAGTAGAGAAATGCGTGAGTGGCTTCAGGACCCGGCGACCAGTTCGCGGCTGCGCGGCAGCCTGTACGCCGGTGCGCTCGGCGACGCGCTCGGCGCGAAGACCGAATTCGATTCGATCGACCGCATCCGGGAGATCGCCGGGCCGGCCGGGATCACCGGCCTCATCCCCGCGTACGGCGGGATCGGGCGGATCACCGACGACACCCAGATGACGCTGTTCACCCTGGAAGGCCTGATCAGGGCCCACGCGGGCGCCGTGCCCGTCGAGCAGTCGCTCCAGATGGCCTACCAGCGCTGGCTGCACACCCAGGGCGTCTCGTGGGAGCGGGCACGCGGCCCGCAGGACACGAGCCTGGAACCGGACGGCTGGCTGATCACGAACCGCGAGCTGTTCAGCCGTCGCGCGCCCGGCCTCACCTGCTTCAGCGAGCTGGAGGCGTACGGCAAGACGGGCGTGCGTGCCGGCATGGACAAACCGGTGAACAACTCGAAGGGCTGTGGCGGCATCATGCGCGCGGCGCCGGTCGCGCTGTGGTCGGACGACCTCGTGGAGGTGTTCCGGCTCGGCGCTGAGAGCGCGGCGCTGACCCATGGTCACCCGAGTGGGTATCTCTCGTCGGGTGCTTTCGCGGTGATCGTGCACGAACTGCTGCGCGGGAAACCACTGCTCGACGCCGTCGCGACCGCCCGTGTCGAACTGGAGAAATACCAGGGTCACGAGGAGCAGAGCGTCGCGCTGGACCAGGCGCTCGCCCTGGCCGAGAAAGGGGCCCCGACGCCGGAGAAGCTCGAGACGCTCGGGCAGGGGAACATCGGCGAAACCGCGCTCTCGATGTCGGTCTACGTGGCACTGGCCACCACAGACCCGAACGTCGCGCTGCTCGCGTCGGTGAACCACAGCGGTGACAGCGACTCGACCGGATCGATCTGCGGGAACCTCGTCGGCGCGATGTACGGGGAGGAAGAACTCGAGACGGACTGGCTGGTGAAGCTGGAACTGAGCCAGGTGATCGGACAGCTGGCGGACGACGCGCTCGCGGAGTTCGGCGGGAACGCACCGGGTGACGACCGGTGGTACGCCCGCTACCCGGCCCACTAGATTTACCTCCGGTTTGGGGAAATTGGGGAGAGGACAAATCGTGCGTTACCGGGTTCAAGCGGCGGAGCGGCCGGATGGCCTGTACGCCGTATGGGGGGAAACCGTCTTCGCGGCCCAGCGGTCGACAGAGGACGGCACACTGCTGCTCATCGCGCCGCCGGGGGAAGCGGCGCCAGAGGGGTTCGACCGCGACTGGAACGGGCGCCCGGCGAGGGTGGTGCTGAATGGCGAGGTCGGCGCGACCTTCAGCCTGCAAACACACGGCCGGTTCGACGACGAGCACTTCCTGATCGCGCCGAACACCGGCGGCGGCGAGCTGACCTTGCGCTGGGCGGGCGAGGACGCGGCCCGCGCGGCCGAACTGGGCCTCACGGACTTCTCGACCGCGGCCGTGCCGTCGCGGCTGACGGCGCTGTGGCAGACCAGGCACGACTTCGTCGAGACATCGGCCGCCCGGCCGGAGAACGGCACTGGCGACCAGCCCCCGCTCCTGCGCGCCATCGGCCGGACGCTGCTGCGGGTGCTGCCGCCGGGCTGGCAGCGGGTCGGCGCGCAGTTCCGGCAGATCGGCGACTACGCCGAACTCGAGGTCCGGTCGGTCGGCGACGAGGGCAACGGCCCGGTTTCGGTGTCGATCGCGGCCCCGCCGGAACTCGGCTCGCTGTTCGCGCGGCTGCGCGCGGCCATGCATCACCCCGAGACCGGCACCTGGTTCCAGGGCACCTTCACGCTGGACTCGGAGTCGCACTTCGACTTCGACTTCGACGCCGAGCAGGAACCGACCTGGCGGCTCGCGCCGAACGAAGGCGGGAAGCCGACGCCACGCGCGTACGCGACCGAGCTCGCGATCTTCCCGCGCGACCACAAGCACGTCCCGGCCTGGCTCGCGGCCAAGGCCGGGCTGCCGCTGGGTGTGGCGTTCCGGCACGCGAAGGTCGTCGACGCGCACAACGAAGGCGAACGACCGGTCGTCAACCGGCCGCCGGTGCCGCCGGACCAGGTCCGCGGCGTGCTGGACTACCTCTTCCGCTCGCCGGTGGCGGTCTCCCGGCCGGGTCCGCAACCCGACATCTTCACCCCGAACGGCCCGCCGGACGTACCGAACGCCTTCCACACCGACGGCGTCTGGATCTGGCCCGCGGCCGTCCCGCACTACCTGCGGAAGTACGGCGTCCCGCCGGAGCCCGAGCTGGTCGAGCACATCCGGGCCACCGGTTTCCGGCCGCCGCTGGTCGGCGAGCTGGTGCGGGCGACCGCCGAAGCGGAGATCGTCGGCAAACCCCGTCCGCCGCAGACCGACGCGGATCTGCCGGACGACAGCGTCCGCACCCGCGTCGAACGCGACGGCGAGCCCGGCCGCGACGTCCGGGCCGGTGACGTGCTGGACGTGCTGTACCAGCGGCTGGCCGAACACGGCATCGCGCCGACGGCCTACCGGATCGGCGCGAACGCGGTACCGGAACCGGGGCTCTGGACCCTGCGCCGCGCCGAGAACGGCTGGGAGGTGTCGCGGCCTCCGGCGGACGAGCCAGTGGCGTTCGCCAAGCTCGAAGAAGCGGCTCGGTTCTTCCTCGGCACCCTGCTGCTCTATCCGGCACGGGCCACGGTGGGCGCGAACGAGGAGGCCGACAACCCGGCCGACTGGCCGATCCTGCCGCTGCGGGGCGAGCCGCCGCTGAACTTCTTCCGCCGCAAGCGGATCATCGTGCTGCCGGCGGGCACCACCGTGCAGCGGTTCGGGAACGAGACCGGCAACCTCGTGCACGCCGAACCCGCGCGGTTCGTCGAGACGTCGCTGGCCGCGGAACGCGAGCGGGAACGCCGCCTGTACCGCGTCCAACGACCGCTGCGCGTGGTCACCGGGATCACCGCGCCATGGAACGGGACACCGGGCGGGGCCGTGGCCTACGTCCTGCCCCGGCCGATCGCCCAGCATCTCGAAACCGGCGCGCTCTCGCGGGTCTGACCCCTCGTGCAAGGACCGCGTTTAGCCCGCTAAACGCGGTCCTTCGCGAACTCAGGACGCGGTGATCAGCACGGCGGGCGACCACCAGTAGTCGGCCAGTGGTTCGATCCGGATGCCGGTGAAACCCGCCTCCTTGAGCTGCGACGCCCAATCGGTGGCGGGCTGCTCCCAGTTCGTCCGGTCCGCCCCCGGTTTGACCAGGCCAAGCAGGATCGGCAGCAGGAACCCCCGCGCCACCAGCGACGCGTTCTTGCCGTACTCCGAGATCCCGCGTTCGTAGCGCGTGACCAGCGAGAGCAGGTACTCGGCGGAGTCTTCGTCGAACTCGGGCACGTCGAACTCGGCGAGCACCAGGCAGTCGGTGCGGGGCCGGAGCGCCCGCAGAACCTCGGTGCGCTCGCCGGTGGGAATCGACTGGAGCGCGAAGGTCGACTGCGTCAGCTGCCACTGCCGGTCGTCGTCGCGGGCGAGGAACTCCTGCGCGGTGGCGTCCCAGGTGTGCAGGCCGTGCGTGCCGTCGAGGTGCTTGCGCGTTTCGGCGAGCAGGGCGCGCGACGGCTCGACGAGGTCGATCCGGCCGGGCTGCCGGTCCGCCTGTTCGAGCGCGGGGACGACGGCGAGCCCGTCGCCGCAACCGAGGTCCAGCAGCGAACCGACACTGCCGTAACGCTTGGCGAGCATCGCGCTGAGCTGCCGATACAGCTTGACGTTCCCGCCACCGCGGATGAACGCCGTGAACGCGGTCGGCTGGTCGTAGACATCTCCACCGCCGCCTTCGGTCAGGTACCGGTGCAGTTCGATGCCGAGCGTGGATCCGGCACGCTCGGCGAGGTCCGCTGCCTTGGCCTGGTCGCCGTCGCGGTACGCGGTGAGCGCTTCGGCCAGGACGTCCGTTTTCTTCATGTTCTCCTGTTTACCGTCAGAACGGCACCCAGAGGGTGACTCTGGTGCCATTGCCCGGAGCGGACTCCACCCTCGCGGTCCCGCCGACCTCGTTCAGCCGGGCGGTGATGGACTCGCTGATCCCGAAACCGGCGGGCCGGGAGTCGAGGCTGAAGCCCGCGCCGTGATCGCGGGTGATCACCGTGATACCGCCGTCCTGCTCTTCGACGCGTACGACGACCTTGTCCGTCCCGGCGTGCTTGAGGGTGTTCCGCAGGGACTCGCGGACGGCATCGCGGATGGCGATCTGCCGGACCTCCGAGAGGGTGTCGTCGTCGAGTTCGGCGATCACGAGCTGGGCGCGCAGCCCGTCCCGCGCCATTTCCGCCGCCAGCGACGCGAGCTTCTCGCCCAGCGGCCGCGACCCGGCCTCCGACCGTTCCGAAGCCTCGTTCTCGATCGTCCGCCGCAGCTCCATCGACTGCGCCCGCGCCAGCCGCTGCACCTCGGCGAGCCGCTTCGCCGGGTCACCCTTGTTGGCCAGCGCGATCGCTTCGAGGGTCTGCAATACGGAGTCGTGCAGCACCCGATGCTGGCGGGCGCGTTCGGCGATCCGGCCGTTGCGGATGCCGTACGCGAGGGCGAGCCGGGTGCCGAGCCCGACCAGGACGAGCGCGCCGGTCGCGGTGAAGAGCACGCCGAGGATCGACGGGAAGGTGGCCATGGCGTCGCCGGGCGCGGCCTTGCCGGTGCCGAGCAGGGACGCGAGCATCCGGACCGGGAAGCTGGCGAGCGCCAGCCCCACCGCGGCGGGCATCCCCAGCGCCAGCGCCAGCAACGCGACCTCGCCGAGCAGGTGCTTCCCGGGCACCGCCATCGCTTCGGTGAACACCGAAGCCGGCACGAGCGCGCCGACGGCCAGCGGCGCGAGCAGCGTGAACACCAGATCGAGGGCCAGCAACCGGACGGCGCGATGCGGCCGGAACGGCGCCGTACGCAGCATCCACCGGATCCCGTACAGCGACAGCGCGACCGAGCCGAGCGCCACCAGCCCGACCGGGCCGATCCCGATCATGCCGTGCGTGGAGACGTAGACCCCGAACACGCCGGGCACCGCGAAGAGCCGGTAGACCAAAGGAACGAGTGCGACATAACGGGCGGCTCGCAACAGGAGATTGTCGCGATAGGTCGTGTCGACGGGCCCGGACATCTTTTGGATCCGCCGCAACGCGCGCATCGGCGTCGGATCGCCGACCTCGTCGGACAGCTCGCTCGTCGCGGTGGCCAGCGCGGGCGCGCCGCGACGCAGCAACGTCACCAGAAAACTGGGCGGCCGCTTCGCCATGGAATTTCCCCCTGCCCGGAGCACCGGCGCGAGTATGTCGGCTAACGGCACAACGAGCCAGGGCCCAAGGGAGTTATCTCAAGAGATGACGGGGAACGTCAGCCGCCGATACCGTTCTCGGCAGCCCACTTCTTCAGCTCGGCCACCGCGTCGTCGTGCTCCAGCGGACCGCGGTCGAGCCGCAGTTCCTTCAGGTACTTCCACGCCTTCCCGACGTCCGGCCCCGGCTTGAGGTCGAGGATCCGCATGATCTCCTCGCCGTCGAGGTCCGGCCGGACCCGGTCGAGGTCCTCCTGCGCCTGGATCGTTTCGATCCGCCGCTCGAGGTCGTCGTAGGTCGCTTGCAGCGCGGCCGCCTTCTTCCGGTTGCGCGTGGTGCAATCGGCGCGCACCAGCTTGTGCAGCCGGGGCAGCAGGTCACCGGCGTCGGTGACGTAGCGCCGCACCGCCGAATCCGTCCACTCGCCCTTGCCGTACCCGTGGAACCGCAGGTGCAGGAACACTAGCTGGCTGACGTCCTGGACGATCTCCTTCGAGAACTTCAGGGCACGCAAACGCTTGCGGGCCATCTTCGCGCCGACGACCTCATGGTGGTGGAAGCTCACGCCGCCACCGGGCTGGAATTCCCGCGTCGCGGGCTTGCCGACGTCGTGCAGCAGCGCCGCGAGCCGCAGGATCAGGTCCGGCTTCGACGTCGGTTCGTGGGACTTCTCCAGGTCGATCGCCTGCGCGAGCACGGTCAGCGAGTGCTGGTAGACGTCCTTGTGCTGGTGGTGCTCGTCGATCGCCAGCCGCATTCCGGGCACCTCGGGCAGCACCCGGTCGGCGAGCCGGGTGTCGACCAGCAGCTCGATACCGGGCCGGGGGTCGTCCGCGAGCAGCAGCTTCGACAGCTCGGCCTGGACGCGCTCGGCGGTGATCCGGTCGATCTCCTCGGCCATCGACGTCATCGCGTCGATCACCCGCGGCGCCGCGGTGAACCCGAGCTGCGCGGAGAACCGCGCGGCCCGCAGCATGCGCAGCGGGTCGTCGGCGAAGGACTCCTGCGGGGTCGCGGGTGTGTCGAGCACCCGGTCCTGCAACGCCTGGAGCCCGCCGTACGGGTCGACGAAGGACTGGTTCGCCAGGTCGATCGCCATCGCGTTGACCGTGAAGTCGCGGCGGAGCAGGTCGCCCTCGATGCTGTCGCCGAAGGTGACCTCGGGGTTGCGGCCGACGCGGTCGTAGCTGTCAGCGCGGAACGTGGTGATCTCCAGGGTCATGCCCTGTTTGGTCACGCCGACCGTGCCGAACGCGATGCCGACGTCCCACACCGCGTCGCCCCAGGCGCTGACGATCTTGAGCACCTGGTCCGGCCGCGCGTCGGTGGTGAAGTCGAGGTCGCTCGAGAGCCTGTCGAGCATCATGTCGCGGACGCTCCCGCCGACCAGGTACAGGCGGTAGCCCGCCTTGGCGAAGAGCTTCGCGAGTTCGTCCGCCAGCGGGGAGATGCGCATCAGCTCCGTCACAGCGTTCTGCATCGCAGTGCTCTTCCCCGCAATCGCCTGCCCGGCGACCACCTTGTTCACGACAATCCCACCACGATTTGGATGTACTTACTACGACCCTGCCCAACACGGGCACGGAGAGCCAGCGTACCCGTACCGCCGTTTGCTCTAGCATCGCAGCATGTCTGGATCAGCCGGCCGCTCCGGCGCTTCGAAGCCGGGCCGCCGGCGGAGGCGCAGGCGGGGGCGGCGGCTGACCACGGTCGACGAAACGTCGGCCGGTGGACTCGTCGTCGACGTCGAACGGGCCAACGCCGCGCTGATCGGACGGCTCGACAGGCACGGCAGACTGCTGTGGTCGCTGCCGAAGGGCCACATCGAGGACGGTGAAACGCATGCGCAGACCGCGGTGCGCGAGGTGAAGGAGGAGACCGGCATCTCCGCGCGGGTCCTCGAACCCCTCGGCACCATCGACTACTGGTTCGTGGCCGAGCGACGACGGGTGCACAAAACGGTGCACCATTTCATCCTGGAATACATCGGCGGCGAACTTTCGGACGAAGATGTCGAGGTGACCGAGGTCGCCTGGGTCCCGCTCGCCGACCTCGAGACCACCCTCGCCTACTCCGACGAGCGCAAGCTGGTCCGGAAGGCCAAAGAACTCTTCGCGCAGCAACGCCCAGACCGCCGAGGGAGCACCTGAGTGAAGCGGCTTGCCGCCACTGTCCTGTCGATCCTGTTCCTGGCTCTGCCCGCGTTGTTCGGCGCGGTCGCGCAGGCACAGGAGCAGCCCCGGCTGCGCGTGGACCTCGATCAGCTGAATCCCCGCGTCATCACTTCGACCTCGACGTCGCTCACCGTCACCGGCCGCGTCACCAACATCGGCGACCGGCCGATCGGCAAGCTGAGCGTCCGGCTGCAACTGGGCACCCGGTTGCAGAGCGAGCAGCAGATCGGCGACGTACTCGCCGGCGGCAAGTTCAAGGACCTCGCGACCACCGAGTTCGTCGACCTCGAACCGGACGCGCTGGAGGCGGGGAAGAGCGCGGGGCTGAACTTGACCGTCCCGCTCGGCCAGTCCTCGAAGTTTCAGTTCCTCCGGCCAGGGGTGTACCCGCTGCTGGTCAACGTCAACGGCACCCCGGAGTTCGGCGGGCCGGAACGGCTCGCCGCGGTCAGCCTGCTGATGCCGGTGCTCGGCGTCCCCGGCAAGGCGCCCGTGTCACGTCCGCCGTCGCCGCCGTCGGCGAGCCTGCTGTGGCCGATCGCGAACAGCACCGTGCACGTCGTCTCGTCCCCGCTCGGCGGCCCGCTGACCCTGTCCGACGAGCGGCTGGCCGGCGAACTGAGCCCCGGCGGGCGGCTGGACTCGCTGGTCGCGGCCGCGCGGACGGCCGAGGCCGACACGAAGGTCTCGTCGTCGTTGTGCCTGGCCATCGACCCCGACCTGGTCGCGACCGTGGACGGGATGGCCCGCGGCTATCAGGTCGCCACCGGCGGCGGTCCCGTCGCGGGCAAGGGCGTCGAGAGCGCCAGGAACTGGCTCGGCCAGCTGAAGGCGCTGGTCGCGGGCCGGTGCGTGGTCACCCTCCCGTTCGCCGACGCCGACCTCACCGCGCTGACGAAGGTCCGTGCCGGTGACGCCACCGACACCGCGCTCATGGCCAGTGCGCTCGGCGGCGCGGCGACGATCAAGAACCTGCTCGGCATCCAGCCGCAGGACGGCGTGCTGTGGCCCGGCGGCGCCCTCGACTCGCAGACCGTCGAAGCGATCGGCAAGGCGGGCGTCAAGACCGTGCTGACCGACTCGGGCAAGCTCCAGTCCGATGCCCCGCTTTCGGGTGGGGTTTCGATCGAGGGGACGAACCTCCGCGCGCAGCCGATCGACACGCTGATCGCCTCCGCGCTGAACGGCTCCGGGGGCACCCAGAACGGGCTCGGCGCGATCGCCTTCCGTGCCGGGCTCGGCGGGCAGACCGCGGGGCAGGAGCGTGCACAGCTGCTGATCGCGCCGCCGCGGCACTGGGACCCGACCGGTCCCGACCTCACCACGTTCCTGGAGCAGATGGGCGACTTCTACGCCGCCGGCCTCGTCAAGTCGACGCCGCTGCCCGATCTGCTCGGTGAGAGCCCGTCCGGGACCGCGTCGGTCAACTACGACCCGCAGGACGTTTCGGCCGCGACCGGCGGCGACGTCACCGCGAAGATGTCCCAGATCGACAACGAGACGCTGGGCCTGTCGTCGGCGATGACGATGGATGCCACCAAACGAGTGAATCCGGCCGACGTGGTCGCGCCTGTCCGGCTCGCCCTCATCCGGGCCGCCTCGACCTCGTGGCGCGGCGCGGACGCCGAGACCGTCACCGGCAACGCCCGCGGTGACCTCGAGGCGATCCGCGGCCAGGTGACCGTGGAACGGCCGAAGCAGACGATCGCGCTGGCTTCCGGCGCGTCACCGCTGCCGGCGTACATCACCAACGGCCTGCCGGTCGGCGTCAACGTCCGCACCGTGCTGAAGAACAACGTGGGCCTGCGCCCCACCGAAGCGGTCCCGGAGCGGACCGTCCCGGCCAACGGCGCGGTCAACCAACTGCTCCCGGTCGAGGCGCTTCGAGCGGGCCGGTTCAGCGTCGACGTGTCCCTGACCACGCCCGACGGGACCAAACTCGGCACCGACGCGCGGTTCGAGCTGACCTCCACGGAGTACGGCGCGATCACCATCATCATCACCATCACCGCGGCCGGCGCGTTGCTGCTGCTCTCGTCACGCCGGATCTACCGGAGGATCAAGGACGCACGTGCCACTCGGACGGACGAAACCACCCCACGTGTGACCGAGGACGCACAGGTTTAAGTGTTTCCGGCCGTCGCCGATTACCCTGGGTGGAACGATGCCGCCGGGCATCACGTAGTCGAGCACCGAGGATTGGGCGCACGTTGGAAAGAGAGCCGGGTGTACCGCCCGAGCGTGCAGGCCGTCCCCGGCGCGAAGGTACTCCGCCACCCCCCCGTCGCACGGATGGCCCAGCGCGTCGTCCGGAACGGTCAGGACGCCCTGAACGCGCGGAACGCCGTCAGCCGCCACCGCAGCAGGTCCCCCCGCCCGAACGCGGCGAGCGGCCGCGGCGAGCGGTGCCGCCTCCCGCTCAGCAGCCGCCGGTGGACCGCCGCCGTCAGCGGGCCGCCGGCCGTCCCGACGACGAGACGCGGCGGCTGAGGCCACCGCCGAACCAGGCAGCGCCGCCCCAGGCACCGCCGAACCAGGCACCGCCGCGGAAGGTGCCTCCGCCCGTCGTACCCCCGGCGCAGTCGACGCCACCTCCACCGACCCGTCGTCAGCAGGTTCCGCCTCCGCAGGGGCAACCGCTGCCGCAGCCGTCCCAGAACCCGCCGCAGAATCCGCCGCCGCGCCGTCCGACAGCGCCACAGACACCGCAGGCGCTCAATCAGACACCGCCCCCGCCGCATCGCGGGCGCCGCCAGCCGCCACCGGTCCGCCCGTGGCAGCAGGATCCGCGCGACGAACCCGATGCGACGCGGTTCATCCCGCGCACACCCGGCGTCCCGATGGGCTCGCGCTGGCCGGTCGCCGACCCCGACGTCCTCCGCCCGTACGACCAGCTCGCCACGCAGGTCATGCCCGCGATCAAGGACGCGCCGCTGGTCAAACCGCGGCCGGGGGAGACCGGCGAACAGGACGTCGCCGCCCCGGCGAAGGCACCGTCGATCGCGAAGTCCAGCGGCCGGATGGCGATCGCCTCGCTGATCAGCCGGATCACCGGCTTCGCGTGGAAGCTGCTGCTGGTCGCGGCCATCGGCGCGAAGGTCGAGAACGACTCGTTCAACGTCGCCAACACGATGCCGAACATCATCTTCGAACTGCTGATGGGCGGCGTGCTCTCCAGTCTTGTGGTCCCGCTGCTCGTGCGGTCGCAGGACGACAAGGACGGCGGCGAGGCCTACACGCAGCGGCTGGTCACGGTGGCGGGCACGCTGCTCGTCGTCGGGACGGCGATCGCGGTCTTCGCGGCGCCGCTGATCACCAAGCTCTACGTCGACGACAAAGGCCAGGCGAATCCCGACCTGGTCACCGCGTTCGCGTACCTGCTGCTGCCGCAGATCTTCTTCTACGGCGTGTTCGCGCTGCTCTCGGCGGTGCTGAACGCGAAGAACATCTTCGGCCCGACGGCGTGGGCGCCGGTGATCAACAACCTGGTCGTCGTCTTCACCATCCTCGTGGTCTGGATCATGCCGGGGAACATCGCGACCGATCCCGTGTCGATCACCGACCCGAAGCTGCTCACGCTGGGTTTGGGCGTGACCTTCGGCATCGTGGCGCAGTCGATCCTGCTGATCCCGCCGCTGCTGCGGTCCGGATTCAAGTTCAAGTGGCGCTGGGGCATCGACAAGCGCATGAAGGAGTTCGGCGGGCTCGCGCTCTGGACCGTCGGCTACGTCGCGGTCAGCCAGGTCGGCTACACGATCACGACCCGCGTACTGACCAGCGGTTCGCAAGGCGGTGTGACCGCGTACGCCAACGCGTGGTTGCTCTTCCAGCTGCCGTACGGCGTCATCGGGGTGTCGCTGCTGACCGCGATCATGCCGAGGATGAGCCGCGCGGCCGCGGACGGCGACCACAAGAAGCTGATCGGCGACCTCTCCTACGCGTCCCGGATCTCGACGGTGATGCTCGTGCCGATCTCCGCGGTGATGACCGTGGTGGGCGGTTCGGTCGGTATCGCGCTGTTCAGCAGTGTCGGCAAGGGCACGGTCGAAGACGCGGCGCGGATGGGCGAGGCGCTGGCGATCAGCGCGTTCGCGCTGCTGCCGTACGCGCTGGTCATGCTGCAGATGCGGGTGTTCTACGCGATGAAGGACGCGCGGACGCCGGTGCTGATCATGATCGTGATGACCGTGGTCAAGGTGCCGCTGCTCTACCTGTGCCCCGCGCTGCTGTCGCCGGACAACATCGTGCTCGGCGTGATGATGGTCAACGGCCTCACGTTCGTCGTCGGCGCGATCCTCGGCCAGGTTTGGCTGTGGGTGACCCTCGGAAATCTCCGGAGCAAGCGGATTCTCGGGGTGATCCTCTTCACGGTCGTCGCGAGTGTGCTCGGCGTCGGCGCGGCCTGGCTCGCCGGGCAGGTCGTCCCTGACTCGTTCGGGCCTACTTTCCATGCCTGGGTGAAACTTCTCCTGCAGACGGCGGTCGGGATCGTGGTGTCGTTCGGCGTGCTCATGGCCCTGAAAGTCGAGGAACTGAAGCCCGCCACGACCAGGATCACCCGGTTGATCAAGCGCGGATAACGATTCACGCACGGATGGCGCGCGTTCACGCGTCGTATTCTGGGTACCCTCGGTGCGGGAGCTACGCGGGAGAGTTGCGGTGGATACGAGACGGAGCGAACAGGCAGGGGAGGCGAGCCAGGTGGGCATCCGGGCCCAAGGCGGGTCGCTGGCACCTGGCCGGGTCGTCGGAGACGGCCGGTATCGCCTGCTCGCACAGTTCGGGGTGGACGAACGGGCCGCCGCGCACCTTTGGCGTGCCCGCGATGGGCAGCTGAAGCGGGATGTGGCGTTGACGCTGCTGGTCGGCGACCCGGCGGACGCGGAAGCCGCGAGGCTCGCGCGCCGGACGCTGGAGCGTGCCGCGCACGCCTCCAAGTTCGGCCATGGCGGTGTCGCGCGCGTCCTCGACGTGCTGAGCCTCGGCAGCGGCGTCACCTCGAGCGAAGGACTGCTCGGTGTCGTCGTGGCGGAATGGACCAAGGGCAGCGACCTGGTCGATCTGGTGGCGCAGCGCCCGGTGGCGCCCGCCGCGGCGGCCAGGATGGTGCAGGCACTGGCGGAAGCCGTCGACCACGCCCACCAGAACGGCCTCGTGCTCGGCCTCGACCATCCGCAGCGCCTGCGGCTCACCCCGGACGGCGCGCTGAAGCTCGCCTTCCCGGGCCCACTGCCCGAAGCGACCCTTCGCGACGACGTCAAGGCGCTCGGCGCGGTCCTGTACCTGCTGCTGACCGGCCGCTGGGCCCTTCCCGGCGGGCCGGCCGCGATCCCGGCGGCGCCGCACGCGCCGACCGGCCGCGTCATCCCGCCGCGTTCGCTGGTCCCAACGGTCCCGGTCGAACTGTCGTCACTCGCCGTCCGCACCATCGAGGACGGCGGCCACGGCGGGATCCGCACCAGCGCGGCCATCCTGCGCGTGCTGGACCAGGTCGCCGAAGCCGAGGAACGCACCCAGCTGATCAAGGCCGTCGGCGAGGAAGAAGCCCCCGCCGAGGCGGACGGCACGGTCTGGACGACGAAGAAGCCGGTCAAGGACGTCGCGCGGCGTAAGAAGCTGGCGTTCGGCGTGACCGTGCTGGTCGTCGCGACCGTGGTCATCCTGGCCTGGGGCGGGATGATGCTGATCAACCTGTTCCAGGGCGAATCGAAGTCCAGCGGTCCGCAGATCAACGTCGCCGCGCCGTCGTCCTCGCAGGCTCCGCCGCCTTCGGGCCAGCAACCCCCGCCTGCCCAGCAGCCACCCTCGTCTCCCGCCCTGGGAGCCGCGGTGAAGCCGTCGGCCGTCGCGGTGTTCAACCCGGGCAGCAAGGGCGACAGCCCCGGCCGCGCCAAGAACGCGAACGACGGCGATCCGGGCACCTCCTGGAAGACCGACGAGTACGACAAGCAGTTCCCGGTCCTCAAGGACGGTGTCGGGCTGGTCGTGACCTTCAAGGACCCGATCAACCTCAGCCAGCTCAAGATCGACGCGGGAAGCCCCGGCTCGAAGGTCGAGATCCGCTCCGCCGACAAGAAGAACCCGAAGCTCGACGAGACGAAGGTCGTCGGCGGCGGGGACCTGGCGGCGGGGGAATCGACCATCGCGTTGCAGCAGCCGCAACAGGGTCAGTACTTCATCATCTGGATCACTCAGCTGGGTGAAGACGAGGACGGCAAGTTCATCACCGAACTCAAAGAGCTGACCTTCCTGCCTGCGGGGTGACCTCGAACACCGGGTCAGTGCCTTCGAGGCGCGCTCTCGGATCGGCGTCGCCGGGCCGTGGTTTTCGATCCATCTCGCGACCGCGGGACGGCGGCCCGCCGCCACCGATCCGAGCCTCCGGCGAAGACGCGCGCGCGTATCGTCACCCGGCCGCGCACGTCGCGTTCGAGTGACCCGTCCCTGTCAGTAGGCTCTCCCGGGTGACAGCTGCAGCTCCCACGGACGCGGATCTCATAGCGGCGCACGCCGCTGGTGACCCGCACGCGTTCAGTGAACTGGTCCAGCGACATCGGGATCGCATGTGGGCGGTCGCCCTGCGCACCGTGCGTGATCCGGAAGAAGCCGCGGACGCCCTCCAGGACGCCTTCATCTCCGCGTTCCGCGCGGCGGGCAACTTCAGGGCCGAATCGCAAGTCACGACGTGGCTGCACCGCATCGTCGTGAACGCGTGCCTCGACCGCATCCGGCGGGGCAAGGCAAGACCGACCGTTCCGCTGCCCGAGACCGGGCAGTTCAACGAGCCCGCCTCCCCGCGCGACTCGATGTCCGAGCGCGAGACGAGCCTCGTGGTCAAGGAAGCCCTCGACCAGCTTCCCGAAGAGCAACGTGCCCCGATCGTGTTGGTCGACGTCGAGGGATACTCCGTCGCTGAGACGGCGAAGATGCTCGGCATCGCCGAGGGCACGGTGAAGAGCAGGTGTGCCCGGGGTCGCGGAAAGCTCGCGAAGGTTCTCGGACATCTGCGGAACCCCGATGCTATTGCGAACGTCCCAACTCACGAAAGCAAACGAGAGCGCGCCACCCCGCAACGGGGTGCCAGGCGGCCTCAGGGCACGCCGGGTGACGGGGAGGGACGATGACAGACGAGAGCAGGGGGATCGGTGGGACCGTCGGTCCGCCGTGGTCTGTCGATGTGCTCGCCGACCTGCACGCAGGGGTGCTGGACGAGCGAGAGGCGGCCGAACTCTGGCCGTTGGTGAACGCCGACCCCGAAGCACTGGCGATCATCGAAGCACTTGAAGCGACCACGGCCGACCTCGCGGAACTCGCGAACGAGCCGGTCGCACCGATGCCGGCGGAGTTCGCCGCCCGGATCGACGCGGCACTGGCCGCCGAGATGCGAACGTCGCCTGCGTTTCAAGGCGCACCTGAAGGGCAGCAGGCGCAGGTCGCCCCGGTGGTGGACCTCGCGGCCGCACGGCAACGGCGGAACAAGCGGATCGGCTGGGGCGCCGGGATAGCGACCGTGGCCGCGGCGGCCATCGCCGCCGTCGCGATCGTCGTCCCCACCACGCAGCAGTCGACGCCGGGCGGCGTCGCGCAGCCCCCGCCCGCACCCACCGGCCCTTCGGTCGGTGGAGACGGCGACGGGGCCGAAGCGCTCGTCGGCAAGGCCGTCGGCGTCCGCGACTTCGGCTCACTGCAGACCGAAGAGCGGCTCGACGCTTGTGTCGCCGCCGCCGGACTGGACCCCGACGTGCGGCCGGAAGGCATCCGGCCGGTGAACGTCGCGGGCAAGGACGGCGTGATGGTGATCTACACCACAGGCAAGCTCGCCCAGTTCCGCATCGTCGCCTTCGGTGCCGACTGCGGCCAGGGCAACGCGTCGGTCCTCTTCGACAAGATCATCGGACCGAAGTAGCAGCAGCGGCAGGAAAGGTCCCCCTGCTGCCTCCGGCCGCTAGTAAAGGTCCCTTGCTTCCCCCGCCGGGGAGCAAGGGACCTTTACTATCGCCGCCGCAAGGCAGGAGAAGTAGCGCCGGTCACCCCGGGAACACCGGCACCTACGATCGTGTTGAGCCTGGTGAACAGGTCACTACGAGCGGAGGTCACGGGTGGCTGCCGAGGAGATCAGGAACCTGATCGTTGTTGGGTCGGGTCCTGCGGGGTACACCGCCGCTGTCTACGCGGCACGAGCGCAGCTCGAACCGTTGGTGTTCGAGGGCACTCAGTTCGGCGGTGCGTTGATGACGACGACGGAGGTCGAGAACTTCCCCGGCTTCCGCGAAGGCATCCAGGGTCCCGACCTCATGGAAGAGATGCGCGAGCAGGCCAAGCGTTTCGGCGCCGACCTGCGCCAGGAGGACGTCGAGTCCGTGGAGCTGACCGGTGACGTCAAGTACGTCGTCGCGAACGGCAAGCGCTACGCGGCCCGCGCGGTCGTGCTCTCGATGGGCGCCGCGGCGCGTTATCTGAACGTCCCGGGTGAGCAGGAACTGCTCGGCCGCGGTGTTTCGGCCTGCGCCACCTGCGACGGCTTCTTCTTCCGCGACCACGACATCGTGGTCGCCGGCGGCGGCGACTCCGCGATGGAGGAGGCGACCTTCCTGACGAAGTTCGCCAAGTCCGTCACGATCGTCCACCGTCGCGAGGAGTTCCGCGCCTCCAAGATCATGCTGGAGCGCGCCCGCGACAACGAGAAGATCAAGTGGGCGCTCAACAAGCAGATCACCGGGGTCGAGGGTGAGGGCAAGGTCGAGGGCCTGAAGCTCAAGGACACGGTGACCGGCGAGGAGTCCCAGCTGGACGTGACCGGGTTCTTCGTCGCCATCGGTCACGACCCGCGCAGCGAACTGGTGCGCGGTCAGGTGGACCTCGACGAGGACGGCTACGTGCTCACCAAGGGCCGGACCTCGTACACGAACCTTCCCGGCGTCTTCGCGGCGGGCGACCTGGTCGACCGCACCTATCGACAGGCGATCACCGCCGCCGGCTCGGGCTGTGCCGCGGCGATCGACGCGGAACGATGGCTGGCGGAACACGCCGGTGTCGAGACCGCGCAGGAGACCCCCGAGCTGGTCGGTGGCGGCTACGGCGCCACCACCAACTGACTTTCACAGCACCCAGTTCACCACCCAGGAGGAGACACCATGGCCAACACCGTGACAGTGACCGACAAGAGCTTCGTCGACGACGTGCTGACGAGTGAGAAGCCCGTACTGGTCGACTTCTGGGCGACCTGGTGCGGCCCGTGCAAGATGGTCGCCCCGGTCCTCGAGGAGATCGCGGCGGAGAACGGCGAAAAGCTGACCATCGCGAAGCTCGACATCGACGCCAACCCGAACACTGCGCGTGACTACCAGGTGATGTCGATCCCGACGCTGATCCTGTTCCAGGGCGGCAAGCCGGTGAAGCAGATCGTCGGCGCCAAGCCGAAGGCCGCGCTGCTCTCAGACCTCGCCGACGTCCTCTGATCTCGCGTTTCACCTGCCGAAACCCGGGGCCTGCCCAGGCTCCGGGTTTCGTCGTTCAGCGGAGCGGGTATCTCTGACCGTTACGGGAACACGATCATGGCGCCTGGAAGGGTTCCTCGAACGGGGACTTGACGCACCGACCGGGCCTCCGCGCTCACCGAGAGTTCACAGGGCACAATAGAGCACCGGGGTCCGCCCCGCAGAGTTTTCAAGTCGTGCATCGAGCTCGCTTCGGTGCCCCAAAGGAAGAGCGAGGAGTGCATGCGGGTACTCCGCCGCGGTGACGCCGGACCGGACGTCGCCGAGATCAGGTCCACGCTGGCGGCGATGGAGCTGCTCCCGCCGGTGACCGAATCCGGGGAGTACGAGGTCTACGACACGGCGATGGAACATGCCGTGCGAGCGTTCCAGCAGCGCCGTGGGCTCATCACCGACGGTCTGGTGGGTCCTGCGACCTACCAGGCACTTCGTGGCGCCGGCTATCACCTCGGCAGCCGCCCGCTGACTTACATGTTCTCCGCGCCCATGCAGGGCGACGATGTCTTCGCGCTCCAAGAGCGGCTGACGGAACTCGGCTTCGACGCCGGCCGCCCGGACGGGCACTTCGGCGCCCAGACCGAACGCGCGCTCAAGACCTTCCAGCGCGACATGCGCCTGGTCGCCGACGGCATGTGCGGTCCGGCCACCATCCGCGAACTGCACCGGCTCTCCTCGCCGCGCGCCCGCGGCGGCCGCCCCGTCTTCCTGCGCGAGCAGGAGCAGGTGCGCCAGGCGGGCCCGCGGCTGCGCGGCAAGCGCATCGTGATCGACCCTGGCCACGGCGGCGAAGACCTCGGTGTCGTCGCCGGTGACCTGCGTGAAGCGGACATCGCCTGGGATCTGGCGCGACGGCTCGAAGGCCGGATGCAGGCCACGGGTATGGAGGCGCTGATCTCGCGCGGGCCGAACCAGAGCCCCACCGAGGGCGAGCGTGCCAAGTTCGCGAACGAAGCGGGCGCCGACCTGTTCCTTTCGCTGCACAACGACAGGAATCCCTCGCCCAAGGCGCAGGGTGTCGCGAGCTTCCACTTCGGCACCGGCAACGGCACCACGTCGACCGTCGGTGAGCTGCTGGCCGGCTTCATCCAGCGCGAGCTGGCCGCCCGGACCGGCCTGCGCGACTGCCGCACGCACTACAAGACCTGGGAGATCTTCACCCGCACGCGCTGCCCGGCGGTGCGGATCGAGATCGGTTACCTGACCAACCCGGAAGACAGCGCCAAACTGGCCGACCCGGCTTTCCGCGACATCGTCGCCGAAGGCATCCTGGTCGCCGTGAAACGCCTGTACCTCCTCGGCGAAGGGGACCAGCCGACCGGCACGTTCACCTTCGCGGACGTCCTGGCCCACGAACTCGCCAAAGCGGAGTAGCCAGTCCTCCACACCCGCACGC
Organism: Amycolatopsis sp. cmx-11-12; assembly: GCF_046269425.1. Classification (NCBI taxonomy): domain Bacteria; kingdom Bacillati; phylum Actinomycetota; class Actinomycetes; order Pseudonocardiales; family Pseudonocardiaceae; genus Amycolatopsis; species Amycolatopsis sp. cmx-11-12. Next base: position 388,758 of record NZ_JADNQM010000001.1, on the reverse strand, counting down.
GGGCGCACATCCCCCTGCCGACACGCTCGGCACAACCGGTTGTGTGCCCCCTCGCCCGACCACGCCACCCCTAGCTCCACCCGGCGCGCAGCCCCCACCCTTCCCGGGGGGCGTCCCCAGGTCCAGCCTACCCATCCACAGATTTTCCACCGCTCCTAGCAGCGATCTGTGGATAACTCGGCGGGTTACCCACAGCTGCCCCCAAGGTGGGGGATGGCTGCTGCGCGCACCCGAAAACTCTGCTAGAGGCGTGAGATGAAGGCGTCCTTCAGTGCGAAATTCGCTACGAAGGGAAAGATCAGGCGCGGCCCATGCTCGGCTCGGCGGTCGTGATGGAGACCTGGCCGAGCAGCCGCTCGAGGGCCGCCTCCACGTCTTCCTTCCACGAGATCGCCGACCGCAGTTCCAGCCGCAGCCGCGGCCACCTCGGATGGGGTCGCACGGTCTTGAACCCGACACTTTGCAGGAACGCGGCGGGCAGCACGCAGCTGTGCCCGCCGTCCGGATCGGTCTCGTCGGGCTTCGCGTCCCCGAAGGCCTCGATCGCGCGGACACCGCGTTTGGTCAGATCCTTCGCGACGGCCTGCACCAGCATCCGGCCGAGCCCGCCGCCCTGGAATTCCGGGAGGATCTGGAAGGCGGTCAGCAGCACCGCGTCCGGCCCGGGCGGCGAAGTGGGGAAAGCCAGCGAACGCGGCACGGCGTTCGGCGGCGCGTAGAGCACGAAGCCGACAGGCAAGGTGTCGCTGTAGACGATCCGGCCGCAGGAGCCCCATTCCAGCAGAACGCTGGAGACCCAGGCTTCCTTTTCGACCTCTGTCGCGCCGTACTCCTCGGCCTGCGCCTTCATATGCGGCGCCAGCTCCCAGTACACGCAGCGACGGCAGCTCTTCGGCAGATGCTCCAGGTTGTCCAGGGTTACGCCCACGACGCGACGCGACACCGGCAAACCTCCCTGAAACGACGACACCGACTCAGCCCTGTCCCGAGCAGGGCTCGCTGAAGGGGTCCTGACCGAGGATAGGCCGATGTGATGAACACCGGAAGGCCAGGGCCCCTCAAGGGAGGGTGGTTACACTCGATGGAACTACCAGTCGGTAGCCGCTATGTCCACTTCGAAGCACGGGTGAAGCGCCTGATGACCGAGAATCGCCCTGTCCGGCCGCAGACCGGCCGTCACAACCTCGACCCGCATCTCGACCGCTACGCCGCGCGTACGGCCGGAATGACTGCTTCCGAGATCAGGGCCTTGTTCGCGGTAGCCAGTCGCCCCGAGGTGGTTTCCCTCGCCGGCGGGATGCCGAACCTCGCCGCGCTCCCGCTCGACACGTTGTCCGCGCAGGTCGGCGAGCTCATCGCGCAGGACGGCCTGGTCGCGCTCCAGTACGGTTCCGCGCACGGCGTCCCGGCGCTGCGCGAGCAGATCTGCGAGATCATGGCGCTCGAGGGCATCAAGGCCCACCCGGACGACGTCGTCGTGACGGTCGGCTCCCAGATGGGGCTCGACATGGTCACCCGGCTGTTCTGCGACCCTGGCGACGTCATCATCGCCGAGGGTCCGTCGTACGTCGGTGCGCTCGGTTCCTTCGCCGCGTACCAGGCGAACGTCGTCCACGTCGCGATGGACGACCACGGTCTGGTCCCCGAGGGGCTGCGCGCCGCGCTCGCGGAGACCAAGAAGACGGGCCAGCGGGTCAAGTTCCTCTACACGATCCCGAACTTCCACAATCCCGGCGGCGTCACGCTGGCCGTCGAGCGCCGCGCGGAGATCGTCGAGATCTGCCGCGAACACGACATCCTCATCGTCGAAGACAACCCGTACGGTCTGCTCGGCTTCGGCGGACAGACGTACCCGGCGCTCCGCTCGATCGACCCCGACAACGTCGTGTACCTGGGTTCTTTCTCGAAGACCTTCGCCTCCGGACTGCGAGTCGGCTGGGTGCTCGCGCCGCACGCCGTCCGAGAGAAACTCGTGCTAGCGGCCGAGTCCGCGACGCTTTGCCCGCCGACGCTTAACCAGTTGATCGTGTCGCGATACCTCGCAACTCACGACTGGATGGGTCAGATCAAGACCTTCCGCGAGAACTACCGGGAGCGCCGGGACGCGATCCTGTCCGCGCTCGAACAGCACATGCCCGCCGGGTGCAGCTGGACCAAACCCGACGGCGGTTTCTACGTCTGGATGACCGTCCCCGAAGGCGTGGACACGAAGGCGATGCTGCCGAGGGCGGTCACCGCCCGGGTCGCGTACGCCTCCGGAACCGGTTTCTACGCCGACGGCTTCGGCAGCAGACAGCTGCGCCTTTCCTACTGTTACCCGACGCCCGAGCGGATCCGCGAAGGTGTCCGGCGGCTCGCCGCGGTGCTCGAGTCCGAAATGGACCTCGCGCGTACCTTCGGTAACGTGAGCCCACGCTCGATCTCGGGGCCGCAGAACCCCTCTCCGGACACGGTCTGATCGACCGGACGTCCCCATAGACACAAAGGAGTCCTCGGTGGTCGACCGCACCGTTGCCGTACTCGCAGGCGGACTTTCCCACGAACGCGATGTCTCTCTCCGCTCCGGACGGCGGCTCTCGGTCGCGCTGCGGGCGGAGGGGCTCATCGTCGAGGAGTGGGACACCGACGCGGGCCTGCTCGAACGTCTTCGCACCCAGCGCCCCGACGCGGCCATCATCGCCCTTCACGGTGGCGAGGGGGAGAACGGCGCGGTGCAGACGGTGCTGGAAATGCTCGACGTGCCCTACGTCGGCACCAGTTCGCAGGGCTGCCGCCGCGCGTGGGACAAGCCGACGGCCAAGGCGCTGGTCGCCAACGCGGGCTTCACCACGCCGGACTGGGTCGTGCTGCCGCACAGCACCTTCCGTGAACTCGGCGCGCAGGCAGTGCTGGACGCGATGGTCGAGACACTGGGCCTGCCCCTGATCCTCAAGCCCGACCAGGGTGGTTCGGCACTGGGCGCCCAGGTCGTCAAGGAGGCCGCGGAGATGCCCGCCGCGATGGTCGGCTGCTTCGCGTACGGGGACACCGTGCTCGCCGAGAAGTTCGTGACCGGTGTCGAAGTGGCCGTGACGGTCATCGAAGGCTCCGAGGGGCCCGAGGCCCTGCCCGCGGTCGAGATCGTGCCGGAGAGCGGCGTGTACGACTACACCGCTCGCTACACCGCCGGACTGACCGATTTCTTCACTCCGGCGCGGATCTCCGACGACGCCGCCAAGGCGGTCAGCGAACTGGCCGTCGCGGTGCACCGTCAACTTGGACTTCGCGACATCTCGCGCACCGACGCCGTGATCACCGAGGACGGCACGGTTTACTTCCTCGCGGTGAACCCGTCACCGGGCCTCACCGAGACGTCGATCGTGCCCATGGCGATCGAGGCCGGTGGCGCCACCCTCGGATCGGTCTTCGCCGACCTCGTCGGGCGAGCGGTTTCCCGTAAGAGCTGACCTGAAAGCGAAGAAGGGGACTTGCCCACGCGGGCGAGTCCCCTTTCTCATTTCCGGGCCACGACGACAACTTGATACTCGTCCTCGTAGATGACCAGCCCGGGACTCACCGACCGGACGGTCTCGCAAGGGACCTCGTGCGTCTCCAGAATCGACAGGTAGCCGTCGACCCGCTCGATGAAGACGTGGGCCGTCGCCTTGAACCACGCCGAGGCCCCGGGATTCACCTCCGCGTCGTAGACGCTCGGATCGATGTGTGCGGGGTTGATGAAGTTCGCGTCGTACCAGTCGTTGTTCGCCCGGCGGAAGGCTTCCTGTTCGGCAGTGAGGCGACCTGCGCGAGCGAGACCGTTGACGAGACCGAAGACGCCGGTGAAGGTTCCCCGCTCATTGCGGGTCGGGCTCTGGAAGCGGACGAAGGTCATCGCCGAGGCCAACCACGCACCCAGGCCAGCAGATCTTCATCGCGCAAGGATTCGATCACGACGTCGGCAGGAAAGTCCTGATGCTTCGGCGCGGCCACCTCGTCGGCGGCAAGTTTCACGGGAAACATCTCCGAAAGCCCGCCCCGAACGAGAGCCGCGTCCAGAAGGGCTCGGGGCGAGTTCACCAACCTCAGCAACTCGTCCACACGAACAACTCGGTCTCTGCCACCGACCAACACGGCTCGGTGTCCATGAGCAATCCGTCGCAGTCGAGGACCACCGCGCGCGGATCTCGACCGCCGAAGAGCCCCTTCACACTTGCCCCCAGTTCAAGCACTCAGCGTGAGTGAATCATCAGCACTCAGCAATCGTCACCGTGACAAAACGACCTGGGGTGATCCCTAATCGGTTTCACGTGTCTGATTTGCCTGATTTTCGTCCATGAGTGCCACGATGCGTTCAAGATCGTCCACCGACCCGAATTCGAGGGTGATCCGGCCTTTGCGGCGGCCCAAGTCGACCTTCACCCGGGTGTCGAACCGGTCCGAAAGCCGGTTCGCCAGTTCTTGGAGACCGGGCGCTTGGATCGGCTTGCGGGGAGCGGGCTTCGGTTTGGCCGGCTTCTCGCTCTTCTTGAGCGTGACGGCTTCCTCGGTCGCGCGGACCGACATGCCCTCCGCGACGATTCGCGCGGCCAGCTCTTCCTGAGCGTCGGCGTCCTCGAGAGAGAGCAGCGCCCGCGCGTGTCCCGCCGAAAGCACCCCTGCCGCGACCCGTCGCTGGACCGCGAGGGGGAGTTTGAGCAAGCGGATCGTGTTCGTGATGACCGGGCGGCTGCGCCCGATCCGGCCTGCCAGCTCCTCGTGCGTGACCGCGAACTCGTCGAGCAGCTGCTGATACGCGGCCGCCTCCTCCAGGGGGTTGAGCTGAACGCGGTGGATGTTCTCGAGCAGTGCGTCACGCAGCATCGCCTCGTCGGCGGTCTGGCGGACGATCGCCGGGATCGCCTCCAGCTCCGCCAGCTGCGACGCGCGCAGGCGCCGCTCGCCCATGACGAGTTCGTACTCGTCGGTCCCGAGTTCACGGACCACGATGGGCTGCATGAGCCCGAACTCGCGGATCGAGTGCTCCAGCTCGCTGAGCGCGTCTTCGTCGAAGACCTGCCGCGGCTGCTTCGGGTTCGGCTTGATCTGGCTGATCGGCACCTCGCGGTAGACCGCACCGGCCACCGCTCCGCCGAGCGAACCGGCCGCACCGTTGGCCGCGAACCAGCCCTTGTCGTCCGGCCCTGCCGGGCCGGTCGGAGGAGCGGGGGCCGCGGCGGAACCGTTCTCCGCCGGGGCAGCAGAGCCCGGTGGCGGACCGGTGGGGATCAGGGCGGCGAGCCCGCGCCCGAGCCCCCCTCTGCGCTCGCTCATGCCGTACCGCTCCTTTCTTTCATCTCCGCCCCACGCTGGGCGATCTCCTTCGCCGCGTCCACGTAGCTCATCGCGCCCCGGGAACCCGGGTCGTACGCGAGGACCGTCTGCCCGTATCCAGGCGCCTCGGAGACCTTCACACTGCGCGGGATCACCGTCTTGAGAACAGTGTCCCCGAAGTGGTTCCGGACCTCGTTCGTCACCTGATCGGCCAGCTTCGTCCGGCCGTCGTACATGGTGAGCAGGATCGTCGAGACGCTGAGTTCGCGGTTCAGATGCTTCTGGACGAGCTCGATGTTGCTCAGCAGCTGCCCCAGACCTTCGAGCGCGTAGTACTCGCACTGGATCGGGATCAGCACCTCCTGCGCGGCGACCATCGCGTTGACGGTCAGCAGACCGAGCGAAGGCGGGCAGTCGATGAAGACGTAGTCGACGCCGATCTCGTCGAGGACCTCGGCTGAGAGCGCCTCCTTGAGCCGCATCTCGCGCGACGCCATCGACACGAGTTCGATCTCGGCGCCTGCCAGATCGATGGTCGCGGGCACGCAGTAGAGGTTCTCCGACTGCTCGCTCTGCGCGGCCGCCTCGGCGAGCGTGACCTCACCGATCAGCACCTCGTAGATCGACGGCGTACCGGAGCGGTGGTCGATGTCGAGCGCCGTACTGGCGTTGCCCTGAGGGTCGAGGTCGATCACGAGTGTCTTGAGCCCGTGGACGGCCAGGGCGGCGGCGAGGTTCACCGTGCTCGTGGTCTTGCCGACGCCGCCCTTCTGGTTGGCGACCGTCAGCACACGCCGACGGTTCGGGCGGGGGAGTGCCCCCTTCTTGGGGTGCAGCACGCTGGCTGCCCGGACGGCCTCTTCAGCGATCGGCGTCCAGCCGATCTCGTTGCCAGTGCCCGCAGGGTCGGACGGTGGGGGAGTCACCGGTCTCGAGCCTCCTCTGTATTAGACGTTGGAGTCGTTCTGCGATGTTTCACGTGGAACTGGTCTAGCTTCGCTTGCCGCGCGATCGAGTCGGTTTCGGAGGCAGGCGGTGGATTACGACGACCGTGCTGGGAACCTCAAGCACCTTGGTGCCGCACTCGAAGACTTCTGGCTCGCCACCGCCGGCCTTCCGGACGGCGACGCGATCGCGTTCGATTTCCTCTCCGGCGCTCGCTCCTTTGAGGGCGACCAGAGTGCCTTGGGAACGCACGAGCGGGAGGCACCAGTTCGCGAGCCGGGCCAAGGGAGCGACCGCCCGGGCGGTGACGACATCCGCGCCACCGAGCTCCTCGCGTACCTGCCGCTCTTCCGCGCGCCCGCGGACAACGGTGATGGGGAGTTCCAGCTTCTCGACAACCTCGGCCAGCCAGTCGACCCGGCGGGCCATCGGTTCGAGCAGAACGATATCGAGGTCCGGTCGGCTGATCGCGAGCGGTACACCCGGAAGCCCCGCGCCCGACCCGACGTCGACCACACGGGCGCCGTCGGGGATCCGCTCGCCGATCACAGCGGAGTTCAAGACGTGTCGTTCCCAGAGCCGGTCGACCTCACGGGGACCGATGAGCCCGCGCTCGACGCCGTGGCGCTCGAGGAGTTCGACATAGCCGGCGGCTTGCTCGACGCGGTCTCCGAACACTTCCGACGCCGCACTCCGTACCGATGCGGCGACCCCGTCCAAGCCCACTCTTGCTCCTCAACCCTCGACGCCGTTTCACGTGAAACGCGCTCCACTGATTGTCCATGACGCTGACCGCAAAGCGGGGAGACAGACCGAAGTTGTGGACAACTCCACTCGCCTCGACGACGAGCCGCGCGTTTCACGTGAAACGCCACGCGTGTAATTCACCCCGCAAACGAAGAAGCGGCCCGCCGGATGACCGGCGGGCCGCTTCTCTCAAGAGAACTGTCAGGCGGGGAAGATGACGACCCGGCGCTTCGGGTCCTCGCCTTCGCTCTCGCTCTTGACCCCGTCGACGGCGGCGACGGCGTCGTGCACGACCTTCCGCTCGAACGGGCTCATCGGCTGGAGCCGGACACGCTCGCCGGAGGAGACCACCGTCTCGGCGGTCGAGCGGCCGAGCTCGCGAAGCTCTTCGCGACGGTCCGCGCGCCATCCGGCGATGTCCAGCATCAGACGGCTCCGCGAACCGGTCTCCTGCTGCACCGCCAGCCGCGTCAGCTCCTGCAGTGACTCGAGCACGGTGCCGCGCGGGCCGACGAGCTTCTCCAGATCCTCGCCACCGTCGATACTGACGATCGCGCGGCCCGCTTCGACATCGAGGTCGATGTCACCGTCGTAGTCCAGAAGGTCGAGCAGCCGCTCGAGGTAGTCGCCGGCGATGTCGCCCTCCTTCACGAGAACGTCGTCGTCGACACCTCCCTTGCCTTCGGTCTCCGCAGCCTCGTCCTCGACCTCGGACGCGCTGTTCTCTTCGGCGTCGATCGTGTCGATCGTGTCCGCCATTGTTGGTCTCCTCTCCAGGCCGGATCGGCGTCAGCGACGCTTCCGGCCCGATTTCTTGGTCGAGTCCGAGATGAGACCGGGCATGTCCGCGCCGTTCTCCTTCGAGCCGTTCGTCGACGGCTCGGCTGATGCGTTCTTGTCGTCCTTCTTCTCAGCGGCGGACGAACCGGTCTGGGCGAAGCCGTGGGGCGAACCCGCCTTCTTGACCTGACCGCCGGAGGACGACTTGTTCCTCTTCTGCTGGACCGGCTTCTGGCCGGGGCGCGGCGCGGTCGGCTTCTGACCCGGCTTCGGGCCGAGGTTCGCGCGCTTCTCCTTCTCGGCTTCCTTGCGGGCCTCTTCTTCCTTGTCGATCTTCGTGTAGACGAGGCGCTGCTGCATCAGGGTCCAGCCGTTGTTCGCGAGCCAGTACAGGAGCAGACCGAGCGGGAACAGCGCACCGAAGATGAGCACACCGATCGGGAAGACGTACATCGTCAGCTTGTTCATCATCGCGGTCTGCGGGGTCGCCGACTCGGGGTTCTGACGCTGGACCGAGTGGCGCGCGGTGAGGTGCGTCGCGATGCTGGCGACGATCATCAGGGGGATCGCGACGGGGGCGACGTGCCAGTGGAAGCCCGTCGCCGCGTTGCCGCCACTGACCATGTCGACACCGGTGTAGATGGCGTCGCCGAGGTTGACGCCGAAGATCTTGGCGTGGACGTAGGACTCGACGCCGGCCTGGTCGAAGAAGTAGTTCTCGGTCTTCGGTCCGCCGTACGGGTTGATGGTGAACATCCGCAGGACGTGGTTCAGACCGATGAAGACCGGGATCTGAAGCAGCATCGGCAGGCAGCTGCCCAGCGGGTTGACGCCGTGCTCCTTCTGGAGCTTCTGCATCTCCATCGCCTGGCGCTGCCGGTCGTTCGCGTACTTCTTCTGCACCTTCTTCATTTCCGGTGCGAAGTCCTGCATCTTCTTCATCGACCGGACCTGGTTCACGAACGGCTTGAACATGATGCCGCGGACGGTGAACGTCAGGAAGATGATCGCGAGGATCCAGGAGACCGCATTCGCCTCGCCGAACACGAGCCCGAAGACCTTGTGCCAACACCACAAGATGAAGGACACGGGGTAGTAGATGAAGTCGAGCACTGAGCTACTCCTCGATCGGTGTTTCAGGTCGGCGGTGGCGCCACGAGAACGTCTCGGGTACCGGGTCGCGGCCGGGCATGGTCCACGGGCCACAGCGCAGCAAGCGCCGGACCGCGAGATAGCTACCGCGGCCGGCGCCGTGCCGGGTCAGTGCCTCGACGGCGTACGCGCTACAGCTCGGGTAGAACCGGCACGCCGGAGGAAAGAAAGGAGAGATCGCCTTGCGATACAGCTTGACGGGCAGGAGCAGGACCCATGCCACCGGACCTGGTCGGCCTACGTCGGTGGTCTCGTTCTCGGTGGCTCGCATGCCGTTACACCGCTGATCCGTTGTCGGGGAGACGCGTCTGGCGGGACTTCCCGGTGACGGCGGAAGGCCCGGACAACCCGAGACGCCGCAACGACGCGTCGAGGTCCGAGCCGAGTTCCGCGCTGGACGCGTCCGCGGCCGGAGGTAGTGCCCGTATCACCAACGAGCTCCCCGGCGGCAGTGTTCCGATCCTGGCGGAAATGAGATGCCTCAACCGGCGGGTGACCCGGTGGCGGACCACAGAGTTGCCCACGGCCTTGCTCACCACAAAACCCGCCCGTGCCGCTTCGGCGGCATCGGGCGGGTCCGTGGTCAACGCATGGACGACGAGGCGGCGCCTGCCTGCCTTGGCCCCACGCCGCATCACGGCACGGAAATCCTCACTGCGCCGCAACCTCGCGGCGGCCGGCAGCACGACGTCCCTCGACGGCGGCCGGATCAGGCGGACAGTGCGCCGCGGCCCTTGCGACGGCGAGCCGCCAGGATGGCCCGGCCGGCGCGGGTCCGCATCCGAAGCCGGAACCCGTGGACCCGGGCGCGTCGGCGGTTGTTCGGCTGGAAGGTGCGCTTACCCTTGCTCACGACTTACTTCTCCTGTTTCATCGGCCGCCGGGAGCGGTTCGACCCGTTCCTGGCGTGTCGTGCTGACGCACGGCAGTCTGTGGTGTCTCCTACCAACGTGTGGCCTCGTCACGTCGAGCGACGACAACGTGGGCACGCGAAACGCCCCCGCTGTATACGGGAGACCTTACGAGGGTACGCACCCACCGCCCGGGTCTGGCAGGCACCCCCTCGACCACTGACCGCGACGGGCCGTGGAGAGTGATCACCGCGACGCGCGGGCATCGAATGGCAACACGCCGTACACCGTGAAATGCTTGCGCGCGAGGATGCCTTGTGGCAACGGGCGGGGCTTGTTAGCGTGCCTCTCCCGGGTTTTCACCGAGGTGGAACGGTGTAGACGCCCGGGCGTCCTCGGGATGTGGAGGCGTCCCGCCGACCTACGTCGATCCCGCAGGTGACGTCGCCGCGGGCCGCCGTACATTAGTGCACAGCTGTGGACAACTATGTGGATATTTGCTGTGCGCATGAGCTGATCGGGCCATGATGGCGCCCGACCCGGTGTTTCGGAGCGCGGTGTTCCCGGATGTTCGCACGCACCGATGAGGGGAGGGGAGTCAGGCAGGTGTCCGATCACCAGCACAATCTTGGCGTCATCTGGGAACAGGTCGTGCGCGAGCTGTCCGATGGCACCCTCTCCCCGCAGCAGCGCGCCTGGATGCGGGTGACCCGGCCGATCGGCCTGCTCGACGGCACCGCGCTGCTAGCCGCCCCCAGTGACTTCGCCAAAGAAGCGATCGAGCGCGCTCTTCGCGGCGCGATCACCGAAGCCCTTTCGCGACGGCTCGGCCGCGCGGTCTCCCTCGCGGTGAAGGTCGACAGCACCGAGACGCACACCTCGATGCCTCCCTCTTCGCCAGGCCCCCGCTATGAGGCGTCACCCGGCCGGGTGGAAAACGGTTCCGGCGCGATGCCCGGTACACCTCCGCTGCCCGACGGTGACGGCATGCTGTCGCCGAACAGGCCCCGGCCCGAGCCCCCGAAGCCGAGGCCGCCCCGGCAGCAGCCGGTGGACAACAGCCTCAACGACGGCGACGACAGCGATGAAGAGGTCGACGAAGAGGGTGAGGCCCTCGCCGCCGTGACCGAGATCTGGCCGACGTTCTCCGGCCAGCCGATCGCGGGCCAGCCCTACACCGCGCCAGCGCAGCCGCAAACGTCGAAGACGAAGCTCAACGAGAAGTACACGTTCGACACCTTCGTGATCGGTGCTTCGAACCGCTTCGCGCACGCGGCCGCGGTCGCGGTCGCCGAAGCACCGGCGCGCGCGTACAACCCGCTGTTCATCTGGGGAGAGTCCGGACTCGGGAAGACCCACCTGCTGCACGCGGTCGGGCACTACGCCCAGCGGCTGTTCCCCGGGATGCGCGTGCGCTACGTGTCGACCGAAGAGTTCACGAACGACTTCATCAACTCGCTGCGAGACGACCGCAAGGTCGCGTTCCAACGCCGCTACCGCGACGTCGATATCCTGCTCGTCGACGACATCCAGTTCCTGGAAGGCAAAGAAGGTACGCAGGAAGAGTTCTTCCACACCTTCAACACCCTCCACAACACGAACAAGCAGATCGTCGTCTCCTCCGACCGCCCGCCGAAGCGCCTCGAAACGCTGGAAGACCGGCTGCGCACGCGGTTCGAGTGGGGCCTCATCACCGACATCCAGCCGCCCGAACTCGAAACGCGTATCGCGATCCTTCGCAAGAAGGCCGCGCAGGACAGGCTCGCGGTACCGAACGAGGTGCTGGAGTTCATCGCCTCGCGCGTCGAGGCGAACATCCGGGAACTCGAAGGCGCGCTCATCCGCGTCACCGCCTTCGCGTCACTGAACCAGCAACCGGTCGACGTCGCTCTCGCCGAGATCGTGCTCCGCGACCTCATCCCGGATTCGCACGCGCCGGAGATCACCGCGCCGACCATCATGGGCGTCACGTCCGAGTTCTTCGACGTGACTCTCGACGACCTCTGCGGGCCGGGTAAGACGAAGGCGCTCGCGACCGCGCGTCAGATCGCGATGTACCTCTGCCGCGAACTGACGGACATGTCGCTGCCGAAGATCGGCCAGACCTTCGGCGGCCGCGACCACACGACGGTCATGCACGCGGACAAGAAGATCCGCAAGGAGATGGCCGAACGACGGCGCATCTACGACCAGGTACAGGAGCTGACGTCGCGCATCAAACAGCGCGCCAGGCAGTAATTTTTGATCGAGCGCTGACGGAAACGTGCCGAAGGGGCGCCGGGCCGCTTACAACTCAGGTTGGGAGCGGAGGGCGCCCCTTCATCACGTTTCCGTGGGCCTTCGGCCCGAAAGAGGGCGCTCGACGGGTGAAGTCTCCGTCGGGCGCGGGGCGCCCTTGGGGAGACCGTAGTGGCCGCGAAATAGTAAGTCCTTAGCACACAAGGGGTTTTGGGGCTCTCACCGTCTGGGTGGGAGCCCCTTCGTCGTGTCCACATAGGCCCGAAGGGCGCGTAGAGCCGCGAAGAGTGGGTACCTCGGAGATATGGCCGAAGCGCGCGAAGGGGGCGAAGCGCGTGTAGGTGCGCTTCGCATTTTTCCTTGTGCACAAAGGAAATCCACACCCTGTGGGCAGCTTGTGCACAACTCTCGCGGGCGGGAGACCAGCGGCGATCGAGTTTCCGTCCACATCGCACTCACAGGGAATCCACAGCATTTCCACACCTTGATCCACATGCTGTCCCCAGGTTGCCCACATCTTGTGCACAAGGGTGAACGGTGCTGCTCGAGTCACTCTCCCGAGCGATTCCGGTCACGAACCGGGTCCACAAGCCTGGGTACAAACCGCCCCACATCTGGGGATAACCATGGGGACAACTGGGGCCGAATGTGGACAGATCGAGCGCGGCCGGAAACCATCCACCGACGGCCCGAGCTGTCCACCGTCCGTACACACCCGGAGTCCACAGGCTCGGAGCCGCCCGGACCTGCGCGAACGAGCCTTGTCCACACAATCCACAACGCCTATTACTACTGCTGTTCTTAGTTCTTCTTAAGAAGTGAATAAAACAAAAACAGGCGAAGGACGAATCTGGGGACAGCCGGTCAACCGTGTCGTCTTGTCGACAAAAGCAAGGGGAGGCCGAGGTGACGTGGACCCCGGGGACGGCCTAACGTGGGTCCCTGCACCTGGTCTGCGTGTCGACGTGCGTTCGCGTCCTCGCTCGGACCGAACGAACCTGCGAGGCACCTGGCCATCGCGCTCTCCGGCCGCGGTGACCCGTTGAGCTTTCGAGCCGTCAGGGGCTCGGCTGTCGAAAGGAAGCGCGCATGAAGATCCGCGTCGAGCGTGACGGGCTGGCCGACGCCGTCGCGTGGGTGGCGAGAAGCCTCCCGTCGCGGCCTCCGGTCCCGGTTCTGGGCGGTGTCCTGCTCGATGCGGGATCCGACGGGACGACGGACGCACTCACCGTCTCCGGATTCGACTACGAGGTCTCCGCCACGGTCGGTGTCCCGGCCACGATCGCCGACGGCGGCCGCCTCCTGGTCTCCGGCCGCCTCCTCGCCGACATCACCAAGTCGCTGCCCGCACAGCCGGTCGAGATCTCCGTCGACGGTGCCCGCGCGACCATCACCTGCGGCTCCGCGCGTTTCTCCCTGCCGACCATGCCGGTCGAGGACTACCCGCAGCTCCCGTCCCAGCCCGCCTTCGCCGGTGAACTCACCGGCGACGCCTTCGGTCAGGCCGTCACCCAGGTCGTCGTCGCCGCGGGCAAGGACGACACGCTCCCGATGCTGACCGGGATGCGGCTGGAGATCTCCGGGTCCTCGCTGACCCTGGTCGCCACCGACCGCTTCCGGCTCGCGATGCGCGAGTTCACCTGGGAGCCCGCCGAGGGACTGTCCGACGCCGCGGTGCTCGTCCCGGCGCGCACGCTCGCCGAGGCCGCGAAGACGCTCGGTGCCAGTGGCGCGAAGATCCGTCTCGCGCTCGCCAGCGGTGAGGGCCTCCTCGGCCTCTCCGGCTCCGGTCGCTACACGACGACCCGTCTGCTCGACGCGGAGTTCCCGCCGTACCGGCAGCTGCTGCCCGCGCAGCACACGTCGCGCGCGGTCATCGAGGTTTCCGCGCTCGCCGAGTCGATCAAGCGTGTTTCGCTGGTCGCCGAACGTGGCACCCAGGTCCGTCTGGAGTTCAAGGACGGGTCGCTGCGGCTGTCCGCCGGTGGCGACGACGAGGGTTCGGCCGAAGAAGAGCTTCAGGTCGACTACGAGGGTGAGCCGGTGACCATCGCGTTCAACCCGGGTTACCTCGTCGACGGTCTCGGCGCGCTGAACGCGAACCGTGCCGAGCTGACGTTCACCACGCCGAACCGGCCGGCGCTGATCAAGCCCGCCGACGAAGAGGGCAACGTCGTCCCCGGCTACCTGTACCTCCTGATGCCGGTTCGCCTCCCGGGCTGACCGGCCGTCATTTCTGTTCGCACCAAAGGGGATCTTCATGGCTCAGCTGGGACTCATCGGCCTCGGTAAAATGGGGTTCAACATGCGTGAGCGGCTGCGCGGCGCCGGTCACGAGGTGGTCGGCTACGACCGCAACCCGGACGTCACCGACTCCACGTCGCTCGAGGACATGGTGTCCAAACTGGACGGTCCGCGGATCGTCTGGATCATGGTGCCCGCCGGGGAACCCACCAGGCAGACCGTCGCGGAGCTCGGCAATCTGCTGTCCGAGGGCGACCTCGTGATCGACGGCGGCAACTCGAAGTACACCGACGACAAGATCAACGGTGACCTGCTCGCGGCGAAGAAGATCGGCTACCTCGACTGCGGGGTTTCCGGTGGCGTGTGGGGCAAGGACAACGGCTACGGCCTGATGGTCGGCGGAGCGGCTTCGGACGTCGAGAAGGCCATGCCGATCTTCGACGCGCTTCGTCCCGAGGGCCCGCGCGAAGAAGGCTTCTCGCACGCCGGCGCCGTCGGTTCCGGTCACTACGCGAAGATGATTCACAACGGCATCGAGTACGGCATGATGCAGGCCTTCGCCGAAGGCTTCGAGCTGCTCGAAGCCGCGAAGGTCGTCGAGAACGTTCCCGCGGTGATCAAGGGCTGGCAGCGGGGGACCGTCGTCCGCTCGTGGCTGCTCGACCTGCTCGTCCGCGCGCTCGACGAAGACCCGGAGCTGGACGACCTCGAAGGTTACGTCGAGGATTCCGGTGAAGGCCGGTGGACCCTCGAAGAGGCGATCAACAACGCGGTCCCGGCGCCGGTCATCTCGGCCGCGCTGTTCGCGCGGTTCGCCTCGCGCCAGGAGGACTCGGCCGCCATGCGTGCCGTCGCCGCGCTGCGCAACCAGTTCGGCGGGCACTCCGTCAAGAAGGTCGGCGGCTAGGCAGGTTGTACCTCAGACATCTCCAGGTCACCGACTTCCGGTCCTGGCCACAAGCCGATCTCGCGCTCGAACCCGGCCCGACCGTCCTCGTCGGACAGAACGGCCGCGGCAAGACGAACCTCCTCGAGGCGATCGGCTACATCGCGACCCTGGGTTCGCATCGCGTCGCGACCGACGCGCCGTTGGTGCGGCACGGGTGCGAACGCGCGCTGATCAGGGTCGCGGTGGTCAACGACGACCGCGAACTGACGATCGAGCTGGAGATCACCCCCGGCAAGGCAAACCGCGCGCGGATCAACCGCGGCGCGGTCGGCAAGCCCCGTGACGTACTCGGGATCCTGCGTACGGTGCTGTTCTCCCCGGAGGACCTGGCGCTCGTGCGCGGGGATCCCGGGGAGCGCCGCCGCTTCATGGACGAACTCCTCGTGCTTCGCGCGCCTCGGTACGCCGGGGTCCGCGCCGACTACGAGAAGGTGCTGAAGCAGCGGAACGCCCTGCTCAAGACGGCGGGCAAGCGGCGTACGGGTCGCGAAGACCCGTACGCGTTGTCGACGCTCGACGTCTGGGACGACCACCTTTCGGTGGCGGGGGCGGCGCTGCTGGCGGCCCGGCTCAACCTCATCGCGGACCTCGCGCCGTACACGGCCGCCGCGTACATGGGGGTCGCGCCCGATTCGAGACCGGCGAAGATCGCTTACAAATCGAGCCTGGGTGAAGCGATGCCGGAGGGCTACGGCGTCCCGGACGGTCCTCGCGCCGACGAAGCGGTGCTCAAGGAAGTGCTGGTCGAGGCGATGGGCCGGTCCCGGAACCTCGAACTGGAGCGCGGGGTGAGCATGGTCGGCCCGCACCGGGACGAGCTCGACCTCATCCTCGGCGAAGCACCGGCCAAGGGCTACGCGAGCCATGGGGAGTCCTGGTCGTTCGCGCTCGCATTGCGTCTGGGAAGCTACGAGCTCCTGCGTGGCGAGGCCGGGGAACCGGTGCTTCTCCTGGATGATGTGTTCGCCGAGCTGGACCGGCGTCGCCGGGCCCGGCTGGCGGAGGTGGCGGCAGGCGCCGAGCAGGTGCTGGTGACCGCCGCCGTGGACGAGGACGTACCCGCCGAACTGGCCGGGCACCGGTTCCTCGTGGCCGATGGTGAGATCAACCGAGGGTGATCCCGTGAAGCGGACACCCCGGGTGATCGGCGCCACAGCAGTTGCCCACCGATCTGGGGACAAACCTGTGGACAGTGTGGATAACACCGTGAACGCGTTATCGCCCCGCGTGACCAAGGGGCCTGAAAAGCGGCTTGACACCCCCCGTAAGGGCGGTAACCCGAGTGAGGGAGGCCTGTTCGACACGCAGAGTGAACAGGCCCCGGTATCGAACGGCGCAACCGATACCAACGGCAAGGAACCGACTACCGGCCGTGACCTCGCGCATGTCGCTTTAGAGGCCGCGAAGGCCAAAGCCAAGGCGCGCGGCGTCGAACCGGGCGTCCGCCGTGGCCGTATCACCGGCGGCGGGGGCGGTGCGAACGGGCAGAGCCCGCGACGTCGTCGCTGGTCAGGGCCGGGTGCCGACACCCGCGACCCGCAACCGCTCGGCAGGCTCGCCTCCCGGATCGCGGTCGACCGCGGCTGGAATACGCGGTTGGCCAACGGTCAGGTCTTCGGCCACTGGGCCCGACTTGTGGGTGAAGAGGTCGCCGAACACGCCCAGCCGGTGGCCTTGAAGGACGGCGAGCTGACCGTGCGCGCCAGCTCGACGGCGTGGGCGACGCAGCTGCGCCTGCTTCAAGGGCAGCTGCTGACGAAGATCGCGGCCGGCGTCGGGCACGGCGTGGTGAAGAGGATGCGGATCCAGGGGCCGACGGCGCCGAGCTGGCGGAAAGGGCCGCGGCACGTCCCGGGACGTGGTCCGCGTGACACGTACGGCTGATCCGAGTTGCGCTTCGCCGCGACTGTGCCACCAGCGCCCCGAGAACGCGCTCAGAGCGCTTCGCGAACGTCAAGACTCTTCTTCGAACGAATTAGCGCGCCTGTGAGCAAATCAGGGGTGTCCTTGCCGCATGTCAGCGGACGCGGCCAAGTACACTGGAGACGAGCGAGCTTCCGCTCGGGGTAGACGAGGAGAATCAACGCCTGTGACCGAGAACAAGAGCGAGTACAACGCGTCGTCGATCACGGTGCTCGAAGGCCTCGAAGCAGTCCGCAAGCGTCCCGGTATGTACATCGGTTCCACCGGAGAACGCGGCCTCCACCACCTCGTGCAAGAGGTGGTCGACAACTCAGTCGACGAGGCGATGGCGGGTCATGCCACCAAGGTCGAGGTTACCCTGCTGGCCGACGGCGGGGTGCGGGTCGTCGACGACGGCCGGGGCATCCCGGTCGACATGCACCCCAAGGAGAAGAAGCCGACCCTCGAGGTCGTGCTCACCGTGCTCCACGCGGGTGGCAAGTTCGACAGCGACTCCTACGCGGTCTCCGGTGGCCTGCACGGCGTCGGCGTCTCCGTGGTGAACGCGCTGTCGAAGACGCTGCTCGCCGAGGTCAAGTACGGCGGCCGCAGCTGGCGCCAGGAGTACACGAACCAGCTTCCCGGTGAGCTGGAGGACCTCGGCCCGGCCGACGAGACCGGCACCACGATCACCTTCTGGGCCGACGGCGACATCTTCGAGACCACGACGTACAACTTCGAGACGATCTCCCGGCGGCTGCAGGAGATGGCCTTCCTCAACAAGGGCCTGACCCTTTCGCTGCGCGACGAGCGCGTCGCCGACGAAGAGCTCGAAGAGGACGCATCCGGTCAGGCGGCGCGGGTCAAGGAGAAGACCTACTGCTACCCGGGCGGTCTCGAGGACTTCGTCAAGCACATCAACGGCAGCAAGGATCCGATCCACACCAGCGTGATCTCCTTCGAGGCCAAGGGCACCGGCCTCGAGGTCGAGGTCGCCATGCAGTGGAACAACGGCTTCACGCCGTCGGTGTACACCTTCGCCAACACGATCAACACGCACGAGGGCGGAACACACGAAGAAGGCTTCCGCGCCGCGCTCACCCGCGTCGTCAACGCGTACGCGCGCGAAAAGAAGCTGCTCAAGGAAAAGGACGCCAACCTGACCGGTGACGACGTGCGCGAGGGTCTCGCCGCGATCGTCTCGATCAAGCTGTCCGAGCCGCAGTTCGAAGGCCAGACCAAGACCAAGCTGGGCAACAGCGAGGCGAAGACGTTCGTGCAGCAGACGTCGAACGAATGGCTGGCCGACTGGTTCGAGCGCAATCCCACCGAGGCGAAGACGATCATCAACAAGTCGATCTCCTCGTCGCAGGCGCGGATGGCCGCCCGCAAGGCGCGCGACCTGGTCCGCCGCAAGGGTGCGCTGGAGATCGGCGGGCTGCCCGGCAAGCTCAAGGACTGCCGGTCGACCAATCCGTCGGAATGCGAGCTCTACATCGTCGAGGGTGACTCGGCCGGTGGTTCGGCCAAGGAAGGCCGCGACTCGATGTACCAGGCGATCCTGCCGATCCGAGGCAAGATCATCAACGTCGAGAAGGCCCGTATCGACCGCGTCCTCAAGAACACCGAAGTCCAGTCACTGATCACCGCGCTCGGCACCGGTATCCACGAAGAGTTCGACCTCGAGAAGCTGCGCTACCACAAGATCGTGCTGATGGCCGACGCCGACGTCGACGGCCAGCACATCACCACGCTGCTGCTCACCTTCCTGTTCCGGTTCATGCCCCCGCTGATCGAGCACGGGCACGTGTTCCTCTCGCGGCCGCCGCTGTACAAGATCAAGTGGCCGCGTGCCGATCCCGAGTACGCCTACTCCGACCGGGAACGCGACGCCGTCATCCAGGCCGGTGTCGAGGGGGGCAAGCGTCTCCCCAAGGACGACGCGATCCAGCGCTACAAGGGTCTCGGCGAGATGAACGCCGAAGAGCTGTGGGAGACCACGATGGACCCGGCGAACCGGCTGCTCGGCCAGGTCACCCTTGACGACGCCGCGCAGGCCGACGACCTGTTCTCCGTACTGATGGGCGAGGACGTCGAAGCGCGCCGCTCCTTCATCACGCGCAACGCCAAGGACGTTCGCTTCCTCGACGTGTAGTCACGTCCCGTTTCTCTGTCCCACCAGGACTGCCCTCACGAGAAGGACCTCATGACGGAAACCTTGCCGCCTGCTCCGGACCACGACCGGATCGAACCGGTCGACATCCAGCAGGAGATGCAGCGCTCCTACATCGACTACGCGATGAGCGTCATCGTGTCGCGGGCATTGCCGGACGTGCGAGACGGCCTCAAGCCGGTGCACCGCCGCGTGCTGTACTCGATGTTCGACTCCGGCTTCCGCCCCGACCGCGGGTACAACAAGTGCTCCCGCGTCGTCGGCGACGTGATGGGCAACTACCACCCGCACGGTGACTCCGCGATCTACGACGCGCTGGTGCGGCTCGCCCAGCCGTGGTCGCTGCGGTACCCGCTCATCGACGGGCAGGGCAACTTCGGCTCGCCGGGCAACGACCCCGCGGCGGCCATGCGGTACACGGAATCCCGGCTCGCGCATCTCGCGATGCACATGCTGCAGGACATCGAAGAAGACACCGTCGACTTCTCCGACAACTACGACGGCCGCACCCAGGAGCCCGACGTCCTGCCGTCGCGGTTCCCCAACCTGCTGGTCAACGGTGGTTCCGGGATCGCGGTCGGGATGGCGACGAACATCCCGCCGCACAACCTGCGCGAGGTGGCCGACGGCGTCAAATGGGCGCTGGAGAACTTCGAGGCGAGCGACGACGAGCTGCTCGCCGCGCTGCTGGTCCGGATCAAGGGCCCGGACTTCCCGACCAAGGCGATGATCCTCGGCAACTCCGGCATCGAGGACGCGTACCGCACCGGCCGCGGCTCCGTGCGCATGCGCGCGGTCGTCGAGGTCGAAGAGGACGCCAAGGGCCGCACGATCCTGGTCGTGTCCGAGCTGCCGTTCCAGGTCAACCCGGACAACCTGGTCGAGAACATCGCGAACCTGGTCCGCGACGGCAAGCTCACCGGCATCTCCGACATCGCCGACGAGTCCAACAGCCGCAGCGGGATGCGGATCGTCGTCACGATCAAACGTGACGCGGTCGCGAAGGTCGTGCTGAACAACCTGTACAAGCACACCCAGCTTCAGCAGAACTTCGGTGTCAACATGCTGGCCCTTGTCGACGGCGTGCCCCGCACGCTGCGCCTGGACCAGATGATCCGGCACTACGTGAAGCACCAGATCGAGGTCATCGTCCGCCGGACCCGCTTCCGGTTGCGCAAGGCCGAAGAGCGCGCCCACATCCTGCGTGGTCTGGTCAAGGCGCTGGACATGCTCGACGAGGTCATCGCCCTGATCCGGCGCTCGCCCTCGGCCGAAGAGGCCCGGCCCGCGCTGATGAGCCTGCTCGACGTCGACGAGATCCAGGCGACCGCGATCCTCGACATGCAGCTCCGCCGCCTCGCGGCACTGGAGCGGCAGCGGATCGTCGACACACTGGCCGAGATCGAACTCGAGATCGCCGACCTGAAGGATATCCTCGAAAAGCCCGAGCGGCAGCGCTCGATCATCGCCGAGGAACTGCAGGAGATCGTCGACAAGTACGGCGACGACCGGCGCACCAAGATCATCCCGTTCGACGGCGAGGTCTCGGTCGAAGACCTCATCGCCGTCGAGGACGTCGTCGTCACGATCACCCGCACGGGTTACGCCAAGCGAACGAAAACCGATCTGTACCGATCGCAGAAACGTGGCGGCAAGGGCGTGCAGGGCGCGACCCTGAAACAGGACGACATCGTCCAGCACTTCTTCGTCTGCTCAACGCACGACTGGATCTTGTTCTTCACGAACAAGGGCCGCGTCTACCGGGCCAAGGCCTACGACCTGCCCGAGGCCAACCGCAACGCGCGCGGCCAGCACGTCGCGAACCTGCTCGCGTTCCAGCCGGACGAGAAGATCGCCCAGATCATCGAGATCCCGAACTACGAGATCTCGCCGTACCTGGTGCTCGCGACCCGGCGTGGCCTGGTGAAGAAGACCAAGCTCACCGACTTCGACTCCAACCGCGCCGGCGGCCTCATCGCCGTCAACCTCCGCGAAGGAGACGAACTGGTCGGGGCCGTGCTCGCCGCAGCCGAAGACGACCTGCTGCTGGTGTCCGCGGAAGGCCAGTCCATCCGCTTCCACGCCACCGACGAGGCGCTGCGCCCGATGGGCCGCGCGACGTCCGGTGTGCTGGGCATGCGGTTCAACGACGGTGACGAACTGCTCGGCATCAACGTCGTCCAGCCGGACAAGTTCCTTCTGGTCGCCACCGGCGGCGGCTACGCCAAGCGCACCCCGACCGACGACTATCCGGTCCAGGGCCGCGGTGGCAAGGGTGTGCTCACCATTCAGTACGACCGGAAACGTGGCAGGCTGGTGGGCGCGGTCATCGTCGACGCCGAAGACGAGCTTTACGCGATCACCTCCAGTGGCGGGGTGATCCGGACTTCGGCCGGAGAGGTGCGCAAGGCCGGCAGGCAGACGAAGGGAGTGCGGCTGATGAATCTCGACGAAGGAACCACTCTTCTCGCGGTCGCACGCAACGCGGACGAGCCCTCAGACGTCGCCACTGCAGGTAGTACTGAAGGAGAAGAAACCCCGGCGTCGGAGTAGTAGGCGACGCCCCACGTACTGGGTAAGGACTGACACCTCGTGACACCATCCGAGAAGCCCGAAGCAGGCGGCGCGCAGGCGGGTTCGTCGAGCCCGCCCTGGCAGCGCGACAGCGGTGCGGGGGAGGCCGACGGCGCCAGTGAGCAGACGGTCTCGGTGTCTTCGGTCGCCACCGAGGACGTGGCCCACTCGGAACCGAAGCAGGACGCGACAACAGTGACCGATTACCACGGGGTCAGCGGCACGGCCGCGAAGAGGCTCTTCGGCGACAGCGGAGAGGGCGACCAGCCCGCCCCCTCCGCCATCCCGTCGGCCTCCCGCACTCGGGCCGCTCCCACCGCGCTCCGCCGCCCCGGCCGCGGACCGCGTCGCGCCAGCCTGCAGATCAAACGCTTCGACCCGTGGTCGGTGCTGAAACTGTCCCTCGTCCTCGGCGTCGCGCTGTTCTTCGTGTGGCTCGTCGCCGTCGGCGTCCTGTACACCGTCCTCGACGGCATGGGCGTGTGGGACAAACTCAACGGGACCTACTCGTCGCTCGTCGGCGGGGAAGGTGCCGACGCACCGGCCGACCCGTTGATCAGCGCGGGCCGCGTCTTCGGGATCGCGGCCATCCTCGGCGCCATCAACATCGTGCTGATCTCGGCCCTCGCCACGGTCAGCGCGTTCATCTACAACGTCTCCGCGGACCTCGCCGGAGGCCTGGAAGTGACCCTTTCCGAACGAGAGTGACCCGGTTGCAGGACGTCGAAAGGCGTCCTGTAATCTTCTCCTCGTTCGGGCCCATAGCTCAGGCGGTTAGAGCGCTTCGCTGATAACGAAGAGGTCCCAGGTTCAAGTCCTGGTGGGCCCACCCAGGGAAAGGCCGGTTTGCGAGTGATGCAAACCGGCCCTTTTGCTACCTGGGTGACTAAGTGAGCGACTATTCGTTCTGATCAGCCTGCGAGCGGTCGCCGGACGATTCGGCCCTCGCTGTCCGACGTGGTGCTCATCACCGGCTGAGGCATGTCCGGGGTCCAGCCAATCGGCTCGCCGAAGATCTCGTCCATGGCTTTCGCTCCCTCTTGAATTATCGGCCGTAGCTGATGGCGATAGACCAACTCAGTCACTGCCGTTCCGTTGTGGCCCATGAGTTGAGAGATCTGCTCAATCGGCATCCCGCTATCGGAGAGCAGTGACGCGAAGCTGTGACGAAGCTCGCGCGGCGTCCACTCGTTCGGATTGAGCCCGGCTTTGGCACAGACCTTCCGGAAGCCGCGCCGGACGTTTGCCGCATCCAGCTCCGTGCCGACGTCCGACGCGAACACCAATTCGTTCTCCTGCCATCGATCGCCCGCGACACGTCGCGCGAAGTCCTGCTTCGCACGCTGGGCCCGTAGCGCTTCGACGCACCGCTGAGGCAGCGCAAGCGAGCGACGTGACTTCTTGGTCTTCGTATCGCCACCCACCCGCACGGAACGCCAAACCATGATGTGCGGCGGAATCGGTGGTGTCGCGTCCGGTTTGCCGACAAGGTCAGCACGAGTCCACTTGAGCGGTCGTAACTCTTCGGTCCGCGCGCCGATCAGCAGAGACAACGTGATGTAGGCGCGCAATTGGGTCCGCTCAGCGGCCTTAAGGAGCGCTTCGGCCTGCTCGAACGTGAGCGACTTCGACGGCCTCCCCTCCTTCCCCTCAGGGATCTCGCAGAGCAGTACGACGTTTCGCCTCACCTTGTCCCGCTTCTGGGCTCGTGCCACTGCCCGCCGAAGGATCGAGTGCAGATCCCGAAGAGTCCGGGTCGAGAGGATCTTCGCCTTCCTCTCTAACCACTTGTCAACGTCATCGGCATTCAGTTCGACGAGAGGGCGCGCTCCGACATCGGGGATGATGTGGCCGTTCGCGAGGATGGTCAGCTTTTCGATTGTCGAGGCGGACCGTCGAGGCAAGCCGTAAGCCAGGAAGTCGCGGACAGCCTGCGCGACCTTGTACGCCCGGTCTTCCGAGGGCAAGCCGTCGTCAAGGTCCCGAACCAACGCCTTCAGCTTCTGCTGTGCTTCGGTCTTGGTCTTGCCGCTCGCCTTGCGCGTGATTCGCTTACCTGCCGGGGTGTAGCCCGTGGTCACCGTGGCGATCCACCGTTGCCGCACCTCGTCCCAGTGCAGTCCGCCGTCCCCTCGACTACGCCGTTTCGCCATAGCTGACCCCCGCTTCGTTCATGAGCAACTGGACGTAGTCCTGAATGGCGACGGCCGGAACGAGCCGGGCGCGCCCCTGCTTGACGGAGCGCAGACGCCCCGCGCGCAACTGTTCGTAGATGACCGATCGGCTCATCGAGAGCAGGCGCATCGCTTCCGTGATCCGGTAGAGGTGCCGTTCAGGCACTGCGACCGGCATGGGCACTGCGTTCATCTATGCCTCCCCCTTGGCGCTCGACATGGGCGTGCTTTCGCCCGCGACCTCCGCGACCGGGGCAACCGCGCAGGTCATACCGGGCGCGGAGGTCGCGTTGGTGCCGCAACCGTCCGCGACCTCCGGCGCTGCCGCGGTTGCGGAGGTCGCGGAGAACAGCGGCGGCGAGTCGGGGAGCGATGTCCCGTTGACCTGCGACGTTGCGGAGGTCGCGGAGGTCGCGCCCGATTCGAGCGGCGGCAGGTAGCGGCTCCACGCGTCGGCAAGTCCTGCGTCGCCGTCGATGCGGTAGCCCTTGAGGGTCTTGCCGTTGACCTTGAGGTCCTTCGGCCTGACTAGGTACCGCTCCAGCTCCTTGGCCAGCCTCCGGCTATCGAGCGGCTTGCCCTGGAGATCAGTCCACGGGCCGTCTTCGATGTCATGCAGCTCGCGAATCAGCTCAGCCGTGACCATGCGGTCGACCCTCTGAGCACCGAAGACCTGCCGGATGTCGGCGAGCAGGCGCACGCCGAGCGACACCGTCTGCGGTCCGTTCTCCAGGACGAAATGCCGACATGCCTTCCGGGCGGTTTCCGGCCAGTGCCCACCGGCCGCGTCCGCGATGGCGAGCAGCGGACGCCAGATTTCCGCCGCTCGATCCCGAACGCCGTCCGGGCGCTCTGGTCGTGCCCGGCTGACCTCGTCGCCGACTCGGCTCATCCAGGCTTCCAGTTCGCCGCGAACGGGAGCCGACTCGCGCTCGACGTCCTCTTCGATGAACTCTTCGACCACCTCATCGAAACGGCGCTTCCGCATGTGCACCGTGATCGAACGCGTGGTGATGGTGTCGGGCATCCCTCCGGCGATCCCGGCCAGCGCGACCGGTGCATAGACCGGAAAGCGTGTGACGTTCATGCTCTTGGCGTCGCCGACGCATCGCGTCACGGTCGCCGAGCGCTTGTACCCAGCGTTGAGCAGCGCCCGGAGATCTTCGTTGTTACCGCCCGTCTTCGGGTTGAAGACGGCATCGATCTCGTCGAAGAGCAACGTCATCGGGCCTTCGACAAGCATCCGGAAAATG
This sequence comes from Amycolatopsis sp. cmx-11-12, assembly GCF_046269425.1. Lineage (NCBI taxonomy): Bacteria > Bacillati > Actinomycetota > Actinomycetes > Pseudonocardiales > Pseudonocardiaceae > Amycolatopsis > Amycolatopsis sp. cmx-11-12. The sequence goes on along the minus strand of NZ_JADNQM010000001.1, from coordinate 363,487 downwards.
GCCGCCGGAGTGATGCTGATCGTCATCTCCGGCTTGGCGACGAGGTATTGCCCGACCTCCATCACGCGCGTCTTGCCGCTGCCCGGTTCCGCGGAATCGAGGATGAGCCTTGGCGTGACGTAGAGCTTGTCCGCGATGTGGGTGTGCGCGTACCACAGCGCCAACATGGGAGCCGTGTGCTCGTTCGGGAACGCCGAGAATCGCGACACGAACGTCACGACCGAATCGAGCACCTCGTGACCGTCCTTGACGAAGGCCCCGACGGGCGGCGGGCCAAGCCACGTGAGCGGTTCGACTGGCGCCGTCTCGGGCAGAGCCTGATTCGGCTGGACGCCCCCATCTTCGGCGGGCTCGTTGGCTGTCTTGCGGGCACGCCAGACGCGCTGACAGTTTTCCGTGCAGAAGTCTGCCGACGGGGACTCACCGCGCGGACGACCACACTGAAGGCAGCTGGGTGCCGGTTCGTCGGCGATCAAGGCATCGATCGCGGACACGGCGTCGACAATCGCGGCCATCAGGCAGCCACCTCCAGACGAGGAAGTGAGCCGTCGGCCTCTTGGTACCGCCTCCACAGGTCGTCGAGGTGCTCGGTGTCGTCGAGCCGATCACGGAGGTAACCGGTCGACGCCTCCTGAGTTACGGCCTGTTCCAGGCGGACGGCGTGTGCCAGAACTGCGCGACGGTACGCGCCCTTGAGTACCAGGGCCTTCAGCCAAGAGCCGTAGTAGGACGGAGGCAAGATCGGTCCGTCGCTGTAGGTGTCCGCGATCCAGATGCCAAGAGCTTGCAGCCGGTTGGCGCCGCCCGACCGGGGAGTCGGGGACGTCTGCGGGTAGATCTCGTTCCTTTCGCGAGCGTGGTCCATCAGAGCGACCGGGGTAGCCGCTTGGTTGGCGGCCACCAACTCGATCGCGAGTTGAAGCACGTGGGCAGCGACCGGCGAGCCGAAATCGTCGGCCCGCATACCCGCGAGCAGTCGTCGCACCGGAGTGATGGAGCACTGCATGACACAGCCGAGAAACTGACGCTCGGGGTCGATCAGAGCGGTCTTCATAGGGCACCTTCCGAACGAGTGGCAGAGGAGGTCAGTGGTCGTCGTTGCGTCGGTTGCGTTCCTGGGCATCGCGGAACGAGCGACGAGCACGGAGGAGGGAGTTGTAAGCGCGACGTCCTGCGCGAAGAGTCCGGCCGCTGCCGTCGCAGCGACGGCAAAGCCTGATCGCCCGGAAGACCGGCGAGCGAAAGAAACCAACGCCACGGCACGAGCGGCATGCCTTGTACGGGAAGACGGCGCACGACCAGGTGTAACCGAGAGCGACGAACGTCAGGAAGAGGAAGAACAGGAACGTGAGGTTGGTCAGGGGGTTCAACGGAGTCTCCTGGGCTGTTTTGGGCCGCAATCGGCCTACGCCTCTAGGTCCTAGGGCGCTGATCAGGGATGTCTTGGAGGTCTAGGGAGGGCTCTAGGTCTAGAGGCAGCAGGCTCTAGACCTAGAGCCCTCCGCTAGCTAGCCGTTCTTGCGGTTCCGCTCACGCTCGGTGAGTGCGTCGGCGATCCATTCGCGCTTGACGCCCATGCGGTTCGCGCCCTTGCCTGTGTTCGGGTCGTTGCTCCAAACCTGCTTGGTAGCGATCCCCAGAGGCTTGAGCGCGGTGGAAAGCTGAGTCGCCTTCGCTGAGCCAGTCGGCAACTCGGCCCATGGGCCGTAGGTGGCGGGCCGGAGTTCGGCGAGCTGATCGACGATGGCTTCCGACCATGCTTTGTCCGCGTCGCCGATCGCTGCGAGCACATCGGCAAGCAACGTGTCGGTGTCCTCGTCCTCAGCAGGAGTCATGTCCAGCCCGGCGGCGTAACCGGTCAGCCGTCCGGCCGCCAGTCGTGCCGCGCGAGCACGCGCTGAGATCTTCTCGGCGTCCGGGCCGTCGATGTAGACACCCCGCGTGATCCGCGGTTCGTCTCCCTCACCGGCGAGATACCCGATTCCCTTGTCCCGGAAGGAAAGCGTGGTCGCGCGGATGCCGTTCCGGTAGGACGACGTGCCGAGCACCATGTCATTCGCCTGCTGCCCGGTGACCTTGAGGCAGAACCTCATGACGGCGTTGTCGCTGATCGCGGTCGGGATGCTCTTCGCGTCCGGCCGCTGGGTGGCCAGGATGATGACGATGCCCAGAGCGGGGCCGCGCTTCACCAGGTCGGTGCAAATCTCCTCGATCTCCGCGCCATGGTCTGGGTGCTCGAACCACTTCTGACACTCGTCGACGCCGATCACGATCGGGTGTAAGCCAAGGGACTTCTTGGTGGCCAGCTCCGGCGTGACCTTGTTCTCCGGACATAGATCCTTCGGCAGCTCTCGGATGACCTTCGCGCGTCGTCGAAGTTCACTGCTCAGCGCGCGGAGGTCGGCAACCGCGTAGGCAAGGTCTTCTGGCTCGTCTCCCGCGCGGTACCGGTGTGAGACCGGCGCGAGCGGCGAAAGGTCGCCTGTGCCCTTGAGGTCGTACGAATGCAGTTCGGCACGCGGGTCCAACGCGGCGATCAGAAGCAGCTCTCGCAGGGTGAACGTCTTGCCCATGCGTGGAATGGCGCCGATGACCATCGAGATGAACATCAGGGTGACGTCGACCCACCGGCCGCGCTGGTCCGTGCCGAACGGCTGAGGCTTGAACAAGTCCACGGTGCCCGGCTTCCGTAGCGGCCAGACAGCCTGACGGGACTTGGACAAGTCCTGATCGCCGACCCAGAGCACCATGCGTCCGGGATGAACCTCCGCGTTGCCCTCCGGCCAGACGCAGCCAAGCGGACGGCCGAGACCAGACGCGAGCTTCGCGCGACGTTCGATCACTTCGGCGACCGTGACGCCGGGCGGCAAGTCGACGTCGGCACGCCAACCCGGACCGTCGCGGGTGATCGGCGCAGTAAAGCCGATCGCGTTGGGATTCTTGGCAAGCGCCTGGTTGATACCCGCGATGCCCAGTACGGAAAGCGCCTGGATCACGTTGTCGCTGGTGAGCTTCTGCACTTGTCCGGACATCACTGCACGAGACGACACCACAGGGTTGTCCTTTGTGGTGCCGAGCTTGCCGAGCACCCCTACCGCGGCTACGCCGCACGCCCAGATCACCCACCCCGGCAACACGTTCGGCAGAACGAGGACCAGGACGAGGCCGATCGTCGACACGAGACCAAGCTGAATGAGCCGTAGCACGACTCGCCTGTCTCGCTGCTGTGACAGCTTGAGATACAGGTCAGCCTTGTCGGCAGAAGCCGTTTCGGAACGAGCCGGACGGCCTTCCGCGTCGGTCACATAACGGCCGGTCGCCGCGAGCAACAGCAGAAGTCCGCGCGGGGAGCGCACCGCCAGCTTGAGCGCGTACAGGGGCGACCGTGCGGCGTGGTACCCCGCTTTGTGGGTGTAGTGCTTCCCGACCCACTTTGCCGCGTCCTTGGCGTCGGTCGCCGATTTGAGGTAGCTGGGAATGACTGGCAGTCGGTCCTGTGACCGCAAACGGTCCAGCCATGACGAGCCATCGGCGGTGGGGGTGTCGACGTGCGCCTTCGGTGTCGGCTCAACCGACTCGTCGATTGTCTCGACGTCGTTGACTGTCGGGACGAGTTCGGTGGTGCTGGGCGCTGCACCGGCAGGGAAGGCGATCACGCGGCCGCCCTCTGACTCTTCACCGCGGAATTCGTCGGTGGTGGTGCTCATCAGTTCTTCACCTCCATGTCGGTGTTGTCGCGCACCAGGTGGGCTAGAGCGGCACCGCTTCCGAGCACGACGACGGGCAGACAGGACACGAGCGTGGTGACTGGCCAAGGTGCCTGGGTGACAGATGCGGCGGACATCAAGTGATAGGCGACTTGGCCGACCATTCCGAGACCGAGCGAGCCCAGTGCGGACCACTTCGCGAACCTGCGCGCTCGGTCCGTGTGCGGCGAACCTGACAGCCAGACTCGCAGGGCAAACGCCGAGTACGCCTCAACCCCGATCGGCAGAGTGATCGCCGAGTTGATCGTCAGGTCATCCCAGATACCCGGCAACACCTGAATCGGTCCGAACCCGGTAAGCCGACCGAGTCCGACCCACCCGCTCCACACCGCTACGAATGCCGGCATTGCCAGCAGGAGGACGGGCCATAGCTTCACGGGTCGCACCTTCGCGCCGGTACCTGGGTCTGCGACGTCCGTGACCTGTGAATTCGTGTCGTCTTGGCGCGATTCACGCAAGGTCACTTGATTCGGATCCGGCACGATGTCGTCCGGCTTGGACTCGGTTTCAGTGGCGGGTTCTGGCACCGCATGCAGCGGCCGGGCGGGTTCTGCTTCGTCGTCCTGTGCGATCGCTTCGAGGATGGCGCGAGCCTTCGGCGCACCTACCTTGAACTCGGCCATGATCCGGTTTCGAGAGGGGATCTCGCCCAGTTCCGTGATCCTGTCTCGGACTCGGGGAAGAAGTTCGGTAACCGAAGGCGGGTAGGCGCTTCCGGTGTCCGTAGGCAGGTTGAGCCCTACCATTGGTATCTCCTGACTGGCTTTGAGGTGGTTGGGAGATCCCGGTCCGGCGGGTGGTTCTTGGCGGTTCCGTGCGCCGGATCGGGGCGAAATCAAGCGGCCGAGCTGTCTGGCCTCGCTCGGAGTGTCGAGCTGACCGTCTGACGGCTGATGCGCCGGACGTGCCGATGTGTGGCTACGCGGTCCGAGACCGAAGGCGGTCCGACCTGCGTGAGTTCCTGGTCGTGAGTCGTCACGAAGTACTCGGCGATCATCGCGTCGATGTCCGATTCGAACAGGCCATCGGGTGCGTAGCTGAGAGCAGAGACGAGCTCTTCCATGGTGTTGAACTCCAAGTCGGTTTGAGTGCTCCCGGTCGGGAGTGGGTTCGTGTCGAACGCGTCTCAACGTAAATCCTGTCTATCAACTCTGTCAACAGACTTGCAGGAACTGACTTAACTGAGTTGCTTGGCCTACCCTTGAGGGATGACATCCCTGGACCCGGACGACCCGCGTGCGCCGTACCTGCAAGTGGCAGGTGGCCTGCGGGCTGCCATCGCGTCGGGGGAGTACAGCCCTGGTGCTCAGTTGCCGACCTATCAGGAACTTGCCGACTCCTGGGGAGTAGCCCCGAACACGGCCAAGAGCGCGGTTGCTCTCCTGCGGGATGAAGGCCTTGTGGTCATCCGACACGGCAAGGGGTCCTTCGTTCGAACCCAGCCTGCCGAAGGCGCGACCGCGAACCGAGCAAGTGACTCGTCGGATGAGCGGGTCTGGCAGGCCATCGCCGACGTCCGTCGTCGCCTCGCTGAGGTAGAGCGTCGGCTAGGGCCGAGCTAGCTCGACAGTGCGCGGAGGAAGCTCACGACGCCGTCGATCACGGCTCCGATTCCGTGCACCGCGTTGGTGACCCAGCCTGCCGAATCGGCGGGGTGCTTGACGACCATGACGCCGATCGCCACCAGGATGATCAGGCTGACAACCTTCGGCAGGAGGCCGCTACCGCTCTTCATGACCGGGAAGTTGCTCTTTGCCATCGCCGTTCCCTTTCGTCTAGCGACTCTGCCCTTGTGGCTGTGCGTCGCTGATGTACCTAGGAAACCGGCCGAGGGCGGGGGTGCAGCAGTGTGTTTGCGGGGGTGCAAATGTGCACTATGGGGGTGCACGGGGGGTGCTTTAATGACCACGGAGGTACTCGTGGTCGAGAAGGGGAAGCAGCCGAACACGCTCTTAGCAGGGGTGATGCGGCAAGCGGGGGCGACGAACAAGGGCCTGGCGCGGCGTGTGCGCGAGCGCAGCCAAAATGACGGTGGAGAGCCGGTCAGCTCTGACCATGTCTCGGTCAAGCGCTGGCTTGATGGCACGACGCCGCATCCGCGCACGTGTCAGTTGATCGCTGCCGTACTCGGCGAGCTGCTTGGCCGTCCGGTGAGCTTGGGGGAGATCGGCTACGCGGACAACTCTCCGGGAGGCAGCGACGACGTCGGCCTTGAGTACCCGGAGGAGGTCGCTCACAGCGTGGTGGCGCTCGGAGCCATCACCGAGCTTGAGCTGAGGACGCCGACGCGTGTCGGGCCGCTCTCCGTCGTGCCGGAGGCATGGAGCGGGCTCGTCGTGCGATGGCTCACGGACTCCGACACCGATCGATCACGGCCGCCGTCCGAACCGCGTTCGATCACGGTTGTGGACGTCGAGGCCGTGCGCGAAGCAACCACGATGTTCAGCGGGTTCGACTACAAGTACGGCGGTGGGCGTCCGAAGTCTCTCGTCGCGTCGTTCCTGGACCAAGAGGTCTTGCCGAACATCCCGCACGTGTCGCCGCATGACCCCGTCGGGCGCGAGTACTTCCGCGAGGTTGCGGCGCTGACCCGGCTCGCCGGATGGACGGCTTACGACACGGGAGCGCACGGGCTCGCACAGCGGTACCTGACTCAGGCTTTCCGACTGGCGAAAGCAGCAGGGGACAAGCCGCTGTGTGGCCGAATCCTCGCGGGAATGTCTCACCAAGCGAATTTTCTCGGCCACTTTCAGCGTGCCGTCGATTTGGCTCGCGCTGCCTACAAAGGCGCGAACGGCCACGCCACGCCAACGACGATGGCGCTTTTCCATGCCATGGAGGCAAGGGCGCTTGCATCCATGGGCAAGGAGGAGGACACGACCGCGGCCTTGCTGACGGCCGAGCGATGGCATGGCCAAGGTAGCCGCGAGAATGATCCGGAGTGGATTCACTACTTCGATGCGGCTGAGCTGCACGCCGAATTCGCGCATTGCTTCCGCGACGTTGGTAATGCCGAGCTTGCCAATCACCACGCCGCCGCATCGATCGAGGCATCGGAATCAACTTACGTTCGCAGTTTGTCATTCTGCCGGACTGTGCTCGCTACGTCACACCTGCAAGGCGGCAACCTGGACGAGGCGCTGCGCGTAGCGCGAGCAGTCGTCGAGACTGCCGCAAGCCTGAAGTCTTTCAGAGTGATTTCGTACCTGGATGATTTCCAGTTGAGACTAGGTGCCCACGGGGAAGATCCGTTGGTGCGGGAGTTTCTGGAGTTCTCCGGCCAGCATCTGCCCTCAAAAAACTCGCCAGTTTCGAGGCGCCTGATCGTCGCGTAGGTCAGAGATTCGCTTGTAAACTTCCGCTTCGACTTCTGGCGACTCGTCTACCTTCTGGGCAAGCCATGTCGTCATGTTCAGCTCGCGGGCTGCCCGGACGACCGGGAAGCCTGGCCAGTCGATCGGATCGAATCCGTAGGCGTCGGCATAGCTCCGATACTCGGCATCGGTTGCCCACCCAAAAGCTTGATGTCGCACGGAAAGCACAGCGGCGTCCCATTCTCGCGGTCCGTATGCGAAGTCCTCGAAATCGATCAGGTACAGGTTGCCATCCGTTGAGCGCATGACGTTACCGGGATGGGCGTCGCCATGGATCGGTCCGGGTGGCAACTCGAATTCGAGTGCTTCAAATTCTTCCAATATCTCCTCGTAGCGGCCTCGTAAGAACGTCAGGTCTGATTCGGGGAGTTGCCCATCAAGATGCTTGATCCGTGCCTCAAACTTTGACATGGGGGAGAATTCGGGCAGGCTGAAACTTGGGGCAGGCAGCGCATGCAAGTCGTGCAGAATCTTGCCGAATTCAGCGGCTGTGACTGTCTCGCCTTGCTCTGGAATGAACTCCCAGAAGGTGACAGGCAGCCCATCCTCAACGACGGGTTGGTCGACAATGCCGGTCGCCAATTTCGCAGAGGGAAACCTGTGCTCTTCGAGCCAAGCGGCAACCTTGACCTCCTTGATGGCAGCCTCGATGGACCGTCCAACGCGGCCGACCAGCGAGTTGTCAGCAAGGCTGTAGAGGGCGTTCTCGCCAAAACGAAGCGATACCGCTTCCGTCGAGTCCACGTCGGAGTGGTTGCACGCCACGTTGAGCACGGTTCGTGCCCGTTCCGGCGTGAACGGCGTGGTAGATGTCATCAGACTCCTGTCGGGGGTGCTTCAGTCCAGGCTAAGGGCTGTGCACAGGGGGCCGCTGTCCGAACGTGGCAGCAGAGTGGAACCCAGTCGGTGCGCCTATCGGGTAAGTGCACCGACCGGGAGTCAGGTGGGCCTTCTGCTGGTAGTGCTGAGCGTGTTCTGTTCGAGTTCGCGTGTTCGGTTGGCGAGCCATTCCCGGGACTGGTGGTGGTCGAGTGCGGCGGCATCGAGGTGGTTCAGGAACTCCTGGTAGAAGGCGATCTCGGTGTCGTCCTCCAGGAAGAGGCTGGCAGTGAGGGCGTCGACGTGGAGCACGGGTTGATCGACTTCGTGCCGGAAGATCGTGAAGTCATGGCGGCTGTCGAAGGTTTCGGTGCTGGCGGGTACGAGGTAGATACGGCAGCGCGGCAGCGCCGACGAGATCTGGAGATGAAGCAGTTGCTCGTACAAGACCGTCGGGTCGGCGAGCGTTGTGTAGAGGGCGTCTTCGTGGATGTAGAGGGTGAGCGCGGGGCGTGAGTGCCGGGTGAATATGGCTGTTTGGCGGCTGAGTCGTGTTTCGACAGCTGCTTCAAGCTCGGGACCAGCGGTGTGGCCGTACCGTTGCAGGACGGTCCGTATGTAGGCATCGGTCTGGAGCGGAACGGGAATGAGATCCGGGCTGTACGTGGTGATCGACATGCTCTGGGCTTCCAACAGGGTGAGGGTGCGAAGCCGGTCGGGCAGTCCAGCATCGTGGAATTGCAGCCTGTGGTCATGGGCTTCGCTTGCCAGCGCGACGAGCTCCTTGAGTTCCTCGGGAGTGGCGTGTGCGCGAGCAAGGTAGATCGCGACTTCTTCCGGGAGGACCGAGCGTTGGCCGCTTTCGAGCCGGGAGACTTTGGGGACGTTCCAACCCAGGTTCCGCGCCATGTCCGTGCCGGAGTACCCGGCACGTTTGCGGACTCGCCGAAGCTCGTGGCCAAGTTCCCTGGTGCGCGCGGTCGATGGTTCGTGCCTCGATGGTTCTTGACTCATGGGTTGTCTTCACCTCGCTCGATGTCCCCGCCGGTTTGCTCGATGGCCTGACAAGCAAGCTCGTCAGCGCGGGCTGTCAAGTCATTGCCAAGGCCGACAAGCCGTTCACCAAGCTCCCGAAGGCATTGCCCATACGCTGCGTCGTTGGGCTGTAGGTGCCTAAGTTCGAGCGTGGCAATGCCGGCACTCTTGTTCACGTTGGCGAGCTTGGCCAGCAACTCGATATCACGCCTGTGCACGCCTGGCCTCCGTCGCGGGTCCGCCCGGCTCTTGGTTTCCGCTGCTCAACGTCACGACATCGAAGCTATGAGCGATGGGACAACTGAAGGAACAAGAAAAGGACAACAGCGCGTAGTAGGTCGTACCGTAGGAGTAGACCGATCACCCCCGTACCGGGAGCGAACCCGCCATGAGCATCGACGACTTGCCGCGCGACGGCATCGGACGCCGCGTCCGGGCTGCACGAAAGCTTGCGGGCATCACACAGGATCAACTTGCGCAGCGTGCCCATGTGAGCCTGAGCCTGGTCAAACAGGTGGAGCAGGGCAAGACACCCGCAAGCGCTGGATTCACGGCGGCGGCCGCGCAAGCGCTCGGCATCGCGCACACCGATCTCACCGAGCAGCCTTACCCGATCCAGGATCGTGACTCACACCGCGTCCACTCGGTCATTCCTGCTCTGCGGCGTGAGATCGCGTCGTACTTGCTGCCGCCTGAGGACGTAGTCCCCAGGTCGATGCCCGAACTTGAGCAGTCGGTGCAGCACGTTTCCAAATTGCGGCACAGCGTGGTCCTGGACGAACTGGGCGTTGAGGTTCCTGGTCTGCTCGCCGAGCTTCGCGCGAAGACCTACATCAGTAACGGCCGCGAGCAGGAACTCACGTTTGGTCTGCTCGCAGAGGCATACGCGGCCGCCGGACAAGTTGCATACAAGCTCGGCTACGTCGACCTTTCGTCCTTGACGACCGAACGTTTCGAGTGGGCCGCAGAGAAGTCCGGCGATCCGCTCGCTATGGCGGCCGGAGCGTTCTACCGCGCTGGTGAGCTGATCAACTCGGCCGAGTGGCGCGGAGCGCTCACCTACCTTGAGCACGCCCGCGCCCAGCTCGACGGCCAGCTACGTGGCGGTGAGGAGGCAGCGCATGCGCTGTACGGCGCGCTCCACCTCAAGTCTGGTCTTGCTGCTGCTCGTGCTGGTGATACCGACACCAGCGAGACCCACCTTGGCGAAGCGCGCCAGCTCGCTGCCCACGTCACACCAGGCTCTGACTACTGTCGCCTGGCGTTCGATCGTGACAACGTCGCGATCTGGTCGGTCGGCCTGGCCGTCGAACGGCGAGACGGTACGGAAGCTGTAAAGCGCGCATCGGAGATGCAGATTAGTCCGACAACCCCTGGTGAGCGGGTTGGTCACCACTGGATCGACCTTGCCCGCGGCTTCCAGCTCCACGGAGACCGAGCCCGTTCGCTCCAGGCGCTCCAGCTCGCGCGTCAGGTCTCGCCCCAGCAGACCCGCTACCACCCGCACGTCCGGGAAACCGTGATCACGCTCGCCGAGCAGGACCGTCGGAGGTCGGAGACGCTGGCGGGGTTCGCTCGCTGGGCGAACATCAAGATCTGAAGCGGCTACCAGGTGTGCAGCGCCGTGATCGTGGACTAGAGCCCATCAGCGAGGTGTTCGCAGCGTTTGCAGTTGCGTAGGTCCATGCCGCCCACTCCTGCCTCGAACGGACCGTCGATCACCCACACGAGGGCGCCGCAGAGCGCTTCCTTTTGTACTCCCGCGCGTCCGCCGCTCACTGCGTGTCGGTCGCCGTATGGCTCGGCGACCTCGTCTTGGAGTCGTTTGTGCCGACCTCCGACTGGTTGGCGGGTAACTCGCGGTTTCAAGTCGATGAATCCAGCAGCCAAGAAATCGTCCTCGTCGTAGATCTGCGGGTGTATCTCCTGACCGCAGTCTCCGCACGTCCATGTACCAGTGGGGGCAATGCGGCCCACTACTGCTCGGCCGCCATGAGCGTCCCGTGAATGGCCTGCTACAAGGTCGTCCTGATTTGGGGGCATCTGAGTCATACGCAGAGGTCGTGTCAGATCTGCTCTCTGTTTCACGGCGGTCGAACGGCGAGACGGAACGGAGGTCGTGAAGCGTGCGTTGAGGGTCGCAAACGCTTGCGGGGTTCGGCCGGTGGGCGAACATCAAGATCTGAGCCACTCGCCCTGACGTGTGATGCGGAGGGCACACATGCCAGAAAGAATTACACGGATGTGACGAACAATTTCCGCACCCTTCTGACCAGCGGTTTTTGGTGAAATGGTGGAATTTGATCACCAGGTTGTCAACAGTGTTTTCCCGGTGCCAGACTGGTTATCCCCAGGTTGTCCCCAGGGTGGACCCCAGGCGAAATTGCGCTGGTCCTTCGGAGCGTTCTAGCGTTCTCGCTGACCGACGCGGGCCACAAGCACCAGCGGTCAACCCCTGTCCCGACGTAACCGGTTGCGTCGGAACATCTACGCCTCGACAGAGGCGATTGCCGCAGGAGAACCGATCGTGTCAACGGATGCGAACAACCGAAGAAGGCGGAAGCGTCGAACCAGGGCCGTAATCCCTGGCCGACGCCGTTCCGTCGAGCTACATGCGCAGTACGTCAAGTTGCTGATCTTGGTGGTCACCCTGATCCTCGACGGGATCCTGATGATCACCACGATTCTTAACGCGTTGCTGTAAGACAGGCAGCCGTCGGGCGGAGTGCCGAGCTCTGCCCGACGGCTCCGGCGCCAAGGATCTTCCAGCGCGGCCGCCCGGACAACTCCAGTAACCGAATCGTGTCTGATCAAGCAAGTAAGGATTCATGGACTAGCCAACAGGAAGATCTGACGGCAAGCTCGACTAGCTCCTTGAGAACTGTGAAGGGATCCTCCAACGTGAAGCTCAATTTCGACGAACACGATGGCGATCGGTTGTTGTGCCCGACCTGCGATTTCAGCTCCACGCATGTTGACGTCGTACGCGTCGCAGCCCGCTCGGAGGATGACGATTTCAACGAAATCTTCGTCGACGGCGTGACTGGTCGCGTCGCAACACACGAGGATTCACCTGCACCTACCGGCCCGAGGATGGGGACAGGCCGTCGCCACCGAATCGCTGTGACTGGACACTGCGAGGACGGGCATGGCTTCGCGATCGTGTTCACGCAGCATAAGGGCGAGACATTCGTCGAGGTTGTCACAACGAACGACGTCCCGTAGGTGTTTCCCCTGGTCGCGACCGTCTTTGGCGCGTCGCCTTGAGCGACATTCTGGGCGACAATCGGGGTAGCGACCAGGGGATGCCTGCGGACGTCAGTGGACGTTCGGAACCCAGGTCACCGGACTGTTTCCAAGGTCAACAGAGCGTGATCTTGGCCTGATAACGAAGAGGTCCCAGGTTCAAGTCCTGGTGGGCCCACTCCGAAAGCCGGTTCGCGATCATCGCGAGTCGGCTTTTCTGCTGCATGGGCAAGCTCATCGCGTGGTTCCACGTGGAACGTCGGGCGCCAGACGTTCGGGGATCGGCGTGCAGTAGCATCGGTGGGTAAGCGGAGCAACTCGGCGGAAAGAGGGGGCTTCTGATGAAGAAGCTGTTGGCACTCGCGGTCATCGCGGGCGGCGTGCTGTTCGTGATCAAGCGCAACAAGGCCGCCAAGGCCGAGGCCGACCTCTGGCGTGAGGCCACCGCGCCGACCGAGCGTCCGCTCGGCGCCGTTTCCACGAACGGAAGCGCCCCGGCCAAGGCCGCGGACGCGTCCCGCAACAACTGAACTTTCCGCGGGCGGTCATCCTGATCGCCCGCGACCCGGGGCTGTAGCTCAATTGGTAGAGCACCGCCTTTGCAAGGCGGGGGTCAGGGGTTCGATTCCCCTCAGCTCCACACGTTCGAAGAGAGCCCTGTTTGCGTAAAAAGCAAACAGGGCTCTCTTTTTCGTTCACGCGGTGACGCTCGTCACCGGACGCGGATCGCGAAGTCGGACTCCCAGCCAAGTCAACGCTGCTTACATGGGGGACGGAATTCCGGACAGCGAGGTGAAACCATGGTCAGTTTCGAAACCGACCTCGACGATCTCAGGTTGTCGAGCAAAGAACTGGGAAAGGCCGCTGACATCGTCAGTACCGCTCACGCCGGGGTGAGAGGACAGGACGTGCCCGCTCCCGACCCGGTCACGGGTGGCCTTCTCCCCGGCATGTTCGCGCCGAGTACCGCGTTCGGGAAGACCTTGGGCATGCGCGGGGTTTCGGAGGCCTACGAGGAACACCGCGCGGCCGTCGAGAAGATGCTCGCGAAACTGCACCAGAGCACGCAGGACGCCAGCCACGCGCTGGCCCGGGTCGCCGAACTGTACGAATCCGTCGACGAGGACAACAAGCAGCGGATGAACCGCGCGGCGTACGGGGAACAGGGGTAGCGGCGAAGATGGACGGATACTTCAACGCACTGGACGCGGAGACCACCGCCGAAGGTGGCAACAGCGAACTGCTCGAGGGAATCACGGACGACCTCAAAGCGGGAGCCGAAAAGGCCTTCGCCGCGGTCGACCTGCTCTTCCAGCCGTTCTTCGGCACCGACGTGGACCTCAGCGGTGGGCGGAAGGAACAGCTCCGCGACTTCTTCCTGGAATTCTCCGACGCGGAGCTCATCGGATCCGAGAACAGCCTGCAGACCATGATCGAGGCCTACGAAGGCCTTTGGAATGCTTTCCAGGACACGAAAGCGCCGCTCGACCGGTCTCTGGTCCTGCTTCTCAAGTGGCGTGGTGAAGGGGCCGAGACCGCCAAGAGTTACATCCAGGGCCTGGTGAACACCTACGCCCGGGTCGGCACCAAACTCACCGTGCTGGAAGCCGACATCGTGGCCGCGCGGGACGCCATCGCGACCGCCAGGGCCGATCTGAGCAATCTCGCCGCTTCCTTCCTGACCGCCGCGGAAAAGTACCGGGACGACAAGGAACGGCAAGACGAATCCGCCTTGTCGAAGGCGCTAGCGGCGACCTTCGCCGCTGCCGTCACCGCCTTGCTCGTGGCGGCTGTGCCACCGGCGGGTGGTCTCACCGCGGCGGCGTTCTTCACCACCGCGAACGGAGTGCAGGTCGCCGGCGCCGCGGCCGGTGCCGGGCTCGCCACCGCGGCCACCGTGCAGGCCGACATCGTCGGGGACAGCCCCGAAATGATCTACAACAGCTTCCACGACGGCGTGGTCAACATCAGGGAAAGCATGTTCCGTGCGACGGAATCCCTGATTTCGAAGATCCACGTCGAGATCAACAACCTGCCGATCATCCCCGACCCGCCGGACGTCAGCCCTGGTGAGACCTTCGACCCTGGCAACTTCGAAACGGAGAACACCGACAAGGGGACGGAAAAGCGGGTCCGGGACAAGAACGTGGACATCTCGAACGACGGCAAGATCGAGCAGCCGCCGATGGAGCTGTCGCCGCTGCCGGTCGAGTGACGGAGGATCGTGGCTGACAAACCGGCGCCCAAGAAGCCGCCCGCCGACCGGCAAGCGATGCTCGAAGCGCTGGCCACCCTGTCGGTGGACGCGTCCTCACCGGACGGTGCCGTCTCCGTTTCGGTCAACACCGACGGCGTGATGACCCGGCTCAGGGTGGGCGAAGCCGTGTCGCGGCTGTCGCCCGCCGAGATCGCGGACGTCGTCATGCGGACCTACCAGGAAGCGCAGCAAGGATCCGCGAAACGCAGCGCGGAGCTGATGGCGCCGATCGGCAACGCCGGGTACATCACGGACAGGCTCCGCTGGCGGCTCGGGTTCACGCCTTCGTTCCAGGACACCGGTGAAACGGTCTCGCCGGTGGCTTCGCCCCGGAAGCCTGCGGGCGCGGAGAACGTGGTGCTCAAAGACCGTTCGGACGAACCGGCCGGGCCAGCACAGGACGAACAGCCCGAACCGGCGGAAACCGACGACGAGTACTACGAGCAAGGCCTGCGGTACAACCCTTCCTGGTAGTCCGGGCTCGCACTCAACCGTGCTTCAGTTCGCATCCTGGTTCCGGCGGCGCGAGATCAGCGCCGCCGGACCGGAGGGGTCGTGGTCGAACTGGCCAGCCCGAATGGTCGGCGGCCGAGTTAGGCCCTGACTTTCGTGGCCAGCCAGGCGAACGTCCAGCGATAGAAACTCCGCGCGGCGAGGCTGGTGTTGATCGAGTGGCCGCTTCCCCGCACGATCTTGTCGGCGCCGCAGTCGCCATTTCCGCAGACCAGGGTGTCGTGCTCGCCGAGCACGTACGCCGTCGGGACCTTCGGCTTGGCCGAGCGCTTCGCCGCATCGGGCCCCACGGACCGGAGCTCGGCCGAGGCCAGCGTGTCCTTCAGGGCTTCTTCGACGGGGATGATCGCCGGGTCGTACGTCCCCGGGTAGTGGAACGCTTGCGCGCGCGTCCCCGGACGGGTCGTGAAGTAGCCGGGAGCCCACGGTTTCCCGGCGAACTTCGGGTCCAGCTCGGCTGGGTAGAACGGCGACGCGGCCTTCTCGCGTTCGCCGGGCCGGTCGCGGGGGATGCCGCTGATGATCACGGCGTCGACGCCGCCTCGTTCGGCGGCCCGTTCCGCGACCAGCCCGCCCATCGAATGTCCATTGAGGACGATCGTGCGGAACCGCGGCCGCAGCTGCCGGACGACCTGGTGGACGGCCTCCCCGCCGGTGGCGAAGTCGAGCGTCTCCGGATTCGGGCGGCTGCTGCGACCGTAGCCGAGCCTGTCGAGGTTCAAGGTCGCGTATCCCGCCCGCGTCGCACTGTCTACATAGGAATACCGGCGTGGCTGGAACGGCCAGTCCCAGTAGGCGCGGTCGTAAGTGCCGCCGTGCAGCAGCACCTGGAGCGGGGTGCGGGCGGTGAGCCTGCCGCGGACGCAGAATTCGCCCGCGATCGTCTGGCGCTCGCCGTTCACCTGGACCGAGAACCGCTGTTCGGCGCAGTGAGCCGGTCGTTCGGCGGCGACCGCCGTCGTGGTGCCGAGCAGGGAGAGGACCGTGGCCAGCAAGGCCGCTTTCGCTGTGGTTTTCATGGAGAAAGCGTCGGTCACGCGCCGGGGTCGCGTCGTCGTTCCGCTGTGGAGACCGACGGCTACGTCAGGCGCGCACCATCCCGCTCTGATAGGCGAACACCACGAGCTGGGCGCGATCGCGGGCGTGCACTTTCGCCATCGCGCGGCTGACGTGTGTCCGCACCGTCGCCGCGCTGATCACGAACTCCCGCGCGATCTCCTCGTTCGACATCCCCCGCGCGACCCGCTGCACGACCTCGTGCTCCCGCTCGGTGAACGCCGAACCGTCGGCACGCGGCATCGGATGCGATGGCCGCGCGGTGAATTCCGCGATCAGCCGCCGTGTCACGCTCGGCGAAAGGAGCGCGTCACCGGCGGCGACCACCCGGACGGCTTCGATGAGGTCCGCGGGCCGGGTGTGCTTGAGCAGGAATCCGCTCGCGCCCGCGCGCAAGGCGTCGAAGACGTATTCGTCCAGGTCGAAGGTGGTCAGGATGAGGACACGGACGCCGGAAAGCCGCTCGTCGGCCACGATCCGGCGGGTCGCCTCGATGCCGTCGAGGCCGGGCATACGGATGTCCATCAGCACCACGTCCGGCACGGTCTCCGCGACCACGGCCACCGCCGCGGCACCGTCGTCCGCTTCACCCACCACGGTGATCCCCGTCTCGACCCGCAGCAACGCGGCGAACCCGGACCGGACGAGCACCTGGTCGTCGGCGAGCACCACCCTGATCACGGCCATCGCGCGCTCACCCGGAACCTTCCGTCCTCATGGCGCGCGGTCAGCGTTCCGCCGGTCGCCTTGGCTCGTTCACTCATTCCCATGATCCCGGCACCGGGCACGTTCGGCCCGGGAGTGTGGACTTCGTTGACGACGTCGAGCCGGAGGCTGTCCTGCGCCACGACCATCACCTTCGCACTCGATGTCCCGTGTTTCGCGGCGTTCGTGAGCGACTCCTGGACGATCCGGTACACCGCGCCGCCGAGCGGCTGCTCGATCCCGGGAGCGTCGAGTTCCAGCGTGACGTCCAGGCCGGACCGGTTCGCCGAAGCGATCAGCGCCGGGAGATCCGCCAGACCCGGTGCCGGCCGGAGCGGGGCTGAGTCACGCAGCAGCCGCACCATCGCGTTCAGCTCGTCCAGGATCGTGCCGCTGACCGTACGGACGATTTCGAGCGCTTCCTTCGCCACCTCGGGATGCTCGTCGATCACGTGCCGGGCCATGCCCGACTGGACGTTGATGACCGCCATCGCGTGGCCGACGCTGTCGTGCAGATCCTGCGCGATCCGCAGCCGCTCGCCGAGGACACGGTCGCGTTCAGCCTGTTCCGCGGCCGCGGCCCGCTCACGATGTCCTCGAAGCGCGTCGGCCGCGAAGACCGCTACGCCCGCCCAGCCGACGAAGACCAGATCGATGACACCTGCCCCACCTGTCGACAGGTTCGCGCCCACGACGATCGTCGCCATTCCGCCCGCGAAGGCGTACGCGAGCCGTCGCGGGCGGAGGGTGCCGAGGGCGAACAGCGGTATTAGACCGGCTAAGAGGACGGGGCCGTCCGGATAGCCGATGCCCAGGTAGAGCAGGAGCGCAAACGCTTCCGTCCCGGCCACCGTCGCCGGCCGTCGCCAGACGGCGGCGAGTGCGAGACAAGCGAGCGCGACGACGGCGAACCCGAGCGCGTCGATCGGACGTTCCCCGCGATCGGGCTCGAGGTTCGCCGTGCCGACGACGAGCACCGCGCTCACCGCGAGCCAGCCGGCCACGGCTCCGCCCCAGATCAGCCACTTCACCGGCCCAGTCTGCCGAAGCAAGCCGACGGGCACGTCCGCGTTCTGTGGATCTCGGCTACGTCAGATGTGCAGCAGCCGTGACCCGCCTGACGCCTAGTGGCGAAAAGGTGACGGGTAGCCCAGTTGCTGTAGGCGTTCCTCGAGTCGGCTTGCACCTGCGTCACGCCTGGCTTCGAGATCGTGGAGCGAGACGGCGTACCGTTCCCCCCACGAGCGGTAGAGGTTGATCAGTTCTTGTCGGCCTGTCGCGACGAGAGCGTTCAACAGTGAAAGCAGCCCGTCACCTAGTTCGTCGAGAAGCTCTTGTCTCTCGCTGCCGCTCGCTTTTCCAAGGCCCAGCCACTTCAGGGTTCCGCGATTGCCGTCCCACCAGTCCGCGAACGCACCGTATAGCTGGTATTCGTCGAGGATACCGGACTCGGAAAGAGCGGAATGGAACGAATTCTTGAACTGGTCGCGGTTGACCAGCACGGCCCCTTCGCGGCTCAGCCCTGTCAGTCGCTCTGCGGTCTTCTGCCACCAGCCAGTGGCTCGAGTGCGAAAGTCATCTTCGGCGCTTGACGTGAACGCGGGTATCCGGGTGAGGACGGCTTCATAGCCGTCGTCGGGGAAATCCCAGTACTCATCGTTGCGCGGCTCGAACAGACTGGCGAGCGAGATGCCGTACGCGCGAAAGCGATCGCTGTCAGCTTGGATGACCCCTGCCGGTACTCCACCTTGAAGAATGGCCTTCGGATCAGGCATGAGGGCTGGGTGAGGGTTGGTGTCCACGTAGCGGCGAATGTTCAGATTGAAGGCGTTCTCCGCGATCTCGGCCAGCGGGACCCACCGAGAGAAACCGACGAGGGTGCGTTTTCGGAGGTAGGTGTCTGTGATCTTCTCGATATGGCGGGGATCCAGGTGGTTCTGGCTACGCCCTGTGGTGATCTCGCGCTCGGCGTTGATGAAGAAGATACCTGGTGGTTGGTCCGGCGGGCTTTGGTTCTTGCCCTTCAGTACCAGGATGCACGCGGGAATCCCGGTTCCGTAGAAGACGTTGGGACCGATCCCGATCACTCCGGCGATCCGGTCGTCGAGGACCATCCGCCGCCGGATCTCCTGCTCTGAACCACCACGGAACAGAACACCGTGGGGTGAGACCACCGCACCGGTTCCGCCGGGCTTGAGCGATGCGAGGACGTGTTGGACGTTCATCAGATCGGCCTTTTTCCCGCGTGGGGGAGTCCAGCCATACTCCATGCGCCCTGCGAAGTCCAGCTCGTGCTCGCTGTAGTTCATCGAGAACGGTGGATTTGTCAGTACATGGTCGAAGCACCTGAGTTCGCCATCGCTGTCGATATGACGGGGATGGGCAAGGGAGTCGTCCCGATACAACGTCGCGTCTGTGATGCCGTGCAGAAGTAGGTTCATCTGAGCGACAGTGAATGTTCCCGCATTCCTCTCCTGGCCGACAAGGGTCAGTGTCGCGGGCTTTCCGATCTTTTCGGATACGTGTTCCTGGGCCGCGATCAACATGCCGCCCGACCCCATGAACGGATCGTAGAAAGACTGATCATCCTTCGGCTGCGCGAGTCGTACCATCAGGTCAATCACTGATCGAGGTGTCCGAAACTCGCCGTGAGTCTTCCCCGGGGTGGAAAGGAATTGCTCAATGAGCTCTTGTCGTATTTCGCTTCCTGCTATATCTAATTCTTGATCCACGAGCGAAATCCGCGCCGTCAAATCGACCAGCTTCTGGAGTTCGGAAGCCGTCGTTCCTTTCGTGAAGTCGGGCAGGTATCCTGGAGGGCCGAGTACTTGATTGTTTTCGTGCGCGAGAGCGTGAAGTGCCGAGTTGAGCGTGTGGCCGAGAGCTGGGGCCATGTTGTTCGAGATATGTTGCCAACTGGCCTCCGGGGGAACGGTCAGCCGTCCAGGGTTGTCCGAAGCCCACTTGAGTACAAGGACCGACAGGGCGATTTGATGATAGTTTCCCGTATCCAGACGTCCTGTGAGGATGCCGGCGACGTCCCGGAACGCCGTGGTCAGTTCTCGCCGCTCATTCGCCTTCATGGCGTCGCGCTTTCTCGAGGAAGTCATGGAGCATGGCCGGTTTCAGAACCTCGAGTCGTTCAGTGATTTCGCGGTAAGTATGTATTTGTGCGTCGATGTCGAATGCCGCTGCCGCGACCTTCTGCTGGAGCTCAAGGTTCACTATCGGCACAGGGAGCTGGTTCAACGCTTCGGAGTTGATCGACTGAACGGTTCCAGGTAACGCCTGGTTGAACAGGGCATCCCTCGTCGGTGGGTAGGCAAGGATCAGGGCGAGGTATTCGGGTAGCACCAGTTCGCGGTGCGTCCGGACGCGCAGGCAGGAAGAGTTGTAGAACCACCCTTCGCAGTTCGCGTCGATCAGCGCGAATCGGCCCAAGGAGCCCTGTCGAACGACGAGGACGTCACCTTCTGCGAGTGCGAACCGGGAGAGCTTCTTAGCAGCGCTCGCCGGAACTCGGCGTAGGTTCCTCGCGTCGACCCTGTGGAGGTCGGTGAGGTCCGTCGGGGAGATCACGGGGACGCCGTCCGGCCGGTCGTCGAGTTGCTCGAGTAGCGAGCCCGACGGGCCGGCGGTGATGTCGGCGACGTCACCGAGGGGCTTGTCCACCCTCATGAACCTCGTACCTCTGGCTCTGGCATGACGGTCATTATCACCGTATCCCTTCATGCGGGTCAGCTGAGAGCCCGAGGCCGCGGCGTCGCAGCCTCGGGCTCTCAGTCAGGTGGGACGCCGGCGCAGGCGGAACACCGCCTTGCCGCCCTCGTTGACCGCCACCGTCAGTCCGGCGGCACCTGCCACGCCCAGGGCGCTGGTGCCGTATCCGGCGGCGATGGCGACGACCAGGATCAACACGATGATGGTCCCCGTCATCAGAGCGGTCCCGCGCGCCGCGGGGTCCAGGTACCATCCACAATCGAAGGTGTGACGCTTCATGCGTATCTCCTTTCTTCTGCTTTGTGGTTTCCCACGAAGCAACCGGCCCGCATCGCCCTGCGCAGACGCCAATCGACTCAGGGTGATGCGGGTTTTGTCGAACGAGTATCACCGTGCCGTGCGGCCTCGTATGTCTCCGAGATTCACCGCTGGCGACAGCTCGACACTCCTTCCTTACGTGAGGGACAGTACACGAAGAACTCCGCGAAGCTAGTTCCGCAATAAAACAGGTGAGGCTTCGTGGGTGACCAAGCCGCGCTGAACTGGCAATATAACTAAAAGTACTTTTGAAAATTCATAAAGTAACCAAGCTGGGTTACAGGGACAGCACCCGTTCGTCGAGTTCCGCGAGGTAGTCGCGCCCGAACTCGCCGTTCTCCAGGTCCCGCCACAACACCGGCGGGAGGTCCTGAGCGACTTCGGGGGAACGCGACGCGGCGGCCAGCGCGATGGTCGCGGCGGTGTCGACGTCGCCGGTGAACGCGACGCAGGTGTGGAGCATCCGGGCGAGACCACCGCCGCCGGCGAGCACGGTCAGCGCGGCGCGGACGCTCATCCAGCCTTGCGGCCCGATCCGGCCCGACCACGGCCGCGCCCAGCCACCGTGCCCGACGTCCTCGGGAAGCACCGCGTCGATCCACCGCGCGACCTCGGTCAGCGGGCCGAGCCGATGGTGGCAGTAGTGGACGGCGAGCGCCGCCGCCTGGGCCGCGGCGATCCCGGCCGGGGTGTCGTGCGTGATCCTGGCCTGGAGTTTCGCGTGGTAGAGGACGTCGTCGACGGTGGGCAGGACCCCGATCGGCCCGGCCCGCATGGCCGCGCCGCTCTTGTCGCTCTGCGGCTGGAGCCGTCGAAGCAGCTCTTCGCCGTCTCGGACCTCGCTGAGCAGCTGGTGGAAGCGCGGCGCGTAGCCGTCGTGCGGATCGCGGTGGTAGGCGAGCACGAACTGCTCGGCGAGCAGCAGCGGCGTCCACCGGCGACCCGAGACGAGTAGTTCGGCGATCGCGATCGTCATCTGCGTGTCGTCGGTGTAGCGGCCTGCCGGGACACCGAGCTGCCCGGGATGCGGCACGTATCCGGCGAGCGTGTTGTGCTCGGCGACGAAGCTCGGATACGCGTGCTCGAAGGAGCCTCCGTACGCGTCGCCGATGGCCAGTTCGACCAGCATCGGACTCCTTCCGAGAACCGCCTGCGCCTCACTCGATCGTGCCAGGCTGCGGTATGCCGCCGAATGCCCATACCGTGGAGGCATGGCGACCGAAAAGCTGCGCGCGTGGTGGGCACATCGGCAAGGTCTCGACGGATCGCTGCACGGCGCTTCGGCGGCGGACGTGCTGGAGCGGACCGGCTGGATGCGCTCCGTCGGCGGCTCGGCGCCCTATCTTGGGCTGTTCGCCAGAGCCCGTCTCGCTCGCGAGACGGTCGACGCGGACGTCGCCAGGCTCGCCATCCACGAACTGCCCTCGGCCCGCGGCTGCGCCTACCTCCTGCCCGCGGCGGATTTCGAACTCGGCCTGACCGTCGGCGCCGGGGCACCGGCGGGTGAGATCGCGGCCGCGGAGAAGTACCTCGGCGTCACGCAGGCCGAGATCGAGCAGTTGTGCGTCACCGTCGCCGACCTGCTCGACGCGTCGGCCGAACCGCTCGACCCGGCCGCGATCAAGGACGCCGCCGGGGCCGCGGTGCGCAACCTCGGTGAGGCGGGCCGCAAACGCGGCACCACCACGACATTGCCGCTCGCGCTCGGCCTGCTCCAGGTCCGCGGCGACATCCGCCGGGTCCCGGCCAACGGACGGCTGGACCAGCAGCGCTACGGCTACGTCCGCTGGACGCCGTCCCCGCGCGGTGGACTGTCCGATATGGACACCGCGCAGGCCGAACTGGCCCGGCGGTACTTCTCGTGGGCGGCACCGGCGTCGCTCAAGCATTTCCGCTGGTTCTCCGGCTTCACCGCGGCGAACGCCAAGAAGGCCGTGGCGCCGCTGGAACTCGTGCCGCTCGACGGCACCGATCTGCTGATGCCCAAGGATCTCGCCGACGAGTTCGACGGCTTCACCGTGCCGTCGGAGCCGTCGTACGCGCTGCTCGCCGGGATCGACGGCATCCACCTGCTGCACCGCGAGATGTCGCGGCTGCTCGACGACGCCGACGTCGAACGGCCGGTGCCCGGTGGCCGCGCGGGGGAGACGCTGGGCGGGCAGCCGGATCCGCCGAGCCACTTGATCGTCGACCGGGGCCGCTTCGCCGGGTTATGGGAGTTCGACCCCGAGACGAACAAGATCGTCTACCAGGTCTTCGGGGACGAAGACGCCGCACTGCGCGAAGCGGTCGCGGAGACCGAAGAATTCGTCCGCGACAACCTGGGCGACGCCCGGAGCTTCAGCCTGGATTCGCCGAAGAGCCGGGCGTCGCGAGTGGCCGATCTCAGAGCTTGACCGGTCAGGCTCCTGCTTCGTTGATCAGGATGTCGACAGCTGCGTCGTTGCGAGCGGTCTGCTCCGGGATCACCGAAGCGGGCGGGTAGAAGCCGTCGATCCCGCCGTCCTTCGGAAACATTTCGAAGGTGTAGCTGAGGATCTTGTGCTTGCCCCACGCCCAGTCGTTGACGTCGCCGTCGGTGACGTACAGATCGCTGGACTGCTCAGGCGTGTAACCGTTGGTGGCGGCCATCTTCTTGCCGACGTCGGCGAAGCGTTTCGCTTCTTCCTCGTTCAGGCCCGTGTCGGTCTCGTTCTTCGTGTAGCCGTACGGCCAGAGCACCAGCTCCGAGAAGGTGTGGAAGTCGATGTGCGCCTTGATCTGCTGAGCGCCGCCGACCACCCGGGAGTCCATGAACTCCGCGACCGCCTTGGTCTCGGCCTCGGAGAACGCCGACGGACCGTGGTAGTCCTCGGCGGACGGGCTGTTGCTCGACCCGCCGCAGCAGTTCCACTTGTAGTCCCAGTTGCGGTTCGGGTCGGTGCCGACGGCGCTGCTGCCCGGAACCGGCTTCCGTGTCTTGCGCCAGCCCTGGTACTCGCCGCCGGTGATGTCGTACTCGGAACCGTCCGGGTTGACGTTCGGGATCACGTAGATCTCGTGCTCGTCGACCATCTTCTTGATGGCGGGGTCGGTCGCGTACCCGCTGGTGAAGCGCTGCACGATACGCAGGCACATCTCGGTGGTGAGGTGTTCGCGGGCGTGCTGGTTGCAGGTGAACAGGACCTCGGGCTCGTTCTCGTCCGTGCCCGCGTTGTCGCTGATCTTCAGCAGGTTCAGCTCACGGCCTTCGTAGGACTTGCCGACGCTGGACAGCGTCGCGATGTCACCGTGGTCCTTCGCGGCCTTCTGCAGCTCAGCGGTCGTTTCGGCGTAGGTGTGGTACGCCTCGTCGCCGGGCGGGAAGTCGCCGGCGACCGCCGCGGTGCCCGCCCGATCGCTTCGTTGTTTCAGCATTCTGTCGAAGTCGCCGAGCGACTTCAGGCCGAACCCGTCCGCGCGCAGGCTCGCGGCCTGCTCCGGCGTGGCGACGACGGTCAGCGCGCCACCGCGCGAGCCCGCGACGTCGACACCGGTGCGGGCGACGGCGGTGCGTTTGGCGGAGTCGTTCGCACCCTCCACCGAATACAGCCCTCTCGCCGGGTCGCCGGTCTGGGCGCTCGCGACGGGCGTCGTGACGGCCAGCAGGGCGAGCCCGGTGGCGGTCAAGGCGCCCCAAATGCGACGGCGTGTGGACATTTCGCCTCCGAATGATCAGGGACAAGGTGCCGTTCACCGTCGCTGAGGTGAATCGTCCACGACAACCCGACGATCGTCGTTCCCAATTGCCGTTTACGGCCAGAGGCGTTCTTTGCGCCAGAGCTCGGTCTCACGTCGATAGCGGAGACGCTGGTGCCGCCGGTCGTGGCTCGCCTGCCAGAACTCCACTTCGGACGGCGTCACCAGATAGCGGGTCCAGGTTTCCGGTGCCACATCGGGATTCTCCGCGACCCACCGGCGCGCTTCCTCGGCCGCGCGGTCGAGATCGGCAGGATCATCGAGCACCTGGGACTGCCTGCCGACGAACGCCTCCGCTCGGGACGCCGGCGGCCGGGCGGTGAAATCGGCCGCGGAGACCTCAGCGCCGGCAGGCGAGACCAGGCCTCGCAACCGGACCTGACGGCCGCGTCCCGGCCAGAAGAAGGTCAGCGCGGCGTATGGATTCTTCGCCAGCTGAACACCTTTCGGGCTTTCGGAACTCGTCGCGACCGCCCAGGTGTCACCGTCGACGGCCTTGAGGATCACGACCCGCGCGTCCGGTATCCCATCGGCGTCCACTGTGGACAGAGTGACGGCATGCGGCGCGAGGACGTGTTCGCCCGCTTCGTCGAGCCATTCCCGGAACAGTTCGCCGGGAGTGCCCGGTGTGCGCTCGGGGTCGAACTCCGGCAGCTCCTCGGGGAACGACGGCCAGCCACGCAACGATCCGGTCAACGGTCAGTACCCCGGCGGGCGCTGGCCGTGCTGCGGATAACCGGGCGCGGGCGGCGGATAGTGCGGCGGATGCTGACCGGGCGGCGTGCCCTGCGCGGGCGGCGGCCCGACCGGCGGGTACTGGTGGGCGGGCGGCGGTTGCTGCGGCTGCCAGCCGGGCGGCGGTTGCTGGCCGGGCGGCGGCATCGGCGGCTGCTGTCCCTGCGACTGCTGCCACTGCACCTGCTGGTAAACCTCGGCAGGCTGCGGGAAACAGAACGTCAGCTTCGCGTTGACCGAACCCTGCACCGCCGCGCCCCACAGCTTCCCGCCGACGAACGCGTACATCTGCGCCGCCGAAACGTCGACGGCCACCATGCGCGTCTCGCCACCGAACTGATTGCCGGACTTCGCCGACGCGGCCTGCGCGGCGTCCGGATACACGCGGTCCCCGATCAGGCCCGCGATGACCACCGAAGCCGCCGTCCAGCCGACAGTGCCCATCACGTTCGCACGCGCGTGCTGCGTCGCCAGGCCGGTGAAGTCGTACAACGCGGGCGCGGTCACCTCCGGGATCGCCGCGGCGATCACGCAATAGTTCATCGTCGACAGCATCACGGATTCGGTGAACAGGCCCACCACGGCCGCGCTCGGGCCGATCTGGACCGTGTTCAGCCTGCCACCGCTGCGCTGGATACGTTCCGCCACCGCACCCAGGTACTGCTCCTTGGTGAGCACTGATGCCTCCTGAAGACCGCTACGCATCGCCATCGTCGCACGAACAGGACGGATGGTTGCGGCGACGCGGTGATCGATCCGATCTGCTTCACTGGACGCCGCTCTGCTTCACTGGACACCATCATGCGACGTCTTCTGATCTTGCCGCTCGTCGCGGGGCTCCTCGCGGCCTGCGGGCCGACGGAACAGCCGCCGCCCGCGGCGAACCCGACCGCGCCGTCGACCACCCCGGCGCCCCAGATCCCGCCCGCGCCGGAACCCACCGGCAAGGGCCCGTGCCCGTATCTGGGCACCGAGTTCATCTCGGATGCCAACGGGCAGAAGGTCTCCAAGGTCAAGACGTCGGCCGACCAGCCGCATCCGGCCTGTTTCTTCTACGCGCTCAGCGGGAAACTCCAGCTCACCGTGCGCGTCTACGTCGGAGAACCCGCCGTCGCCAAGGCGCTGGTGGACCAGGCGGCACCCATCGACACCTCCAACCCCGCCGACGAACCGGCGGGCTGGAAAGGCGGCTACCAGCCGTCCGGCGAAGGCGCCGTTTACGCCGTCGCGAAAGGTGGGAACGCGGTAGTCGTGACCACCAACCAGAAGCAGAGCGTGAAGGCACGTACGGTGGCGAAGGAGGCTATCGGTGAGCTACAGCTCTAGGTAGTGGTATCCACACGTCAGAGTGAAGTTGATCTTGTACTACCCTGTGCCGCACGCGCGAGGGTTCGCGGGACCCAGCGCAACGCCAGATCCGGCGGAGGCCGCCTCGCGGTGTGGCTCGGCGGCACAAAAGATCATTTCTCCCCATAAGACAAAAGGACAGGTTTCGTGGCTGACACCCTCAAGGAAATCTTGCTCGACTCCACCCGTCGCCCGGCGGTCGTGAGCGACTTCGAAGGCCTCGTCGACGCCGAGGTGTCGGACAAGGGCGGCGTTTCGGGTGCCGTCGTGAAGACCGGCTTCGCCGCCGTCAAGAAGATCAAGCCGGGCATCATCCCCTCCGCCGTCGACGCGCTGCTCGACGACTTCACCGGTGCCCTCGAGCCGTTCTACGGCGACTACAAGGCCAAGGGCGGCAACGACTTCGGCGCCTACCTGGTCGGCCGCGGCGACGAGGCCGCCGACGCGCTCCTGTCGGTCACCGACGCGCGCGCCGACAAGAGCAGCCGCGACAGCATCAAGAAGGTCTACGGCAAGCTGCGCCCGAACGGCAAGAAGAACGTCGAGGAAGCCCTTCCCCGCCTCGGCCAGCTGATCGACAAGCACGCTAGCTTGGTCTAATCGCGCGCTGACGTAAACGCGCCGAAGGGGCGCCCGTTCGCTTTCAACGTTCTGTTGAGAGTGGAGGGCGCCCCTTCATTGCGTTTACGTGGGCCTTCGGCCCGAAAGAGGGCGCGCGACGGTGAAGTCTCGCCGTCGCGCTGGCGCGCTTTCGGCGAGACGAGTCCGCCGGTGCTGTTGGTGGGCGCGTGGTCGTGGGGCTCGGTCCGGTGGGTGTGTGGACGTGAAAGGGCCGTCCAGTGGCCTTGTGGGCCACTGGACGGCCCTAGCGACAAGCAGAAGACGAGTGAGGCGTCAGTTCTTCTTGTCGGCGGAGCTGGGCGAAGCCTGGTGCCCGTTCTTCGGGGTGCCGGGCTTCGGCGGTGTCGCGGGCTTCGCCGGAGCCGGACCGGAAGCGGCAGGCTTCGCGGGAGCGGGCTTCGGCGCGGCCGCCGCCGGAGTGGCAGGCTTCGCGGGGGGAGCGGGCGGAGCCTTCGGAGGGGCAGGAGCGACCGGCGGCTCCTGCTTGGAACGCAGCGCGTAGGCGGCACCGGCGCCCACCACCGCGATACCGATGACCCACGGCCAGCGACGACGCTTACGCGTCCCCTTGGCAGCGGACTTCGCCTCCACGAGCGCGGCCTTGAAATCCTTCTTCGCGGCCTTGAAGTCCTTCTTGCCCCGGCGCTTGGACTCACCGGCGGACTTCGCGGCCAGGATGGCGGCCTTGCGTGCCTTACGGCCCGGCTTCCGCATCTCGGAAAGCCTGGCCAGCGCCTCCTTGCGAGCCGTCTTCGAGCTGCGCTTGAGCTCCTTGCGGGTCAGTTCCGTCTTCTTCGCGAGCTTCTTGCGCGCGCGACGGCTGGTCTTAGCGATCTCACCGGCGCTCTCGGAGAGCTTCTGCTCGGCTACCTCGACGGCGTGGGCGGTGGCTTCCTTACCCACCTCAACCGCACGTTTGCGCAGGCCGAGCGCGCCGGCCTTCGCCGACTCGGTCACCGAATCTGCGGCCCGGGTCATGGCCTTCACCTCATCAATCGTTTTGATTCTGCTTCGTTGCTTGTAACCTATCGTGCCCCTTTTCCCCAGATCTTGCCGCAGATGGCACGATGAAGCTCGTGACTGAAAGCAAGGGATCCCTCATCGGTGGCGCACTGAAGGCCACTCTGCACACCAATCAGGGTGACATCCACCTGAACCTGTTCCCCGACCACGCGCCGAAAACGGTCGCGAACTTCGTCGGGCTGGCGGAGGGCGGCAAGGAGTACACCCAGCCCAACGCGCAGGGCACGAACTCGGGCCCGTTCTACGACGGGTCCATCTTCCACCGCGTCATCGACGGCTTCATGCTCCAGGGCGGCGACCCGACCGGCACCGGCCGCGGCGGCCCCGGCTACAAGTTCGGCGACGAGTTCCACCCGGAGCTCCAGTTCTCCAAGCCGTACCTGCTGGCCATGGCCAACGCCGGACCCGGCACCAACGGCTCGCAGTTCTTCATCACCGTCGCGCCGACCACGCACCTGAACTTCAAGCACACGATCTTCGGTGAGGTCGCGGACCAGGCTTCCCGCGACGTCGTCGACGCGATCGGGCGCACGGCGACCGGTCCGGCCGACCGTCCGCTGCAGGACGTCGTCATCGAGAAGGTCAGCATCAGCCGCGAAGGCTGACAACGCCGATCACAGAGCCGGTTACGGGGGATTTCGGTAGGTTGGTGGCATCGTGAGCCAACCACCGAATCCCCAGTACCAGCAGGCCGCCATGCCCGGCTGCTGGTGGCACCCGAACCGGCCGACCGGGCTGAGCTGCTCGCGCTGCGAGCGCCCGGCCTGCCCGGATTGCCTGCGTGAGGCGTCCGTGGGCTTCCAGTGCACCGACTGTGTGCAGGCAGGCCGGCAGCAGGACCGCGTCCAGCAGAAGCAGTACCGCGACGCGGGCTACGGCGCGACCACGCTCGCCGGCGTCCAGCAGCCTCGGACGGCTCTCGTGACGCCGGCCCTCCTGGCGCTCAACGTCGTCATCTTCTTCATCACGGTCGCGCTGTCCGGCAGCATCTCGAACAACAACATCTCGGAGTTCTTCCAGCTCGGCAACCTGGACAACGCGCCGACGCTCGCGGGCAACGAGTGGTGGCGGATCTTCACCTCGGGATTCCTGCAGTTCGGCCTGCTGCACATCGCGAGCAACGCCTTCTCGCTGTGGTTCGTGGGCCGCCCGCTGGAGCTCGCGCTCGGCAGGCTCCCGTTCACCGCGCTCTACTTCGTGTCGATGCTCGGCGGCTCGGCCGCGTGCCTAGTGTTCTCGGGCCTCGACGCCCTCCCCGTGGTGGGCGCGTCCGGTGCCATCTTCGGGCTCATCGGCGCGTACACGGTCATCGTCATCAAACTCAGGCTCAACCCGACCTGGTTGCTGGTCATCCTCGGCCTGAACGTGTTCATCACCTTCCAGGTGCCGAACATTTCGATCCTCGCCCACGCGGGTGGTTTCGTCGCTGGTCTCTTGGCGACCTTCGCCCTGCTGTACGCCCCGGAAAAGAACCGGCTCCGCTGGCAGGTCGGCGGGATCGCGATCGTCGTCGTGGCGATCATCGGGCTCATCGCCTGGAAGGACGCGCAGACGGTTTCCGCCGCGTACTGCCAGTTCACGCCCTACCAAGGCCAGTCCGTCTACATCTGTTACCGGTAGTACTGACCCTTGAGGGCGGTGAGGACGTCCATGACGTCCCTGGGGTCCTCACCGAGGTCGATCCGGCCGAACACCAGCAGGTGCTCGCCGGATTCGACCTCGAGGGTCAGGCTGTCCCGGCCGAGACGGCGCGTCGTGCGCAGCCGGAGCCGGGCTTCGGTCCAGGAACAACGGTGCGCGCCGCCCACGGTCCTGGCCAGGATCCCGTCGGGACCGGCGGCCAGCCGGGGGCGGAGCAGGGTGCCGTGCAGCGCGAGCGCGCCGACGGAAAGCATCGCGAACCCGGTCAGCACGGTGCCGCCGACGTCGCCGCCGATGGCCAGCCACACCACACCTGCCAGCAAGAACAGGGTGATCGCCCAGGCCATTACCACAACGTTCTGCTGCGGCGCCCATGAGGTGGGGTAGTTATCCACAGGGGTTATCCACACTGGGGATGAGTCACACCGGTGTAATTCGGCGTCAAGCCGCCATCCGGGGTAATGCTCACCGCCACCGCATCGTCATGAGCAACCCGGCGATCATCAGCACGAAGCCGATCGCGAAGTTCGTGTTGCCCAGATCCGCCATGAAGGGGATCTTGTCGCCCGCGATGTAGTTGACGACCAGCCACAACAGGCCGATCAGCATGAGACCGAACATCACGATCTTGTAGAACAGGTTCGACGGGCCAGCGGCCTTGACCTTCACCGGTGTGCGGCGGTCGGTCGGCGGGGTGTACGCCGTCTTCTTGCGGACCTTGGACTTCGGCATCGTGTTCCTCGCGTACTGTTCGGCTTCCCTGGTGGCGATGACCCGCTTTCGGGTGCGCAACCAGCGCCACGTGCACACGTTAACGTAAACGAGCGCCGCTGGGCACCGTCCGGGACCGGTCGATTTCCCGCACTGTGACAATGGTGTCACACACGGTTCGACATTGTGCTGGTTCGACACTGCGGCTTGGTTCGAGACTGAGGAGCTTTGCGTGGCTGAGCGGGAAGAGCCGGGCGGGGACCGACGGCGGTACTCCGAACGTCCACCCGGCGAGGGCCGTCCGGTGCCACGCCGGAGGCCGCAAGAAGGCAGGTCGCCGGGCGGGCCGCCGCCGCGACGCCGGATGGACGGGCCACCGCCGCGCCGTCGTCCCGCGCCGCCGCCGGGGTCCACCGAGGAGACCGTGATCTTCGAACCGGTCGGAGGTGGCACCGCGACCGAGGAACGCCCGCCCGCGGAGCTGGGCAAGGGCGGCGTCGCCATCCGGAGCGTCGGGGAACTCCTCATCACCGCGGGGCTGGTGGTGCTGCTGTTCATGGTCTACGAGGTCTACGTGACCGACCTGTTCTCCGCGGGCAAGCAGTCCGAGGCGAGTTCGGAGCTGGACGGCGACTGGTCGAAGGACCGGCAGTTGCATCCGGATCTGGTCGACGGGAAGGCGTTCGCCAGGATCCACATGCCGGTGTTCGGCGCCGACTTCAACTTCACCATCCAGGAAGGCACCACCGAGGCCGCGCTCGAGGTCGGCCCCGGCCACTACAAGGGCACGGCGCTGCCGGGCGAGCCGGGCAACTTCGCCATCGCCGGCCACCGGGTCGGCAAGGGCGCGCCGTTCAACGATCTGGACAACCTCAGCTCGTGCGACCAGATCATCATCGAGACGCAGACCGACTTCTACATCTACAAGGTGCTGCCCTACAAGGACGAGGTCGAGGGCTGGGCCGCGGGCAAGGGTGCCGACCCGAAGTGCAAGAACGTCGGGACGCTGCGTAACCCGAACGCCGTCGACGGCGGCGCCTACGGCGAGACCAACGGCCGCCGCATCGTGTTCCCGACCAAGGGCGACACGGTGAACCCGGTGCCGTACAAGGATCCGGAGATCCTGCCGAAGGCCGAGCAGGTCTCGCTGCTCACGCTGACGACCTGTCACCCGAAGTTCTCGGCGAAGGAACGACTCATCATCCACGCGGTGCTGGCCCAGCAGGTGCCGAAGAACCAGGTGGGCACCTACGCCGAACTCCTGCCCAAGATCTCGGAGGCGCGCTGATGTACGGCTGGATCTGGCGCAAGCTGCCGGGCCCCTTCGCGGTGAAGCTCATGACGTCGGTCGTGCTGGCGCTCGGGATCGTGGCGCTGCTGATGTTCGTCGTCTTCCCGTGGCTGGAGCCACGTCTCTGGTTCAACGAAGTGAGCGTCCAGTAGGCGTGCGGTTCGGCGTCTTCCTGGTCTCCGGCCGGTTCCCCGGGCAGGAGGACGCCGATGTCCTGCGCAGGTCGGTCGACGCCGCCATCGCCGCCGAACGGGCCGGATTCGACGACGTCTGGTTCGCCGAACACCACTTCATGCCGTACGGCGTCTGCCCGTCCGCGATCACCCTCGCCGCGCACGTGCTCGGCCGCACCGAACGGATCGCGGTCGGCACGGCGGTGAGCGTGCTGTCGATCGCGCATCCGGTGGCGCTCGCCGAACAGTGGTCGCTGCTCGACGCGGTTTCCGGCGGGCGGCTGCGGATCGGCGTCGGCCGTGGCGGGCCGTGGCAGGACCTCGAGGTATTCGGCGCCGGTGAAGCTCGCTACAAAACGGGGTTCGAGGAGAGCCTCGATCTGCTGCTCGCGGCGATGACTTCGAAGACCGTTTCAGCTCACGGTGAGCACTTCAAGTTCCGTGAAGTGCCGATGGTGCCGCGGCCCCAGCGGGCTCCGCGGCTGGTCGTGGCCTGCGGCGATGCCGGATCGCGTGCGGTCCGGCTGGCCGCCGATCGCGGGCTGCCGATACTGCTCGGGCTGCACACCGACGACGACGCCAAGATCGAAACCCTTGCCGCGTACGGGGATTCCGCCGCCGAGCACGTTTCGACGGTGATGTGCCAGGTGGGCGACGACGCTCTGGACGTCGTGCGGTCCGCGTTGCCGGGCTCCCTGAAGGAGGGGTTCGCCGGGCACGTGTACCTCGACGGCAGACGGGGGCTGGACAAGGATCCGGTGTCCTACACCGATCAGCTGTGCGAGATTCATCCGATCGGCGGCGTCGAATACTGCGTCGACAGGCTGGGAACGAGTATCCGGCGTACCGGGGTCTCCCACGTGATCATGATGGTGGAAGCGTCCGGTACGCCGGAGGGAACGCTCGAGAACATCGCGCGGATCGGCGCCGAAGTGCTGCCCGCGTTGCGTTAAGTCCTAGCAGTCACGCAGTTCCGGGCTCTGGTTCAGCAGCTGGCCGCGCACCGAGACGAACGCGCGGTAGCGGTCACTGTCCACATGGGACTTCTTGAACACGGCGACCCGGTGGCAGTTCTGGAACGCCAGCTTCACGCCGAAGTGCCGTTCCAGCCCGCCGCGGATGGCGTCCGAGGCCAGCGCCCGCAGCAGCTGCCCGCGTTCGGCCTCGGTCGGTGGCGGCGTCTCGTTGTCGGCGAACCCGTCGGCCGCGCCGTCGGCCTCCGCGATGACACCGGTGATCACGGTCCAGGCGTAGGGCAGGGAATCCCGGACGCAGGCGACGAATTCGGCGTCGGAGACCTCCCCGCGCTCGGCCTTCTCCAGCAGTGCTGGCGATACATCCAGAGACATCGAACCTCCGAGGGAGACACAGTGAACGTTGGCCGTCTTCCTGACTACCCACCCGCGGCCCGCGCCACAAGAGAAAACGATCATCATCACCACTTTGGCGGAAGCCGTCGTCACTCCCAGCGAAAGAGTTTCGCCGCCACGACACAACTGCCCACCGCGAAAGCCGCCAGAACGGCGAGTTGCAGCGGCTGGGCGCCCGTGCCGGTCCAGGCGTCTTCGAGGGCTTTGACGCCCGGCGGGATGTATGCGCCGATGTTCCGGATGGCCTCCGGAAGCAGCGGACGCGGCAGCCAGACGCCGCCGAGGAACATGATCGGGATGTAGGCGACCATCGCGATCCCGCCCGCGGCGCGGCTGGTCTTGGCGACCGCCGCGGCGATCAGGCCGAGGCCGAAGATCGCGATCGTGCCGAGGACGAACGTCAGCAGGAAGCCGAGTGGGTGACGCGGGCTGGGGACGTCGAAGACGACGCCTGCCGTCAGGAGGAGGATGCCGACCCCGCCGATCGTCACGGTGACGTTGATGATCAGCTGCGCCACCAGCAGTTGGACCGGGTGTACCGGGGTGGTGGCGAAGCGGCGAAGGATGCCCTGTTCGCGGTAGGACGCGATGATCCCGGGGATCGCCTGCAGGCCCATCATGGCCATGGTGAGCACGATCATCGACGGCACCCAGGCGTCGAGGAAGCGCATGCCCGACGCCGTTTCGCTCTCCGCGCGAATGCCTGGGATCACCCCGAGCACGGCCGTGATGGCCGTCGGCAGGACAAGCCCGCCGATGACGAATCCCGGCGTGCGGAGGGCGATTTTCGTTTCGGTGAGGGTGATCTTGGCGAGCGTGTTCATTTCTCGTCTCCTGCTTCAGTCGCGGCCGGTCAGGGTTACGAAGGCTTCGTCCAAAGTGGATTTACCGGCGCGGTCACGGAGTTCGCCGGGGGTGCCGGTGGCGACCACGCGTCCGGCGTCGAAGATCGCGAGGCGGTCGCAAAGGCGTTCGGCCTCGTCCATGAAGTGCGTGACGAGAAGGACGGTGACGCCGGTTTCGCGCACGGTCTCGACGAGCTTCCAGGTGTCGCGGCGGGCGTGCGGGTCCAGTCCGGTGGTCAGCTCGTCGAGGACGGCGACCTCGGGGCGGCCGACCAGCGCGAGCGCGATCGAGACGCGCTGCTTCTGCCCGCCGGAAAGCTTGCCGAAGTACTGGTTCCGCTGCTCGGTGAGACCCAGTTTCGCGAGCAGGTCGCCGGTGTCGGCGGGGTTCGCGTAGAAGGACGCGTAGAGGTCGAGTGCCTCGTGGACCTTGATCTTGTCCGGCAGGCGGCTCTCCTGAAGCTGGGAGCCGAGGCGCTGCCGGAGGGCGTTGTGGTCCTTGCCGGGGTCGAGGCCGAGGACCGACATGGTGCCGGAGTCCGGCGTTCGCAGTCCCTGGAGGCATTCGACGGTGGTGGTCTTGCCGGCGCCGTTGGTCCCGAGGATCCCGAAGATCTCGCCCTGTTCCACGTGGAACGAAACGTCGTCGACCGCGACGCGCTCCCCGTACGTCTTGCGGAGGTTGCTGACTTCGATGAGTGGCATGCGAAAAACGTTATGGCGCAGCGGATCGGGCCAGAATGGCGCTGAAACCACAACCGGGGTGGGGCTGGGCCCACCCCGATCGGGGGCCTGCGGTCACTGCGTCGGACGGGGGTGGTGAGCGAGACTTCTCGCATGATTCGCAAGTACCTCACCTCAGTGCGCCGCGGCCTCGTGCTCGCGGGCCTGGCCCTGGTGAGCTGGCTGGATCTCCTGCTCGTGCTGGTGGGGTTCTGCCTGCTCTGCGCGGGTCTGGTCTTCGCGTACACGCTGGCGCTGGAGGGGGCACGGCCGCGCGCCGCCCTCACCCGGCGGCTGGCCGGGCGCTGGTGCGGTATCGACGTCGAGTCGCCGTACCGGCCCGCTCCGCCCGAGCCGGAACGTGAGCGCGATGGCTGGTACCGCGAAGGGAACAGCCTGTTCAAGCGGTCATGGTTCATCAAGTGGACCAAGCGGTTCGAGTGGATCTCCGACGATCCGGCGACCGGACGCGATCTCGGCTGGCAGCTGTGGAATCCCTTCGCCGGCCTGCTGCTCGTGCCCGCCGTTCTGCTGACCGGGCCGCGTGCGCTCCGGCTGTACGGGAAGTGGACGCGCTGGTGGCTCGGGCCTCGTCCCGCTCGCAGTGGGGACGGCTGGGTCAAGGCGAGGCTGAAGGCGCTGGGATTCCAGCTGGGCCTGTTCGCGCTTTCGGCCGCACAGCTCGGGATGGTGATCCCGACGCTGCTCGGCCTGATCTGGCCGGCGCCGCTGTTCCCGGCGCTGGTCGTCGCCGGTCGCACGGTGACCGACACCCTGCGCCGCGAGGCCAAGAACTGGACCGGCGTGCGGATCGACCGTCCGTACCTGCCGGAGCCGCCGTTCCCCGTCCCGCGGGCGGACGGGATGTACCAGCACGGACGTCAGTTGTACGACACGCCGTGGTGGCCGGCGCGGCTGGCGCGCTGGCGCTGGGCGATGTCCGACCGGGCGACCTGGCGCGACATGGCGGCCGCGGCGGTCAACTCCGTGGTGCTGCTGCTGATGGCGGTGCCGACCGCGGCGCTGGTGTTCTTCGGCTTCTGGGGCGTGCTGGCGCTGTGGGTCTGGCGGCCGATCGGCCAGTGGACGGGCACCTCGTGGTCGACCACGAACTGGTTCTCGATGATCGGTCTGCCCGAGGCGACCACGCACGGGCAGGCGCTCGCGCTGACGCCGGTCGCGGTGGCGGCCTTCATCGCAGGGCTGGTCGCGACGCCGTGGCTGGCGCGTCAGGAAGCGCGGTTCGCGAAGCTGCTGCTGGGGCCGACAGAGGCTTCGCGGCTGGAGCAGCGCGTCGAGCGGCTGAAGCAGACGCGGACGGACGCGTCGGTCGCGCAGGCCGCCGAGCTGCGGCGGATCGAACGGGATCTGCACGACGGGGTCCAGTCGCGACTGGTCGCGATGGGGATGAAGCTGGGTGCCGTCGAAGCCCTGATCGACAGCGATCCGGCCGCGGCGAAACGACTGGCCGCCGAGCTTCGGCAGACGTCGTCCGAGACGTTGACCGAGCTGCGGCTGCTGGTGCGCGGGATTCACCCGCCGGTGTTGTCCGAGCGCGGTCTCGGTGACGCGGTGCGGGCGATGGCCCTGGACAGTCCGCTGAGGGCTTCCGTGAACGGTGTGGTGCCGCGGCTCGAGCAGCCCGCGGAAGCGTGCGCGTACTTCGCGGTCAGCGAGTTGCTGGGCAACGCGGCGAAGCACGCCGACGCTCGGCGAGTGTCGATCGAGCTGGGTTACGACGACGATCTGCTGCGGATCGAGGTGACCGACGACGGGAAGGGCGGCGCGAACGCGGCCCGGGGCAGCGGGATTCGCGGGATCGAGCGCAGGCTGGGCATGTTCGACGGTATTTTTGCTCTGACCAGCCCGCCCGGCGGGCCGACGAAGGCGACCATGGAGATCCCGTGCCAGCTCGACCCCGATGTGTCGTCGCCGAGGACCAGTACCTCCTCCGAGACGGACTGACGCATCTGCTGACCGCGCACGGTTTCGACGTCGTCGAGGCCGTCGGGACCGGGCCGGAACTGGAACACGCGCTGCGCGAACATCGTCCGGACGTCTCGGTCGTCGACGTCCGGATGCCGCCGACGAACACCGATGAGGGCTTACAGGTCTCGCTGGCGGTGCGGCGTGACCTCCCCGGGCTGCCGATTCTCGTGCTGTCGCAACACGTCGAGCAGCTCTACGCGCGGGAACTGCTGGCCGACGGCGCCGGTGCGATCGGCTATCTGCTGAAGGACCGGGTCTTCAACGCCGACCAGTTCATCGACGCGGTGCGGCGGGTGGCGGGCGGCGGGACCGCGATGGATCCCGAGGTGATCGCGAAACTGGTGGCTGGCAACGCCTCCGACCCCCTCTCCGCGCTGACCCCTCGGGAACGCGAGGTGCTCGGGCTGATGGCCGAGGGCTGCTCGAACGCCGCGATCGCCGGGCGGCTGCACTTCAGCGAGGGGGCGGTGGGGAAGCACACCGCGAACATCTTCGCGAAACTCGGCATCGTCGCCTCGGACGACACGAACCGGCGGGTACTCGCGGTTCTGGCCTACCTGGGCTCGCCGTGAAGGCCTCCTTCCCTACCTTGAGCGTCAGGGCCCCGGCAAAGTCGAGATCTTGCAGGTCAGTCGGCTATTCGCCGCCTGTGTGAGGCTGACGGTGAAGGAATTGGGACGTTGAGTGTCCCAATTCCTTCATCGTCAGCGGTCACACCGGTTGCGGAGCCCCCTGAGCGGGGAGGATTCCGGACGTTGAACGTCCGGAATCCTCCCCGCTCGACCCTTTCGGGCACTAGCGATGTCAAGCCCGGATTACCAAGAGCAGCGCTGACCAGCAACTCTGCGACTTTGCCGGAACCCTGACCTTGAGCGTAGGGAAGGAGGCCTTCACGGAACGGGTTCAGTCCCTCGAGATCCGAGTCATTTCGTCGCGTTCCACGACCTTGACGCGGTCCCGGCCGTGCGGGGCGCCAAGGGACTTCTCGTGGGCGTCGAGTTTGCCCCAGCCTTCCCAGGTGGTGAAGGGAACGCCGCGTTCGGTGAGGAAACCGAGGATCGCGTCGGGGTCGGCGACCACCGGGGCCGTCAGGTTGTCGGCGTCGGCCAGCAGGCTGGCGATCGTCTCGGCTGCGTCACCCTTGGTGTGGCCGATGAGGCCGACCGGGCCGCGTTTGATCCAGCCGGTCACGTAGACGCCCGGCACCTGGTCCTCGTCGATGTCCAGCACCCGGCCCGCCTGGTTCGGCACGGTCCCGGTGGTGTGGTCGAACGGGATCTCCGGCAGGTGCGACGACAGGTAACCCACCGCGCGGTAGACGGCCTGAACATCCCAGTCGTGGAATTCGCCGGTGCCGCGCACGGTGCCGTCACCGGTCAGTTCGGTGCGTTCGGTCCGCAGCCCGGTCACCTTGCCCTCGGAGCCGACGATCTCGCACGGCGAGTGCAGGAAGTGCAGGTGCAGCCGCTTCGGCCGGTCGCCCTGGTCGCGGATCGCCCACTCCTGCAGCGTCTTCACGACCATGTCGATCTGCTTCGACGCCCGCAGCGCGGTGATGCTGCCTTCGTCGAACTCGATGTCCTCCGGGTACACGATGACCTCGACGTTCGGCGAGTGGTCCAGCTCCCGAAGTTCGAGCGGCGTGAACTTCGCCTGAGCCGGGCCGCGGCGCCCGAACACGTGCACATCGGTGACCGGGCTGGCCTTCAGACCCTGGTAGACGTTGTCCGGGATATCGGTGCTGAGCAGTTCGTCCGCGGTCTTCGCGAGAATCCGCGCCACGTCGAGCGCCACGTTCCCGACGCCGAGAACGGCGACCGAGGTCGCGTTCAGCGGCCAGGTGCGTGGGACGTCCGGGTGCCCGTCGTACCAGGAGACGAAGTCCGCGGCGCCGTAGCTGCCGTCGAGGTCGATCCCGGGGATGTCGAGGCCGCGGTCGGCCATGGCACCGGTCGAGAAGATGACCGCGTCGTAGAACTGACGCAGATCGTCGAGTTTGAGGTCGGTCCCGTAGTCGACGTTGCCCAGCAGCCGGATGTTCGGCTTGTCGAGCACCTTGTGCAGGGCGGTGACGATGCCCTTGATCCGGGGATGGTCGGGCGCGACGCCGTACCGGATCAGCCCGAACGGCGCCGGCATGCGCTCGAACAGGTCGATCGTCACGTCGGCGTCGGACTTGTCGAGGATGTCGGCGGCGTAGATGCCGGCCGGACCGGCACCCACGATGGCTACACGAAGAGAACGGCTCACCCCTACCACGGTAAGTTAGGTTGCCCTAACAATCATTGTGATCTGGCGTACGGTCCACCTGGTGGGAGCCGCTAAGCTGGCGGCATGCGCGTGCTCGTCGTCGACAACTACGACAGTTTTGTCTACAACCTGGTCCAGTACCTGGCCCAGCTCGGCGCCGACTGCACCGTCTGGCGCAACGACGTCGTGGAGATCGACAAGCTCGGCGAGTTCGACGCGGTCCTCGTCTCTCCCGGCCCCGGAACCCCGGAACGTGCTGGTCAGAGCATGGACGTCGTCCGCGAATGCGCCGAAAAGCGGATCCCGATGCTCGGCGTCTGCCTCGGTCACCAGGCCTTGGGCGTCGTCTTCGGCGCCACCGTCGACCGCGCGCCCGAACTGCTGCACGGCAAGACCAGTCAAGTCCACCATTCGGGCACCGGAGTGCTCGCCGGACTCCCCGGCGAATTCACCGCCACGCGATACCACTCGCTGACCGTTTTGCCGGAAACCATCGACGACACCGTGTTCGAGATCACAGGCCGCACCGAGTCCGGTGTCGTGATGGGGATGCGGCACCGCGAGCTGCCGCTCGAGGGCGTCCAGTTCCACCCCGAGTCCGTGCTCACGCAGGGCGGGCACCGGATGCTGGCGAACTGGATGGCTTCGGCCGGGCACCCGGTCGCCGACGCCACGGTCAACGAACTCGAACAGGCGACCCGGGCGCTGCAGAAGGCCGCTGCTGCGTGACCTCGCTGATCCGGCTCGAAGGAGTCGGTAAGCGCTACGGCCGCGGCGAACCCGTGCTCGTCGACGTCGACCTCGACATCCCGGCGGGTCGCGTGCTCGGCATCCTCGGCTCGAACGGCTCGGGGAAGTCGACGCTGCTCAGAATCCTGGCGGCACTGTCCCGCGAGACCTCGGGAACCGTCGTGGGCAGCCCGCGTGCCGGTTACCTGCCGGACCGTTTCCCGGCCGGGCAGCGAATGAGCGCCAAGGCCTACCTGCGGCACATGGCCCGCATCGACGGACTTGTCGACTTGTCGGCCATCGACCCCTTGCTGGACAGGCTGGCGCTGGTCGGCGGGCCGGACGCGCCCTTGCGGACGCTGTCGAAGGGCAACGCCCAGAAGGTCGGTCTCGCACAGGCCGTCCTGGCCGAACCGGATCTGCTGATCCTCGACGAACCTTGGTCCGGACTCGACGTCGAAGCCCACACGGTGCTCGGCGAACTCGTCGCCGAGACCAGGGAACGCGGCGCGAGCGTCGTCTTCACCGACCACCGCGCGGCCGCCGTGCACGCCCACGCCGACGACGTCTACCGAATGGACGCGGGGCGCCTGATCCGCGTCGAAACGGCCGCGAAGGCCGAAGCCGCGACAAGGATCGTGCTTCACGGACCCGGAGGCGACTGGTCGGCGGAACCCGGTGTCAGCCAGGCCGTCGCCGACGGCGAAAGAGTCGTCCTGACCGTCGAAGCCGGGCACACGGACGCGGTCCTGCTGCGCGCGCTCAACCGGGGTTTCTCGGTCCGGGAGGTGGCGCCGTGCTCGCCATGACCCGCTACTACCTCGCACTGCTCGGCCATTCCCAGCGCTATCTCCCCGCGGTCCTCGCCTACCTCGCGGTCAACACCGTGCTCTACACGGATCCGAAGTCGCCGCTGCTGCCGCAGTACGGGATCAGCGCGGGATCGCTCCTGGTGGTCTCGTGCTGGCTGACGATCGCGATGCTCGACGTCGAAGACCCGGTCCAGCGGCTGGTGACCTTCAGCCACGCGCGACGCTGGCGATCGGTCCTCGGCGGCGCCACGCTGGCCGTCTTCGGCTGCGCCGTCGCGCTGATCGTCGTGACACTGGCGTGGTCGGGGATCCGGTCCGGCGGTTTCCCGATCGGCACCCTCGCCCTCGGCGCCGCGGCGCACGCGTTGTGCGCGCTGTTCGGGATCGCGATCGGCCTGCCCTGTTCACGGCTGCTGGTCCCGCGGATCGGCTGGTCCGTACTGGCGGCGATCTTCGCCCTCGCCGCCGTGCTGCTGGTGAAATGGCTGCCGCTGGCCAATCCGCTGCTGCGTGCCCTGACCTCGCAACAACCACTGGCGGGCCCGTTCACGGTGGCGGTGGTAGCGGCCGTCGCCGCCTTGCTCGTGAGCGCGACGGCCGTCGGACGACTGCTTCGCCGCAACGCCTGATGCCCGCGACATCGCCATGAGCGCCGCGCGGACGCACCTGATCGGATCGTCCCGCAGTACCTCGGCCGCACGGATTTCTTGGACCGGCTCGAATCGCTTGCCGGAGTCCTCCGCCGCTTCGCCGACCGAACCCAGGCTGCCGCCGAGCCCGCACACGTCGAGGCGGACGAAATGCTTGGCGGGCCCGAAGAACTCGCGGCGATGTACGACCGCCTCGTGACGCTCGTCGACACGAGGCCACAGGCGAAGGTCGTCTGGACCAACGCCGGGCGGATTCAGCAGGCCTATCAAGGACTTCTCAGCAGAACCGCTTCTGTCACTGGTCCGGCTCTCCCGGGCCACGGTGCGGGTCAGGATCCGCCGCGCGATCGACGTTCGCGAAGGTGGGCTTCTGGCTGCGCGACACGATGTCCGCGACAGGCATGCCGTTGCGCATGAGAACGAAGCTGTCGCCTTCTTCGATGGCACGCATGAGGTCGGGTGTGCCATCACGCAGCTCGCGTTGAGTGATGTGCCGGACCATTCGCTCATTATCGCGGCATGAAAAGGGCCCCGCACGAAACCGTGCGGGGCCCTTTCCTCAGCTGTCGATCACGGGGGCGGGAGGATCCCCGACTTGGTGGGCGACGTCGTCGGCGACTCGTCGCCTTCGTAGATGAACAGCGTGATCGGCGCGTTCTTCGCGACCTTCGAACCGGCCTGCGGGTTGGTCTTGCTGACCTTGCCCGCGTCGTCCCGGCCGCCGGACTTGTCGGCCTGCGTGTTCAGCTGGCCGGACCAGCCCAGTTGCTGCAGCTGCTGAGTCGCCTGGTCGTCCGTCATGCCCTTCAGGTTCGGCATGTCGAAGGTCTCCTGGCTGCCGTCCGACACCGTCAGGTTGACCACGCTGCCGACCGCGAGCTTGCCGCCGTTCGGGTTCTGGTCGATGACGGTGTCCTTGGGCTCGCTGGAGCTCGAAGTCTTGGTCGACGGCGTGAACCCGGCCTGCCTCAGTCCGGCTTCCGCCTCGCTGCGGGTCTTGCCCTTGTAGTTCGGGACCGTCTTCAGTTCCTTGGACTTCCCGATGGTGATGTCGACCTTCGAGCCCTGGTCGACCTCGGACTGCGCGCCCGGGTTCTGCGAAAGCACCTTGCCCGCGTTGTTCGGCTCGTCGGTCTCCTGCTCGGTGGTCGCGCCGAGTTTCAGCCCGGCCTCGGTCAGCGCGCTCAAGGCCTCGGCCTGCGTCTTGCCCTTGAGGTCCGGAGCCTTGATCTTGCTCGGCTTCGCACCGACGGTCAGCGTGATCTTCTCCGTGGTCAGCGTCATCTGACCCTGGGCGGGGTTGATCGCGATGACCTTGTCGATGTCGTTCTCGTCGCAAGCGGGCAGGCCATTGACGGCCTCTCCGGTGCAGGGGACCTTCTTGGTGGCCTCGAACGAGATGAATCCCGCGTCACGCAGCGTGGTCTTCGCCGTCGCTTCGGACTGGTTGAGCACGTTCGGGATCGCCTTGCTCTCCACGCCGGTGCTGGTGAACGCGTTGGACAGCCACATGATCAGCAGCACCACGGCCGCCAGCGAGACGACGAGGCCGGCGATCAGCCAGGCGCGACGCTTCTTCTTCGCGGCCGGATCCTCGGCTTCGTCCTCGTACTGGTCGTAGCGCTGCGGCACCCGGCGGTCGGAGTCCATGACCTGGGTGCGCTCGTCCTCCGACATCACCATCGGCGCGGACGGCCGCTGGCCGGACAGCGTGCGGACCAGGTCCGAACGCATCTCCGCCGACGACTGGTAGCGGTTCGCCGGGCCCTTCGCGAGCGCCTTGAGCACGACGGCGTCGAGCTCGGGTGTCACAGCCGGGTTGACCGACGACGGCGGGTTCGGGTCCTCCCGGACGTGCTGGTACGCCACCGCCACCGGGGAGTCGCCGGTGAAGGGCGGCTCGCCGGTGACGAGTTCGTACAGCACACAACCGGCGGCGTAGACGTCCGAACGCGCGTCGACGGACTCACCGCGGGCCTGCTCCGGCGAGAGGTACTGCGCCGTGCCGATCACCGCGGCGGTCTGCGTCATCGCGGACTGCCCGTCGTGCATGGCGCGCGCGATGCCGAAGTCCATCACCTTGACGGCGCCGTTCTTCGTGATCATCACGTTCGCCGGTTTGACGTCGCGGTGCACGATGCCGTGCCGGTGCGAGAAGTCCAGCGCCGCGCAGACGTCGGCCATGACCTCCATGGCCCGTTTCTGCGACATCGGGCCTTCGGTCTTCACGATGTCCCGCAGAGTCCGTCCTTCGACGAACTCCATGACGATGTAGGGCAGCGTGCCGAACTCGGTGTTCGTCTCGCCGGTGTCGTAGACGGCGACGATCGCCGGGTGGTTCAGTGCCGCCGCGTTCTGTGCCTCGCGCCGGAAACGTTCCTGGAACTGGGGATCCCGCGCCAGGTCGGCACGCAGGATCTTGATCGCCACCTCCCGGCCCAGGCGCACGTCGTGGCCGTGGTGGACCTCGGACATGCCTCCGTAGCCGAGCGTGTCGCCCAGCTCGTAGCGGTTGCTGAGCAGTCTTGGTGTGCTCATCTCTGCGTGCCGTTCCATTCCGTCCAAGGTTTGCTGCTCATCATTCCTGGATTCGCCTGTCCGGCCGACTCCTCGGTGCTGCCCTCCGTCGGCACCGCGGGGTACGCGGATGTCGGTGAAGGACCTACAGACTTCTTACCCGGAGCCGGTGCCTGTTCACTCGTATCCACGCCGCCCGACTGTTGTCCGTTGCCCGAACCGACCAGTCTCACGATGAGGAAGGCTCCTGCCACCAGTACTGCGATCAGGATCACCGCGAGCAGCACCCACCAGCCCCATTGTGACCGTTTGCCGGGCAGGCGGCGGACCGCCATCGGGGGCGGGCCGGTGACCGGGTGCATCGCCGGATGCGACGCCGGTCCGACCGCCACCATCGGGTTCGCCGTCGAATGCGGACCGGGCGGCCCTTGCTGCGGCATCACGGGTGGCTGGCCCGCCACGTAGGCCACGTTGACCAGCCCCGACGGCGTCGGCAGGGGAAGGCCCGCGCGGACCGCGGCAACAGCGGCCGCGAATTCGCCGCCGCTGTTGTACCGCTGTCTCGGATCCTTGATCAGGGTCGCCTCGATGACCGCGCGGGTGCCCGGGGGCACGTCCGGCGGCAGCGGCGGCGGGAGATCGCGGATGTGCATCATCGCGACGGTCACCGCGTTCTCCGAAAGGAACGGCCGGTGCCCGGTGAGACATTCGTAACCGCACACGGCCAGCGAGTAGACGTCGCTCGCCGGTTCGGCGTTGTGCCCGAGTGCCTGCTCGGGGGCGATGTAGTGGGCGGTGCCCATGACCATGCCGGACCTGGTCACCGGGGCGGCGTCGGCGGCCTTCGCGACGCCGAAGTCGGTGATCTTCACCTGCCCGGCCGGGGTGACCATGATGTTGCCCGGTTTGACGTCGCGGTGCACCAGACCGGT
Organism: Amycolatopsis sp. cmx-11-12; assembly: GCF_046269425.1. NCBI lineage: Bacteria > Bacillati > Actinomycetota > Actinomycetes > Pseudonocardiales > Pseudonocardiaceae > Amycolatopsis > Amycolatopsis sp. cmx-11-12. The sequence continues at coordinate 318,601 of NZ_JADNQM010000001.1, read as the reverse complement.
TTCGTGCGCGGCCTGCAACGCGTTCCCGGCCTGCTCGAGGATGTCCAGGGTGCGCTCGGCGTTCAGCCGTCCTTCGCGGGTGATGATCGCGGCCAGCGGATCGCCTTCGACCAGTTCCATCACCAGGTACGCGATCGACAGCTCGTCCGCGACCGTCTCGCCGTAGTCGTGCACCGCGGCGATGCCCGGGTGGTTCAGCGACGCCGTCATCCGCGCCTCGGTCCGGAAGCGGTGCAGGAACTCCGCGTCGCCGGACAGCTCGGCCTTGAGGATCTTGACCGCGACCGTCCGGTCCAGCCGCGTGTCACTGGCCTGCCAGACCTCGCCCATCCCGCCGACGGCGATCCGGTTCGTCAGCTTGTACCGGTCGGCCAGCAGCTGACCCGAGGACAGCATGCGCTATCCACCCCCGAGCATCGCGTTGACGGCGGCGCGGCCGATCTCCGCGGCCACGGTGCCACCGGTCGCTTCGAGCCCGCGGTTGCCGCCGGACTCGACGATCACCGAGACGGCGATCTTCGGGTCCATCGCCGGTGCGAACCCGGTGTACCAGGCGTGCGGCGGGGTGGCCTTCGGGTCGTTGCCGTGTTCGGCGGTGCCGGTCTTGGAGGCGATCTGGATGTCGCCGCGTTTGCCGGCGCCCTTCGTGTTCTCCTCCGACGCCAGCATCATGTCGCGCAGGATCGCGGCGTTCGCGCTGGACATCGCGGCGTCGCCGGTCAGTTCGGTCGGGGTGTAGTCCTCGATGGTCGACAGGTTCGGCGCCAGCAGCGACTGCACGAGCTGCGGCTTCATCGCCATCCCGTTGTTGGCGATGGTCGCCGAAAGCAGGACGTCCTGGATCGGCGTCAGGCGCACGTCGCGCTGCCCGATGGCGCTCTGGAACAGGGCGGCCTTCGAGTCGAGCGGGCCGAGGGTGGAACCGGCGACCCGCATCGGCACGGCCAGGTCCTCGCCGACACCGAAGTTCTTCGCCGTCGCGTTCAGCTTCTCCTTGCCGAGTTCGCCCGCGAGTTCGGCGAAGGGCACGTTGCACGAGTACCGCAGCGCTTCCTTCAGCGTGCTGCCCTTGCAGGGCGCGCCGCCGTAGTTCTCCAGCGTCGTCTGCGTACCGGGGAGCTTGACGTTGGGCGCGGTGTTGACCGGCGTGTCCGCCGTCTTGCCGTTTTCGAGCGCGGCCGCGGTCACCATCAGCTTGGCCGTCGAACCGGGCGGGTAGGTCTCCGAGATCGCGCGGTTCAACATCGGCTTCTTCGGATCGTCGCGCCACTGCCCCCAGGCCGCGACCTGCTCCTTGGTGGTGTGCGAGGCCAGCTTGTTCGGGTCGAACGACGGCGTCGACACCATGGCGAGGATGCGCCCGGTCTTGGGCTCCATCGCGACCACCGAGCCGGTGTAGCCCTTCTGCGTCATCAGGTCGTACGCGGCCTTCTGCACGGCCGGGTTGATCGTCAACCGCACGTTCCCTCCGCGCGGGTCGCGGCCGGTGACCATGTCCGAAAGGCGCCGCACGAACAGCCGCGGGTCCGAACCGTTGAGGACGTCGTCCTCGGACCGCTCCAGGCCGCCCGAGCCGTAGTTGATCGAGTAGTAGCCGGTGACCGGCGCGTACATCGGACCGTCGGCGTAGGTCCGGATGAACTTGTACTTGTCGTTCGACGGGTCGACCTTCGCGAGCGCGGCGCCGTCGGGCGTCACGATCAGCCCGCGCTGGCGGGAGTACTCGTCGTAGAGCACACGCACGTTGCGCGAGTCGGTGCGATAGTCGTCGGCCTTGACGACCTGGATATAGGTGGCGTTGGCCATCAGGAGCACCACCATGACGAGCATGGCGACACCCACCTTGCGGAGCGGGGTGTTCACGAGGGGCTCCCCTCACCGGTCGCGGGCGGCCGCTGGACCATCACCGTGTGCGCTTCGGCGATCGGCGCTTGCGGCTGCTGCGGCTTCGGCCGCACGGCGGGTTTGCGGGCGGCGTCGGAGATTCGGAGCAGGAGGGCCACCAGGATGTAGTTCGCGAGCAGTGAAGAACCACCACGGGAGAGGAACGGGGCGGTGATCCCGGTGTTCGGGATCAGGTTCGTGACGCCGCCGACGACGACGAAGATCTGCATGACCAGGGCGAACGACAGGCCGCCGCCGAGGAGTTTGCCGAAGGTGTCCCGGACCGCGAGGGCGCTGCGCATCCCGCGCATCGCCAGGATCAGGTACAGCATCAGCATCGCGACGAGACCGATCAGGCCGAGTTCCTCGCCGATCGCGGTGGTGATGAAGTCCGTCTTGGCCTCGGGGACCATGTCCGGCCGTCCGGCGCCGAGGCCGGTCCCGCCGACCCCGCCGGTCCCGAGCCCGAACAGCCCCTGCGCGACCTGGTAGCCGCCGCCGAGGTCGTCGTAGGTGGCGAGCGGGTCGATCCAGTTTCGCACCCGCTGCTGGACGTGCGTGAACAAGTTGTAGGCGATGATCGCGCCGGCGGCGAAGAAGCCGACGCCCAGCACCACCCAGATGACCCGTTCGGTCGCGACGTACAACATCACCAGCGTGACGCCGAAGAACAGCAGTGACGTCCCGAGGTCCTTCTCGAACACCAGCACGCCGAGGCAGGCGGCCGCCGCGATCAGGATCGGGCCGAGGTCACGGGCACGCGGCAGCTCGACGCCGACGATCTTCTTGCCCGCGACCATGAACAGGTCCCGTTTCGTCACCAGGAACGAGGCGAAGAAGATCATCAACAGGATCTTCGCGAACTCGCCGGGCTGGATCGAGAAGAACGGGAGCTTGATCCAGACCTTCGCGCCGTTGACCTCGGAAAGGCTCGACGGCAGCACCGCGGGCAGCGCGAGCGCCACGATGCCGACCAGACCGCAGATGTAGCCGTAGCGGGTCAGCGTGCGGTGATCGCTGATCACCACCAGCACCACCACGAACAGCACCAGCGAGATCGCGGTGAACAGCACCTGCTTGGTGACGTCCGGCGTGTATTCCTTGCCCTGCTGGATGGCGCGTTCCGCCAGCGCCAGGTCGATCCGGTGGATCATCACCAGGCCGAGCCCGTTCAGCAGCGCGACGCACGGCAGGATCACCGGGTCCGCGTACGGCGCCCAGCGCCGGACCGCCAGATGCGCCGCCGTCAGCACCCCGAGGTAGGACAGCCCCAGCCAGATGATCGAGCTGGTGAGCTCCTGCTCCTGGTTCGCCTCCACCAGCACGAGCGCGATCGTGACGATGAACGTCGCGAACGCCAGGAGAACGAGCTCGGTCCCGCGCCGGGTGGGCAGCTCGCGCGGAGGGTTCGTGGCGAACTGGGCCGAAGCCGGATCGGCGAGCGGCGTGCTCATCAGTTACCGCCCCCTGGTGCTGCCGTTCCCGGCGTAGAGCAGTCCCTCCCCGCTGGCTGGTTCGCCGAGCTGGGCGAGGCAGGGGTAGAAGGGGAGGCCGCCGACGACGACACCGGAGGCGACGACGCGGGAGGCGACGTGGAAGTCGAGCTGGTGTTCGGTTTGCAGTCGGCCAGCTGCTTGTGTGGCCGCAGGAAGTCGTCGATGTACTTGCGGGCGTCGTCGAGGTTGTCCTTCTTGACACCGTTCTTCACCGCGATACGCGCGTCCTCCTGGAGCGCGGGCACCAGCAGCTTGTCGGTGCAGAGCCCGCCCGGCGGGCAAGAGCCCTGCTCGTAGGCGTGCAGGTCGATGCCGAGGATGCTGCCGGGGACGCCGCGGTAGATCACGACCTCCTCGCCCTGACCTTCGCCGACGTAGTACTGGCTCAGCACGAAATACCGCGTGGCGATCGCCGCCGCGGCCAGCACGATCAGGACGACCACTGCTCCCGCCAGCCAGCGAAATCGCCTCCGGCGCTTGACCTTCGGGTCCTCCTGTGGTGGCTGGACCTCGGGCCGCGGCTGCGGCGAGGGCTGGGTCAGCGCCCTGGCACGGGCGGCGGGGGAGTCGCCCTGGTGGAACTCGTCACTGCCGTCTCCGGCGGCGCCGCCCACGATGGGCGCGTCCTCACCGAAGTCGACGTCGACGACGTCGGCGATGATCACCGTGACGTTGTCCGTGCCGCCGCCCTTGAGCGCCAGCTCGATCATCCGGTCCGCGCAGGCCTGCGGATCCGGGATCTGGATGGCCTCGGCGAGCGTCTCGTCGCTGACCATGCCGGACAGGCCGTCCGAGCAGATCAGGTAGCGATCGTGGGCGCGGGCCTCGCGCACCGTCAGGCTCGGTTCGACCTCGTGGCCGGTGAGCGCCTTCAGCAGCAGCGACCGCTGCGGGTGCACCGCCGCCTCTTCCGGCGTGATCCGGCCCTGTTCGAGAAGTTCGTTGACGAAGCTGTCGTCCCGCGTGATCTGCGAGAACTGCCCGCCGCGCATCAGATACGCGCGCGAGTCGCCGACATGCACGACACCCATCCGCGAACCGGCGAACAGCACGGCGGTCAGGGTCGTGCCCATCCCGTCGAGGTCCGGGTCCTGCTGGACGAGTTCGGCGATGGCGGCGTTGCCGTTCTGGACGGCCTCGCGCAGCTGGGCGAGGAGGTCGTCGCTCGGATCGTCGTCGTCGAGCGGGGCGAGGGAGGCGATGACGACCTTGCTGGCCACTTCACCGGCGGCGTGGCCGCCCATACCGTCGGCGAGTGCGAGCAGGCGGGGACCGGCGTACACGGAGTCCTGGTTGCTGGAACGCACCAGGCCCCGGTCGCTGCGAGCCGCGTAGCGGAGGACGAGAGTCATGGGCGAAGCTCGATCACCGTTTTGCCGATCCGGATGGGGACTCCGAGCGGGACCCGGAGGGGTGCCGTGACCTTAGCCCGGTCGAGGTACGTCCCGTTCGTCGAGCCCAGATCTTCCACGTACCAATCCTCCCCGCGCAGTGCGATCCGGGCGTGCCGGGTCGACGCGTAGTCGTCGTCCAGCACCAAGGTCGAGTCGTCGGCACGGCCGATCAGGATCGGCCTGCCGTCCAAGGCGATCCTGGTGCCTGCCAGCGCGCCATGGGTCACGAGCAGCTGCTGCGGCGACTTCCCGCCGCGCGGCTTCTTGTTTTCCTTCTTCTTGCGACCGAACGTCGGGACGGCGACGCGCAGCCCGGAAGCCGCGTACAGATCCGAGCGGACGACGCGCAACGCGGCGAACACGAAGAGCCAGAGCAGCACGAGAAAGCCCACCCTGGTGAGTTGAACGACCAGCTCTGGCACTTGTTGTGTCCGCTCCCGTATCTCCTGTACGCCGCGGAGAGACCGGGCCGTCCGGGATGGTCGGCTCCGAACAGCCTTGCTCTCCGCATACGACCTGAAGTGCCGATCCACCGCAGGTCCCGCACCGCAATTCTGCGGTACCCCCTTCAGGCGCCGCCGGTCAGCCCTGCGTACGGAACACGAGAGACGAGTGGCCCACGCGGATCACGTCGCCGTCGGCGAGCTGCCACGTCTGCACCGGGGTGCCGTTGACGGTCGTGCCGTTCGTCGAACCGATGTCCGCGAGCGTCGCGCTCTGGCCGTCCCAGGTGATCTCCAGATGACGGCGCGAGACACCGGTGTCCGGGAGCCGGAAATCGGCGTCCTGGCCACGGCCCACGACGTTCCCGCCCTGCTTCAGCGAGTACGAGCGGTTCGAGCCGTCGTCCAGCTGCAGGCTCGCGGCGAGCTGACGGCCGGCCGCGGGCTGGCCGCCGTAGCCGCCACCCTGCGCGTACGGGTCCGCGGCGGGCTGGCCGTACTGCTGCTGGCCACCGCCGTACTGGTCGTACCCGGGCTGCTGCTGCTGGCCGCCGTACTGGTCGTACCCAGGCTGCTGGGCACCGCCGCCATAGCCCTGGTCGTACCCGGGCTGCTGCTGCTGCTGGCCGCCGTACTGGTCGTACCCAGGCTGCTGAGCGGCGCCGCCGCCGTAACCCTGGTCGTACCCGGGCTGCTGCTGCTGGCCGTACTGGTCATAGCCGGGCTGCTGAGCGGCGCCGCCGCCATAGCCCTGGTCGTACCCGGGCTGCTGCTGCTGGCCGTACTGGTCGTAACCAGGCTGCTGGGCACCGCCATAGCCCTGGTCGTAGCCGCCCTGCTGCTGGCCGCCATAACCCTGGTCGTACCCGGGCTGCTGCTGGCCAGCCTGCTGTCCGTAGCCGTACTGGCCCTGCTGCTGGCCGTACGGGTCACCCTGGTCGTATTGGCCGTAGCCGGGGGGCTGGCTCATTGCTGGGTCTCCTGCGTTGCTGGGTCGTGCCGACCGTGACGAACCTTCGGCGCCATGGGGATTGACGTCGGGATCGACGGACGAACGGGTCTTGAACTGTCCAGTATGCAGCGCCTCGTTGCGCTCGAGCGAAACTACGACGTCACCATAGGTGTCCCAACCGTGCTCGGCGAGGTGTTCCTTGACCGCCTCCGCCAACACCGACGTGACCCGACGCTCGTCTCCGGCCATGCGCTCGTGATCAGCCTGCCCCAACGACACGATGTAGTGATTGGGGGCGAGCTGTCGACCACCGGCCAGCTCACGAACGTTCTCCTCGCTCTCGCGCTCAAGCGCCACCGCCACTTCCTGCGTGACGACGTTGCCACCGAACATGCGCGCGAAGGTATTGCCCACAAGGTTCTCGAGCCGCCTATCAAAGCGCTCTACGCGGCCCACCGGGCAACCTCCTCACACGTGTGCTTCCCCGTCGATCCTATCCGGGTACGGCCAGTCGGACACGGCCCCCGGTGAAACCCGTGAAATCAGCCTGCTACGCTTTGCGAGCTGTCAGAGAACGAAGCACTCGGGCGAGTGGCGGAATGGCAGACGCGCACGGTTCAGGTCCGTGTGTCCGAAAGGACGTGAGGGTTCAACTCCCTCCTCGCCCACCCGTAGTCAGAGGCCCCTACGCTAGCGCGACGGGGCCTCTTTCGCGTTGGTCGTCGCTCGTCAATTCCCGGGGGGCCGAGCCCGCCGGACCCCACGGTGCGTCCGGCGCGTGTTGTCCGTCCAGTCACGCGTGTCATCCATCGGATCACACGTGTCCTCCGTCCAGTCACGCGAAACCACCTCACCTGTCCCTTTCGGTCAGTTGGCGAGGTCAGGCCCGGTTCGATCTGGGTTGTCGAGGTGGACGAAGCGACGTGAGTGGAATCGGCGATGTGCTCGAAACACTTCGCCGACCTCCGCTCGCGCGGGATGAATTCGAGTGGCGGGGCGGTCACTTCCGGTAAGGTCGGCGGCTCACCGTGGGGAGGGGTGAGCGTGAACGAGGCGCACTTCGGTGGGCAAGCCCACAGTTCGAGGGTTGTTCAACGCCAGGTCATGGCGGTGACCACGTACTACACCAACTACGCGGACCAGCTTCGCCAGCTCGACGAGGTCTTCTGCCCGGAGAACCGCGCCGAGGGGCCGGTCATCGGGTACGTGACGGGACCGCCGGGTAGCGGCCGCAGCACACTTTGCCGCAAGTGGGTGAACGACCAGGGGAAGGACACTTTCCCTGACGGAACCTTCTACATCGCGCTCGCGCTGTCGGCCGAGCGGGCGCCGGACGCTCTCGAAGATCTGTTGCGCGCGGTCGGGTACCGGCCGGACGAAATCCCGTCCGGTCTGGAAGCACGGTCGGCGATGTGGCGCAGCTGGAGTTACGGCAAGAAGATCGCGGTCATCATCGACAACGCCTTGCTGCCGACCGAGATCGCGCCGCTGATCCCCGGTGTGGGTCCCGCCGCGGTCCTCGTCGTCGCCAGTGGCGAGTCCCGCAAGCTCCGGACCGAGTACCCGGGTAAGAGTGTGCGGATCGACCCGCTGACCGACGAAGCCGCGCGGCTGCTGCTCGGCCGGATGATCGGAACGGACCGGCTCGAGACCGAAGCAGGTCCGATCGATGAGCTGATCGGCCTCTGCGCCGGACTGGCGGGCGCGCTCACCGTGCTCGGGGCCATGCTCGAAGACGAGCCCGCGACGCGGACCCTTCGCCGGATCGAGCACAAGGGCGGCGTGCTCGACGCGCTCGAGTTCGCCCCGGTCTTCGATGCCGCGTATGACTTGCTTTCCCCTCTTTGTCAGGATTGCTATCAGGTACTCGGGGTTCATCCCGGAGACGGTGCGGTCGCCGCGCGCACTGTCGCGGACATCCTCGGCAAGGACGAGTTCGACGTCTCCGACGCCCTCCGGGACCTGACGAAACGACACCTTGCCCAAGAGGTCGCGGAAGACCGGTACCTGATCGCGGGCAGCATCGTCCGGGACCACGCCGCGACGAAGGCCGACGGCGAACTGCCGTCGCGGATCGTCTCCGCCTATCGCGGCAGGGGGCTCGCCGTCGAGGCCGCGTTGCCCAACCGCGGCTGGATGGCGGAGATCTGGCCACAACTAACGGTCGAGCCGTTGGCCGAAGAGGTCGCCGCCAGGGACTGGCTCGACGTCGAGCGCGAGAACCTGGAAGCCGTGGTCGAGCTGGCCTATCGGCTGGGAATGCACCAATGGGTCTGTCAGTTCTGCCTGGTGCTGTGGCCGGTGCATCTCAAGGGTGAGCATTTCGGCGAGATGGTGCGGGTGAACGATCGCGGGATCGAAGCCGCCCGCGCGTGGGGCAACGACCTCGCTGCCGCCGTGATGACGTTCCAACTGGGCTTCGCCTATCGGCAGGCTTATCAAGCGGGCTTCGCGGCCATCCGGTTCCAGGAGTCGATCGACTTCGCGAGCGAGGCCGGTTCCTCCACCGCGCTCGCGACGGCCATCGAGTCACTGGGGTTGGCGAAACTCGACCTCGCCGAGCACGCGGAGGCGGAGACGCTGTTCCGGCAGGCGCTCGATTTGGCGACGCAGCTGGGAAAGAAACGACGGATCGCGCTCGCCCGCTTTCATCTGGCGAAGGTCCGCCCGCCGTCGGAGGCGTTCGAACTGCTCGACGCCGCCGAGGCCGTCCTCGGCTCCGAGCACCTCAACCAGGTCAAGATCGCCTTGTGGCGGGGCAAGAAACTGCTCGAAGCCGGTGCACACGCGGACGCGACCGCCGTCTTGACCGGCACGCTCGCTTTGGCGACCGATCGTTCCTTCAATCGTGAGCGGGCCGAAACCAACGAAGCGCTGGGCGACTCGGCGTTCGCGACGGGCCGGCCTGCCGACGCGCGTGCTTTCTGGGAATCCGCGAAGGAGATCTACTACTTCTACGGCTTCACTCCGGACCGCGACAGGGTCAGTGCGAAGCTCGCACAGTGATCTTCGCCGAGTAAGTCGTCGGGCCGCGTCGCAACCGGAGCTCTTGCGGCACGGCCTCACCACCGAGCAAGGCGTAGAGGACGGAAACGAACGCGGGATCGGCGGTGCCGATACCGAACCGGAGACCATCGTGGGTTTCGACCCGCCATTCGTCTTCATCCGCGCGGATGGCCGCGACCCGGCAGCCGGGTAGCGCTCGCAGTGTCGCGGCGGTCCAGGTGTCCGGGGCGTGGGCGATGTCGGGCCGCATCACGACTTCGGCCAGTCGCAGCAGCGCGATGTCCGGCTCGTCCGTGCCGACGACCAGATGGGTGTTCGCCCTGCCGAGCGTTCGTTTCGACCGTCCATCGACGGGATAACGCGACAGAGTGGCCGTCCCGTCGGTGGCGAACGACACCTCGGCCGTCCATGCCCTCGGATTCGGGGGAGCGATGTCCGGGACCGGAAGGGCCTTCAGCGACGGCGCGATGGTCGGCGGGGCCAGTCCGATCGCCGAGTACCAGAGGTCGCGAAGCAGATCCGCGGCCTTGCCCGGCACGGAGGTCGCCAATTCGGTGATCTCCGCATAGCGTCCCGGTCGATGCGCGTCGATGATGTCATCGAGCCGCGTCGACGAAACCGCGTCCAGCCGCGGTGCCGTCCGCAGGAGCAGGGCGATCGGGGAATCCGGGTGGACGGTCTCTTGCGGGGCGGAGCCCAGGACGACCGGGGTGCCGAGACAGGCGGAATAGAAGGTGACCGAACCGTGGTCGCCGATGGTCAGATCCGCGGCGACGAGAGCCGGACGCCAGAGATCCTCGTTTTCGAGGACGAGGACACCAGCCCGAGTGCAGTCGTCGAGCCACATTTTCACCTGCCACGGAGAATGGCCTTGAACGATATTGGGATGCAGGGCGACGGCTATCCGGTACGAATCGTAAGGAAGCTCTTGGGCGAGTTTCAGCACCAGTGAAGTGTTCGCGCCGAGCAGCGACGAAGTGCCCCATGTCGAGGAAACGACCACGAAACGCTGGGCCTTGTCGAGTCCGAACGCCTGCCGGTACGTCTCCCGAAGTGGTGTGCTCGCTTGGAGCCTGTCGAGACAGGGATCGCCGGAGACGATGGCGCGTTCGGCGGCCTCGGGGCAGGCCATGCGCAGCCGTTCCAGCTGTTCCTCATGGGAAAGGACGATATGGGTGGCCACGACCTTGCCGTCGTGCATCAACCAGGGAGCGGAAAGCCCGAATACGGTTTCCGGTTTCCGGTTTCCGGTTTCCGGTTTCCGGTTTCCGGTTTCCGGTTTCCGGTTTCCGGTTTCCGGTTTCCGGTTTCCGGTTTCCGGTTTCAAGAATTTATTGTAGCCCATTCCGTGTGGGACAACGATGAGCGGCGCCGCTATCTCGTGCAGGTCGCCCCCATAACTCGCCGAAATCGCCGAGTCGAAATTGGTCCGGATCGCGCGGTCCCACGGCAGGGTCGTCACGCCGCGCGCGGCGAGGTATTCGGCGGTGCCGTCGGTGAAGGCGCTGGAGCCCGGGCAGGTGAAGACGATCTGGACGCGCGGGTCGCCCGCGAAGAGTTCCAGGACGTCGAACAGCCGGGTGGCGGCGGTGACGTTGTGCACGACAGCGAGGACCGTCCGCTCGGTGGCGACCGTCCTCCACTGTGGAGAGAGGGGGACAGTGGGCACGAAGGGCGATGCTACCCACCGGGGAACGTCGAGTTCAGAAGCTCGCGGTGCCGTGTAGGTCACCTCCCGCCCCGGTGGAGTGGCTCCGCCGGGGCAGGAGGTCGAAGTGGGTCAGTTCACGCCGACCAGGTCGACGACGAAGATCAGGGTTTCGTTCGGCTTGATGACGCCGCCGGCGCCGCGTTCGCCGTAGGCCAGGTGCGGCGGGATGACCAGCTGGCGGCGGCCACCGACCTTCATACCCGCGACGCCCTGGTCCCAGCCGGGGATGACCTGACCGGCGCCGAGGCCGAAGCGCAGCGGCTCGCCGCGATCCCAAGACGCGTCGAACTGGTCGCCGGTCGAGTGCGAGACACCGACGTAGTGCACCGAAACGGTGTCGCCGGCCTTGGCCTCCTGGCCGTCGCCGACCGAGATGTCGGTCTTCTCCAGGTCGGAGGGTGCGGGCCCCTCGGGGCGGTCGATCTGGGGCTTTTCCAAAGACATGCCCACAAGCTACCTGTGCAGGTCCGGGGTTCGCAGGTCGAAGTGTTCCGCCGAACGGTGGCAAGAACGCGAATAGTCTTCACAAATTTGGATACCCGTGGGTAGTGTGCGCCTCGTCACTCTCCGACGACGGAGGTCTTTCATGCGACGAGGCATACGGGTCTTGACGACGCTGGCGGGGTTGACGCTGGTGGCGGGAACCGTTCCGGCACTCCAGGCGAACGCGGCGGAAGCCCCACAGAACTCCGTGGTGGCGGCCGCGCTCGACGACTACTGCGGCGGCCAGTGTTCCGACATCCTGCCGCCGGGCACCAAGGGGAACGCCACGCTCGCCGAGATCCTGGCGCACAAGGCGCTCGGCACCCGTCCCGCGCATTCCGCCGACCAGCTCGGCAGGTACGCCTCGCTCGCTGACGGCTACAAGACGCTGACCACGGACAAGATCAACCAGTTCTTCAACGACGCCTCGTTCGGCGTCCCGTCCGGGCAGGTCGAGAGCACGATCAAACCGCGTTCGGACGTGACGATCACCCGTGACAAGGCGGTCGGTGTTCCCCGCATCGTCGGCACGACGCGGCCGGGCACGATGTACGGCGCCGGGTACGCCGCCGCGCAGGACCGGCTGTGGCTGATGGACATCATGCGCCGTGTCGGCCGCGGCCAGCTGACCTCGTTCGCCGGTGGCGCGCAGGGCAACCGTGACCTCGAGCAGAGCTTCTTCTCCTCCGCGCCCTACACCGAGCAGGAACTGCAGAAGCAGATCGACAACGCCGCGGCGAGCGGTCCGCGCGGCGCACAGGGCAAGGCCGACGCCGAGGCATATGTCCAGGGTGTCAACAAGTACATCTCCGACGCGCACAGCGGCCGCTACTTCCCCGGCGAGTACGTCCTCACCGGGCACGTCGACGCGATCACCAACGCCGGGACCATCGAGCCGTTCAAGCTGACCGACCTCGTCGTCCTCGCCGCCGTGGTCGGCGCGCAGTTCGGCGCCGGTGGCGGCGGTGAGGTGCAGAACGCGATCGCGAAGATGGCGATGCAGGAGAAGTACGGCCTCGAACAGGGCGACAAGGTCTGGAAGAGCCTTCGCTCCGAGGACGACCCCGAGACCGTCAAGACCCTCCACAATGGACAGACCTTCGACTACGGCAAGGCGCCGTCGAATCCGCAGGGCGCGGCCGTCCCGGACAAGGGTTCGGTCTCCGGGCAGCAACTCGTCTTCGACCCGACAGGTTCCGCCGGGACTCGGGCGCCCGCCAAGGTCGCCGTTCCCGCGCCCGAAGACCAGAAGGCCGTCCGCGGCATCTTCGACGACGGTGTCTTGCCCGGCAACATGCTCTCCGAAAAGCACGGCATGTCCAACGCGCTGGTCGTCTCCGGCGCCAAGACCGCGAGTGGTCACCCCGTCGCCGTCTTCGGCCCGCAGGCCGGCTACTTCGCGCCGCAACTGCTGATGCTGCAAGAACTTCAGGGCCCCGGCATCAGCGCCCGCGGCGCCTCCTTCGCGGGCATCAGCATGTACGTGCTGCTCGGCCGCGGCAAGGACTACTCGTGGAGCGCGACTTCGGCGTCGCAGGACATCACCGACACCTACGCCGTCGAACTGTGCGAGCAGAACGGTTCCGCGCCGACGAAGAACTCCGCCTTCTACCGCTTCCGCGGCCAGTGCCTGCCGTTCGAGATCGTCGAGCGCAAGAACGCCTGGAAGCCCACGATCGCCGACGGGACCGCCGAAGGCTCGTACACGCTGCGCAGCTTCCGCACGAAATACGGTCCGGTGACGAGCCGGGCACTGGTCGGCGGCAAGCCGGTCGCGTACGCGTCGCTGCGGTCGACCTTCCAGCACGAGATCGACACGATCATCGGCTTCCAGAAGTTCAACGACCCGGACGCGATCAAATCCGCGCAGGACTTCCAGGCCGCCGCGGCCGACGTCAACCAGACCTACAACTGGTTCTACGCCGACTCCCGCGACGTCGCGTACTTCAACTCCGGCTCGAACCCGGTCCGCAATCCCAACGTCGATCCGGCGATGCCGGTGCGGGCCGACGCCGGATTCGACTGGCAGGGCTGGAATCCCGACGGAAATCTGGCGAACTACACGCCGTCGTCACAACATCCGCAGTCGATCAACCAGGATTACTACATCAGCTGGAACAACGCCCAGACCAAGGGCTACGCGGCCAGCGGCGCGGACAAGAGTTCCGTGCACCGCGGTGATCTGATCGACGCGCGGGTCAAGAAGCTGGTTTCCAGCGGCACCAAGGTGACGCGGGTGAACCTCACGCAGGCGATGGAAGAGGCGGCGCTCGCCGACCTGCGGGCGGAGAAGGTGCTGCCGGAACTGTTCAAGGTGATCGACAAGGCCCCCGTGACCGGTCCGGCCGCGGACGCGGTGGCGAAGCTGAAGACCTGGCTCGCCGCGGGCGGCCTGCGTTCGGAGACCTCGCCCGGAAGCAAGGCCTACGCGAACGCCGACGCGATCCGCATCATGGACGCGTGGTGGCCGCTGCTGGTCAACGCCCAGTTCAAACCCGGTATGGGCGACGCCGCCTACGCCGCCATGGTGGGTGTGCTGAAGATCAACGAGTCGCCTTCCGGCTGGCAGAACGAGGTTCCCGGCAAGCACGTCGGCCAGTCGCACGCCGGCTCGTCGTACCAGGCGGGCTGGTGGGGCTATGTGCACAAGGACATCCGCTCGGTACTCGGGCAGAACGTGGCCGGACCGTTGGGCGCGAAGTACTGCGGTAACGGTGACGTCAACGCCTGCCGCCAGGTCCTGCTCGACTCGCTGACGCAGGCCGCCGCGCAGCCCGCCAACACCGTGTACCCCGGTGACGGCGACTGCTCGGCGGGTGACCAGTGGTGCGCCGACACGATCATCCACCGGGCACTCGGCGGGATCACGCAGGACAAGATGAGCACCCAGAACAGGCCGACCTTCCAGCAAGTCGTCGAGTTCCCGGCGAAGCGCGGCGACAACATCGCCAACCTCGCCACCGGCCGGTCGGTCAGCGCGAGCAGCCACGAAACAGGCTGGTACAACTCGCCGCCGTCCAACGCGATCGACGGGAACCTCTCGACCCGCTGGGCGAGTGACTGGAGCGACAACCAGTCGATCACCGTCGACCTGGGTTCGGTGCAGCGCGTTTCCCGCGTGATCCTCCAGTGGGAGTCCGCGTACGGGAAGGCGTACCGGGTGCAGGTCTCATCCGATGGGACGAACTGGCGAGAGGTGGCGTCCACAGTGGACGGAGACGGCGGGAAGGACAACGTCGCCTTCGAAGCCACTGACGCCCGCTATGTCCGGATGGCCGGGGTTCAGCGCGGCACGAAGTACGGCTACTCCCTCTACGAGTTCGAGGTGTACGCCCACTAGTCCGTGCCGGATGGCCCGCCTTGATGGATCACTTCGAGGCGGGCCAGGTCGTCGGACGTGAGCCGCAGCGCTCCGGCGGCGACGTTGTCGGCGAGGTGGCCGAGGTCGCCCGTACCCGGAATGACCAGCACGTTCGTCCCACGGTGCAGAGCCCACGCCAGGCGGATCTGCGTCGGCGTGGCCTGGTGCGCGCGGGCGATCGCGAGCACTTCGTCCTGCTCGGCGCCGCTGGGACCCGCCTCGCGCCCGGCTCCGGCGATGGCGAAGAACGGGACGAAGGCCACGCCCTGTTCACCGCATTCGCGCACCAGTTGATCCTGCTCGGGACGGTGGCCGAGGCCGTAGGAGTTCTGCACGCACACCACCGGCGCGATCGCCTGCGCCTGAGCCAGCTGCTCCGCATCGACGTTGGACACGCCGAGGTGGCGGATCAGGCCGGCGTCGCGCAGCTCGGCCAGCGCGCCGAAGTGGTCGGCGATCGCACTTTGCCCGGCCAGCCGCAGGTTCACCAGATCCAGGTGGTCGCGGCCGAGCTGGCGCAGGTTCTCCTCGACCTCGCCGCGCAGTTGTTCGGGGGTGGCCTCGGGCAGGAAGCCACCGGACGGATCCCGGCGCGGCCCGACCTTGGTGGCGATCACCAGATCGTCGGCGTACGGCGACAGCGCGGAGTTGATCAGCTCGTTGGCCGACCGGCGTGAGGAGAAGTAGAACGCCGCGGTGTCGACGTGGTTGACGCCCAGCTCCACCGCGCGGCGCAGCACCTTGATCGCCTGGTCGCGGTCACCCGGCGTGGCGTCGGGCGCGAACGCCTGGCCTCGTTGAGGCAAGCGCATCGCGCCGAACCCGACCCGGTTGACCCGCCTGTCGCCGAGCGTCCAGGTCCCCGCGTCGATCGTCCCAGAAGTCATGGCCGGAGTCTGGCACGTGATCATCCGCGACCTTTACGGTGGCGGGGTGGACACGAACGACTGGTCACCCCGCACCCTCGCCGTCGCCGCCGGACGCCCCGAGGGCCCCGGCGAACCGCTGAACGTGCCGATCGTCGCGGCGAGCACCTTCGACGCCGGCGCCGATCGCGCGTATTCGCGGGAGAACGGCACGCCGACCTGGGAAGCCCTCGAAACCGCGATCGGCGCCCTCGAAGGCGGGCACGCGACCGCGTTCGCCTCGGGGATCGCGACGCTCAGCGCGGTGGTGGACACGTTGAAGGTCGGCGCGAAGGTTTGCGTCCCGACGTTCTCCTACGCCGGGTCTCGCGGGCTGCTCGCGCACGCGCACCGGACCGGCCGCCTGGTGGTCACCGAGATCGCGCCGGACGACACGGCCGCGTGGGTCGCCGCCGCGGACGCCGATCTGCTCTGGCTGGAATCCCCGACGAACCCCACCCTCGACGTCATCGACATCGAGACGATCGCCGCCGCCGCGAAGGGCCTGGTCGCCGTGGACAACACGTTCGCCACCCCGCTCGGCCAGCGGCCACTCGAACTCGGCGCGGACATCGTCGTGCACAGCGCGACGAAACTCATCGGCGGACACAGTGATCTGCTGCTCGGCCTGACGATCGCGGCCGACGAAGGCGTCGCGAAGGACCTGCGCGACGCGCGCACCCGGATGGGCGCGACGCCGGGAGCGCTCGAAGCGTGGCTGGCGCTGCGCGGCCTGCGGACGCTGCCGGTTCGCCTGGCCGAGCAGACGCGTTCGGCCGCGTTGCTGGCGGCGCGGCTCCTGGACCACCCCGCGATCACCCGGGTGCGTTATCCCGGTTCCGGCACGATGATCGCGTTCGAACTGCCGGACGCGGAGACCGCGGACAAGGTCATCGGTTCGCTGCGGCTGATCCGCGCGGCCACCAGCCTCGGCGGCGTCGAGAGCCTGGTCGAGCGGCGGGCCTGGCTGGCGGGCGACGCCCACGTGCCCGCCGGACTCGTCCGATTCAGCGTCGGGCTCGAGGATCCGGAAGATCTCTGGACGGATCTGGCTTCGGCACTTGGCTAGCGCCTTAACCTGGAGCGCGTGGAGGAGACGAAACCGCCTCGGCGGCTCGGTCAATGGATGTGGGGCCTGTTCTGGCTCCTGGTGCTCGGCTTCCTCGCCATCGTCGCGGCGGGCGTGCTGGCCGAACTCGCGTCGAAGCCTTGCCCGAGCGACGAGATCTGGGCCTGTGCCCCGGAGAACCGGACACTCGCGACCTTCATTCCGGGGATCGGGTTCGGTCTCGGGCTCCTGCTCGCGGCCGTGGGCGGTGGCCGGGCGGTGCGGAAGCGGATGTCGCCGAAGCCCTGGTTGCTCTTCGCGGGCTTCCTCGGCGCGTTGTCCCTCGCCGTGGCCTTGTTCCTGGTGCTCTAATCGTGACCTTCGGGTTACTGGGCACCGGCTTTTGTCTTGAGCTGGTCAGTACTTCACGAATGAGTACTCCGAACGTGTGAACCGGCGGGTAACAAAGGCTCGGAAGAAGGCCGATTCGCCAGGAAAACCGGCGATTCCGGGACGTTCGGCGGACGAGGAAAAAATGCTTCCGCATGGCAACCGTTCCGGCCATATGGGTGTTAACATTCCTCCAGCGCCGCGAGGATTTCCCCTCTGTTGAGCGACTTTCGGGCCCTTGTATCGGGTCGGACCACCTCGGCGTTACCGGTTTTCCCAGTGGTTCTTGTCACTGTCTATTCGCTACAGTCAACCTGCGATTTTCCGGCAGTATCGCGCTGTCACCCGAACGAGGGATTTCTTCCCCGGGTGGTCGCATGGTGGGGGTCACCGTGCGTTGCGATGCTTTTCCACTGGGAGATCACTTTGAAGAAGACGTTGGGCCGCCTCGCTGGTGCGGTGCTGGCCGGCGCCGTCATCTCGCTGGCCGTGACGCCTGCCGCGATGGCGCAGGACGAGACCACGACGACGCCTCCCGCGCCGACGAGCGAGACGCCCACCACGGCGCCCTCGCCCTCGTGGACGGGTGGCAAGGTGACGACGGCTCCGCCCGAGTCGAGCGGTGCGCCTTCCTCGTCGTCGCAGCAGCCGACCTCGACCAGCGGCAAGCCGCCTTCGAGCAAGCCGTCGCCGACCTCCACCTCGGAGACGCCGACCACTGCGCCGGAGGATCCCTTCTACGACAACGTCGGCGCGGGCTACATCGGTGACACCGGCATCGGCGCGCTGGTCATCGCCTGCCAGTCGGGCGAGCCGTCGAACGTTTCGGCGCCGGACTTCGACATCATCAGGCACAACCAGGCCGAGGACGACGGCCGCTACTGGGTCTACATCGTGAAGGTGAAGAAGTCCTTCAAGGGCAACTCCAGCTCCTTCACCTGGACCTGTGACGGCAAGCCTGGCAAGGCGGACATCGAGTTCGAGTCGCCCATCGGTGGCGGCGCGGGCACCCCCGGCAAGCCGGAGAAGCAGGTCAAGTACGCCCCCAAGGGCGGCATCGAGACCGGTTTCGGCGCCACCGCGGCCTGATCGAATGTCGACGAAGTTCCTGAGGCGGGGTGGCCGCGCGGTCGCGGCCACCCTGATCCTTTCCCTCGCACTGACCGGTTGCGGCACCGACGATCCCGCGCCGGCCGCACAGCAGGCGCCGGCGGAATCGACCGTTCCGGTCACGAAGCCGTTCGACGGCACCCGGCCGACGAACGTGAAGATCCCCAAGATCGGCGCCGAGTCGAATCTGATCGCGGTCGCGGTCAACAAGGACGGCAAGATGGCCGTCCCTTCGGCGAAGAAGCCGATGCAGGCCGCCTGGTACCAGCTTTCGCCGGTACCCGGTGACGTCGGCCCGGCGATCGTGCTCGGGCACGTCGACGGCAACAAGCAGCCGGGCATCTTCTACAAGCTCAAGGACGTCAGCCCCGGCGACGAGATCCTCATCGACCGCAGCGACGGCAAGAGCCTGAAGTTCGTGGTCGAGAAGAAGGACCAGGTTCCCAAGGACCAGTTCCCCGAGGACGCGGTCTACGGCAACACGGACAAACCGCAGCTGCGGCTGATCACCTGTGGCGGTGTCTTCGACAAGGAAGAACACAGCTACAAGGACAACATCATCGTCTACGCGAACCTGGTCGCCTGACCTTCGCCTGACGCGAGTGCCATGAACGGCCCGTTACTTGCAAAATTTGCAAGTAACGGGCCGTTCATGGCATCCCGGGGCACTCTCAGCCGACACCCGCGGCAGGGAACGGGAACCCGGCGGGAGCCACCGCCTCGGTATCGACCCACTTGCGCATCCCCGCGTCACAGGCCGCGTAACCCCAGTTGATCAGCCGCTCCTGCAAGACTTCCGGCAGTTTCGTCAGCCGCGTCGGGGTTTCCGCCAGCTTGTGCGTGAGCTCGACCGGCGCCGTCAGGGAATCCGCCAGCTCGAAGTTCTCCAGATCGACGTAGGTCCCCCAGTAGGCGCCCGCGAAGTCCTTCTCCACATAGGACTTCAGCAGTGCGCCTCGCCGCAGCTCGCGGACCTGGTTGTCGATGATGTCGAGGACGCGCAGCAGCTGTTGCCCCCAGTTCCGGTTGATCTTCCGCTTGACCTTCATCCGCTTGCCCGCGTCGCTGACCAGCACGGTCGCATGCCCCTCGACCGGGTCCAGCCCGAGGTTGTCGTAGACGCCGGCGTCGCTCAGCACGATCTTGCGGCCCGCTTCGGCCGAAAGCGGATCGCGGAAGACCACCGGCGAGAGCACCGGCGGAAAAGCGGACGACGCGGCGACGGCGGTCGCGAGCGGGATGTCGCCGTGCGGCCCGTCCTGCCGGAAGAACCACCACAGCGCGCCGTCCTGGAGGTTGGTCGCGGTGAAGACGAACTGCGGGCTCGCCGGATCCAGATCCTTGAGGCAGCAGTCGCCGAACAGGTGTTTCGCGTACACCCGCGCGAGTTCCTCACCGGCACTGCGCCACGGCATGGCCATGGCGCGCAAGGTGACCGGGATGTCCAGCCGCGTACGTGCCAGATCGCGGATCGGTGCGACGACCTCGTCGTGGAAGTTGTTCGCGGCACCGTTTTCGAACCTCAGATCCGGCCACGCGTGCGCGAGGACCCCGGCGGCGATCGAACCGCCGGAGACGCTGGAGAACGTGGAGATCTTCGACAGCCAGCCGAGTTCGTTGAGCCGCCACAGGGCGCCGGTGTGGAACAACATCGCGCGGTAGCCGCCGCCGGACAGCGCGAGACCGACACCCTCCCGGGCTGTTGAAGGCTTCTTGGCATCCCCCACCTGAGCGAGTGTAGAGGCGGGTCAAGCGAGCAGCGGCTGGAGGAGGCGACGCTGTTCTTCGGGGACGTACTCGGCGTAGTTGTCGTAAAGCGCCTGTTTCGCCAGCCGTGCCGCGCGTTCGCCGTCCGAGTCCCGGATCGCTCCCAGCACCTCTTCGTGATGCGCCAGCCAGTTGCGCATCAACGCCGTCCGGTCGTTGGCGTGCTCCAGTTTGTCCTCGATGAGTTCCAGTACGACCCCGCGGACGACCTCGCCGCTGATCACCAGCAGCGGATTCCCCGTCGCGCGGGCGATGGCCTCGTGGAACGCGACGTCCGCGTGGCTGAATTCGGCGAAACCCCGCGAGACACCCGCGCGCATCGCTTCCAGTGCCGCGTCCAACTCGGCGAGATGGTCTTCGGTCCTGAGCTGCGCGGCGAGCAGATGTGCGGAACCGTCGAGGATCATGCGGAATTGCAGCAGTTCGGAGAGACCGAGGTGGTCGGCTCGCGCCAGCCGGTGCATGGACCGGTGCAGTGCGGCGGGTGAAGCGGCCAGCACCTCGGGGCCGCGCGGATCGCCGGGCCGCGAGCGGATCATTTCCGCTGCCTGCAACACCCGCAGCGCCTCGCGCACGGTCGAGCGGCCGACGTCGAACTGCACCATGAGTTCGCGTTCGCTTGGCAGCCGGTCGCCGGGTTTGATCCGGCCGCTGAACACGGCTTCCTCGATCTGTTCGACGACACGCTGGTACGCGCGGACAGGGGCGACCGGCTCGAATTCCATCTTGACCCTGCCGTCTCGTCTGGTTTACTGGTCAGACCAGTCTACCGGTCAGGGGGCAGGATGAAAGTCCGGATCCATGCGGCGGCGTTGGCGTTGCTGCTGGTGACGTCCGGCTGCTCCGCTGGGCTGAGTGCCACGGTCGCTCAAAGCCCCAACACGCTCGCGATCGGTTACACCGCCGAGCCCGCGAACTTCGACTTCACCCGCACCGACGGCGCCGCCATCCCGCAGGCCTTGCTCTACAACGTCTACGAGGGCCTGGTGAAACTCGACGCGGACGGGAAGATCGTGCCGCTGCTGGCCGAATCGTGGACCGTCTCGGAAGACCGCAAGACCTACGACTTCAAACTGCGCAAGGACGCGAAGTTCAGCAACGGCACGCCGTTCACCGCCGAGGACGTCAAGTTCTCGCTGATGCGCGTGAAAACCGACTGGACCGTCTCGATCAAGTCCACAATGGACGTCGTCGACCGGGTCGACGTCGTCACGCCGGACCACGCGCGGGTCGTGCTCACGAAACCCAGCAACGGCTGGCTGTTCAGCCTCACCAGCAGGCTCGGCGCGATGTTCAGCCCCACCGGCGTCGCGGATCTCGCGAACAAACCGGTCGGCACGGGTCCGTACACGGTGTCTTCGCGACGGCGCGGCGATTCCATCGTGCTCAAGGAGAATCCGGCGTACTGGGGCAGGAAACCGGCGTACTCCACCGTCGTCCTCAAATACATCAAGGATCCGACGGCGCTCAACAACGCCTTGCTCAGCAACGGGATCGACGTCATCTCCGCGATCACCGTGCCGGATTCGATCCCGCAGTTCCAGAGCGACGACCGGTTCACCGTCGTCGAAGGCACGACGAACAGCGAGGTCACGCTCGCGTTCAACAACGCGCGTCCGCCGTTGAACGACGTCCGCGTGCGGCGCGCGCTGTCCTACGCCATCGACCGGAAGGCGTTGCTGGACACGGCCTGGGCCGGGCGCGGCACGCTCATCGGCAGTATGGTCCCGCCGACGGACCCCTGGTACGAAGACCTTTCCGGCGCCTACCCGTTCGATCCGGCGAAGGCGAAAACGCTGCTCGCCGAGGCCGGGCAGCCGAATCCGTCACTGCGCTTGAGGATCCCCAATCTGCCGTACGCCGTCTCGGCCGCGCAGGTGGTGGCGTCACAACTGGCGGACGTCGGGGTCACGGTGACGATCGAGCCGCTGGACTTCCCGGCGGTGTGGCTCAAGCAGGTCTTCACCGACCGCGACTACGACCTCTCGATCATCCAGCACGTCGAGGCGCGCGACATCGTGACCTTCGGCAGGCCGAAGTACTACTGGGGTTACGACGGCAAGCCCGTCCAGCAGAACCTGGCGAAGGCCGACGCGGGAACGCCCCAGGAACAGGTCGAGGCGATGCGGCAGGTCGCGCGGCAGCTGTCCGAAGACGCCGCCGCTGATTGGCTCTTCCTGTTCCCCAACGTGATCGTGGCGAAGAACAAGGTGACCGGGTTCGTCCGCAACCAGGTCAGCGAGTCCTTCGACCTCACGGGATTGGCGCCGCGATGACGGTCAAAGTGCTGCGCCGCCTGGCGATCCTCATGGCCAGTGTGCTGGTCGCGTCCATCGTGGTGTTCCTGTTCATGGCCGTCCTGCCCGGCGATCCGGCGCAGGTCGCGCTCGGCGTCAACGCGACGCCGGAGCTGATCGCCAAGACCCGCGCCGAATTCGGCATCGACCGGCCGTTGGTGACGCAGTACTTCGACTGGATCGGCGGTGTCCTGCAAGGCGACTTCGGCCGCTCGTACGTCACCCGCGAGGAGATCGGACCGGCGCTGGCCGACCGGCTCGGCGTGACATTGTGGCTGGTCGGAGCCGGGATGCTGGTGGCCTTGCTGATCGCCGTCCCGGCCGGGACGTTCGCCGCGGTGCGGCACCGGAAGGGCGACGGCGCCGCGGTTTCCGGGCTCTCACAGATCGGCGTCGCGATCCCCGCGTTCCTCGCCGGCATCATCCTGGTGCAGATCTTCGCGGTGCAGTTGCGCTGGCTGCCTTCCGGCGGCTGGACACCGCCGGTGCAGGACCCTGGTGAATTCCTGCGCGGTCTCGTGCTTCCGGCGTTGTCGCTCGGTCTGGTGCAGGGCGCGGTGCTGACGCGCTACGTCCGGTCCGCCGTGCTCGACACACTCGGGCAGGACTATCTGCGCACCGCACGGTCCAAAGGACTCCGGCCGTTCCAGGCGCTGTTCCGCCACGGGTTGCGCAACGCCGCCGTGCCGGTGGTGACGGTGCTCGGCCTGCAACTGGCGACGCTGCTGATCGGCGCGGTCGTCGTCGAGCGCGTGTTCGTCCTGCCGGGCCTTGGCAGCATGCTGCTCGACTCGGTGGCGTCGCGGGATCTGTTGTCCGTACAGGGGATCGTGCTGGTGTTGGTGGTCGGCGTGCTGCTGGTGAACTTCGTGGTCGACGTCCTCTACACGGTGCTCGACCCGAGATTGCGGGGTTCCTGATGCGCAATCGCAGTCTCGTGATCGGCGGCGTCCTGGTCGCGTTGATCGTGCTCGCCGCGGTGCTTTCGTTCGTGTGGACGCCATTCGACCCGGTGAAGGTCGACGCGGCCCACCGGCTGCACGACTTCAGCGGCGCCAACGTCCTTGGCACGGACAGTTTCGGCCGCGACGTGCTCAGCCAGCTCATGGTCGGCGCGCGGACGACGCTGTACGTCGGCGTGGTCGCCGTCGGGATCGCCGCGCTGATCGGAACGCCGCTGGGCATCCTCGCCGGGATGTCGTCGCGGTGGCTCGGCGAGTTCGTCATGCGCGTCAACGATCTCGTGCTCGCGTTCCCCGCGTTGCTGCTGGCGATCATGTTCGGCGCGGTGTTCGGGGCCGACACGCTGACCGCGATGGTGGCGATCGGCATCGCGACCATCCCGTCCTTCGCCCGCATCGCCCGCTCGGGAACGCTGCAGGTGATGAGCAGCGAGTTCGTGCTGGCCGCGCGGTCAGCCGGTCGCTCGCGGCTGAACATCGCCGCGCGCCATGTGCTGCCGAACATCTCCGGACTGCTGATCGTCCAGGCTTCCGTGTCGTTCGCGATCGCGGTGCTCGCGGAAGCGGCGTTGTCGTTCCTCGGGTTCGGCACGCGGCCGCCGACACCGTCGTGGGGACGGATGTTGCAGGAATCCCAGGTGTTCCTGACCCTGCACCCGCGGCTCGCGCTCGTGCCCGGCGTCGCGATCGCCATCGCCGTCCTCGGTTTCAACCTGCTCGGGGACGGCCTCCGCGATCGACTCGACCCCCGATTGGCGGCACGGCTATGACCCTCGAAGTCCACGGCCTCGGCATTGGTGACCTGGTCCGCGGCGTCTCGTTCGATATCGCGCGCGGCGAGCGCGTCGGGTTGATCGGCGAGTCCGGTTCGGGGAAGTCGTTGACGGCGTTGTCGATCATGGGCCTGCTGCCCGAAGAACTCGCCGCGTCCGGTTCGGTGAAGCTCGACGGCCGCGAGTTGCTGACCGCGCCGGAGAGGGAACTGTCGCGGTTGCGCGGCAACGAGATGTCGATGGTGTTCCAGGAGCCGATGACCGCGCTGAACCCGGCGATGCGGGTCGGCGCGCAGGTGGCGGAGCCGATGCGGATCCACCGCGATCGTGGGAATCACCGCGCGGCGGCGGAGGCTTTGCTGGATTCCGTGGGGTTGCCCGGTGTCGCTCGTGCGTATCCGCATCAGCTCTCCGGCGGGCAGCGGCAGCGTGTCGTACTCGCGATCG
The DNA here is from genome assembly GCF_046269425.1 of Amycolatopsis sp. cmx-11-12. NCBI lineage: Bacteria > Bacillati > Actinomycetota > Actinomycetes > Pseudonocardiales > Pseudonocardiaceae > Amycolatopsis > Amycolatopsis sp. cmx-11-12. The sequence continues at coordinate 294,172 of NZ_JADNQM010000001.1, read as the reverse complement.
CGCTGGCCAACGATCCGAAGCTGCTGATCTGCGACGAGCCGACGACCGCGCTGGACGTCACCGTGCAGGCACAGATCCTGGACCTGATCCTCGACGGCGTCCGCGAGCGGGAGAGCGCGCTGCTGTTCATCACGCACGACCTCGCCGTGGTGGCGTCGGTGTGCGAGCGGGTGCTGGTGATGCTGGACGGCGAGATCGTCGAGGCCGGCACCACCCGCGAAGTGCTGACCGAGCCGAAGCACGAGTACACCAAGAAGCTTTTGGCCGCTTCGGATCTGGAGGCGAGCCGATGATGATCGAAGTGCGGAACCTCGAACGCCGCTACACACGCCGGGACGTGCACGCGCTGAAGGGCGTTTCCTTCGACGTCGAGGCTGGTCAGCGCTTCGGCATCGTCGGCGAGTCGGGCTCGGGAAAGTCCACTTTGGTCAGACTGCTGGCCGCCCTCGACAAGCCGACGGCGGGCAGTGTCTCGTTCCAGGGCAAGCGCGTCGACACCTTGCCCGAACGCAAACTCGGCTTCCTGCGGTCGGAACTCCAGATCGTCTTCCAGGATCCGATGGGCTCGCTCGATCCGCGGATGCGCGTGCGCGACATCATCTCCGAGCCGCTGGGCCGCCGGGATCCCACGCGGGTTTCGGAGCTGCTGACGGCGGTCGGCCTGCCCGAAGACGCCGCCGGCCGGTACCCGCACCAGTTCTCCGGCGGACAGCGGCAGCGCATCTCGATCGCGCGGGCGCTCGCGCCGAACCCGAGCGTTCTCATCGCGGACGAACCGGTGAGCGCGCTCGACGTCTCGGTGCGGAAACAGATCCTCGACCTGCTCGCGTCGCTGGTCGAGCTGTACTCGCTGACGCTGATCTTCGTCTCGCACGACCTCGGTGTGGTGCGGCACGTGTGCGACCGGGTCGCGGTGATGCGGCGCGGAGAGATCGTCGAGATGGGTGACGTCGACCAGGTCTACGACGCGCCGGAACACGAGTACACCAGGGAGTTGCTGGCGGCCGCGCCGAATCTGCGGGCCGAACTGGCGCGGCTTCGCAACGGAGGCGACGATGCTTGAGTACCCGGAAGGACTGCCGATCGGCGGCGACTGGGTGTCCACTGTGGACACGCAGCCGGTGACTTTCCCATACGACGGGAGCGAGATCGGCCGGGCGCCGGTCGGGACGCCGGAGCTGGCCACGCGGGCGATCGATGCGGCCGTCGCGGTGTTCAAGCAGGTCGCGGCGCTGCCGTCGCGTACTCGGCGCTCGCTGTTGAACGACGTCGCCGCCGCTTTGGAACGGCGGCGTGAGGACTTCGAGCGGCTGCTGGTTCTCGAAACCGGCAAGCCGCTGGTCGATTGCCGTGTCGAGGTCGCCCGCACGATCGTCACCTGGCAGGCCGCCGCCGAAGAGGTCTCGCGGCTGCACGGCGAGACCGTGCCGCTCGATCTGCTGCCTTCCGGCGACGGACTGGTCGGATTCTGGAAGCGCAAGCCGATCGGCGTCGTGGTCGGCATCGCCGGGTTCAACTATCCGCTGCTGCTGGCGTCGCACAAGATCGCGCCCGCCATCGCGGCGGGCTGCCCGGTGGTGGTGAAACCGGCGCCGCAGACGCCGCTGGCGACGTTGTGGCTCGTGCACCTCGTACGCTCGCTGACCGACCTGCCCGCGATGGTCCAGCTGGTCACCGGGGACGCGGCGGTCGGGGCGGCGCTGACCACGGACAGGCGCGTCGGCGCGGTGTCGTTCACCGGATCCGCGCAGGTCGGGCACCGGATCGCCCGCGATGCCGCGCCCACGAAGACGTTGCTGGAGCTGGGTTCCAACGCTGCTTTGGTGGTTGCGGAGGACGCCGATCTCGACGCGGCCGCGGACGCGGTGCTGCGCGGCGGGTTCTACGCGTCCGGACAGGCCTGCATTTCGGTGCAGCGCGTCCTGGTCGTCGAAGCGGTGGCCCAGGAGTTCACCGAACGGCTGCTGGCGCGGCTCGGCGAGGTCGTCGCTGGTGATCCCCGCGACGAGAAGTCGCGGGTATCGGCGCTGATCGACCCGGGTTCGACACGGCGCGTTCAGGAGTGGGTAGACAAAGCGACTTCGGCGGGTGCGCGGCTTGCCGGGGGCGGCGTGGACGGCACGGTGTTGAAGCCGACGGTGTTGCTCGACGTGCCCGACGGCCTCGAATGCTGGGACGAGGAGATCTTCGGTCCGGTCGTCTGCCTCCGCACGGTTTCCACTGTGGACGAAGCGTTCGACGCGGTCAACGCGTCGCGCTACGGCCTGCACGCTTCGGTGTTCAGCACTTCCTTGAAGACCGCGTTCCGCGCGCTCGACGAACTCGACGTCGGCGGTGTGGTGGTCAACGAGGTGCCCGGCTTCCGGTCCGACACCATGCCGTACGGCGGCGTGAAGGACTCCGGGATCGGGCGGGAAGGGCCGCGGTTCGCGGTCGAAGAACTGACCGTGACGAGGATGGCGGTGCTACGGCCATGAGCTATGAGAACCTGTTCCGCCTCGACGGGCGACGGGCCGTGGTGCTCGGCGGAGGCAGCGGCATCGGCCGCGAAGCCGCGAAGGCCCTGGCCGCGCACGGCGCTGAAGTGATCGTCGCGGACCGCGACGTCGCCGCGGCCAAGGAGACCGGCGCGGGGGAGGCGTACGAGATCGACCTGCTCGAGTCCGGTGCCGCCGCGCGAGCAGCCGCGGAACTCGGCGAGATCGACGTCGTCGTGCTGACCGCCGCGACCAACGTGCGCAAACGGTTGCTGGAGTACTCGCGCGAGGAATTCGACCGGGTGATCGCGTTGAACCTCGGTGCGACGTTCGAGGTCGTCCGCGCGTTCGGCGCGGGGATGGTCGAGCGCGGGCGGGGCAGCATCATCGGGTTCTCCTCGATCCGCGGCACGACCGTCGAGCCGGGTCAGGGTCCGTACGCGGCGACGAAAGCCGGTCTCGTGCAGCTTTTCCGCACCGCCGCGGCGGAGTTCGGCCCGGCCGGGGTGCGCGTCAACGCGATCGCGCCCGGCGTCGTCGAAACCCCGCTCACCGCGCAGATCAAAGCGAATCAGGCCTGGTACGACGCCTACGCGACCAAGGGCGCGCTCGGCCGCTGGGCGCGTCCGGACGAACTCGCGGGCGCCGTCGTCTACCTGGCCTCGGACGCGTCGTCATTCGTGACCGGGTCCGTGATGGCGGTGGACGGCGGCTGGACCGCGGTCGACGGCCGCTTCGAACCACCCGCGACGTGAGGAGGACCCCTGTGCCGGAGTTGCCGGATCTGACCGCTGTCGAACTGGTCGCCCAGTACCGCGCGAGAACGTTGTCGCCGGTCGAAGTCACCGAAGCGGTTCTCGCCCGCGTCGAGGCGCGTGAACCCGAACTGCACGCGCTGTACGCGTACGACCCGAGTGGCGCGCGCGAAGACGCGAAGGCGTCCGAAAGCCGCTGGCACGCCGGGGAACCGCTCGGCCCGATCGACGGCGTTCCCTTGACCCTCAAGGAGAACATCGCGACCCGCGGCACCCCGGTCCCGCTCGGTACGGCCGCTTCTGAATTGACGGCGGCGCCCGAAGACGCCCCGGCGGGCGCTCGCGTGCGCGAGTCCGGCGGGGTCCTGCTCGGCAAGACGACCATGCCGGACTACGGGATGCTGACGTCCGGGCTGTCGAGTTTCCATACCCCGTCGCGGAATCCGTGGGACACCACGCGCACGCCCGGCGGTTCCAGCGCGGGCGCCGGTTCGGCGGCCGCCGCCGGCTACGGCCCGCTGCACGTCGGCACCGACATCGGCGGCTCGATCCGGCTGCCCGCCGGCTGGTGCGGCCTGGTCGGGCTGAAACCGAGTTTCGGCCGGGTGCCGGTGGATCCGCCGTTCCTCGGCCGTGTCGCCGGGCCCATGACACGGACCGTGGCCGACACCGCGCTGCTGATGAGCGTCCTGTCCGGCGTGGACGGTCGCGACCACCTTTCGCTGCCGCCGTCGTCGTTCGATTGGACTTCGCTGTCAGCCGAGGTCAAAGGCCTGCGGATCGGACTGCACCTCGACCCTGGTGTCGGCCTCCCGGTCTCGCCCGACATCCTCACGGCGGTCACCGAGGCCGCACGGGCCTTCGAAGCCGCGGGTGCCGTCGTCGAACCGGTGGATCCGTTCCTGCGCCGCGAAATGCTCGACGGGCTCGACACCTTCTGGCGCGTCCGTGCCTGGTCGGACATGTCGATGCTGCCCGAAGAACGCCGCGCGAAGGTCCTGCCGTACATCGCCGACTGGGCGGCCGGCGGCGCTGACGTCAGCGGTGTCGACGCCTACCGCGGCTTCGCGCAGATCGACGCCATCGCCGTCGCGACCCTGCGCGAGACCGAACGCTTCGACGTCGTCCTGTCGCCGACCTGCCCGGTCTCGGCCCCGCCCGCGGAATGGCCTTCGCCGACCAACGACCCGCGCCGCCCGTTCGAGCACATCGCGTTCACCGTGCCGTACAACATGTCCGGCCAGCCCGCCGTCTCGATCAACTGCGGCTACACGAGCGACGACCAGCCCATCGGCCTCCAGATCAGCGGCCGCCGCTTCGCCGACCTAGACGTCCTTCGCGCCGCTGCCGCCTACGAAACCCTTCGCCCCGCTCCGCGCCCCTGGCCCTGCCCCTAACGCAATTCGTCCTCTAGTTGCGGTAGTTGCACGCGCAACCACCGCAACTAGAGGACGAAACGCGTCAGGCCCTGGAGCCGAGCTTGGCAAGCCACGCGGCGAAATGGGGGCACTGGGCAGCCAGCCCTTCGACGCCAAGGTCCGCTATAGCCAAGGGGCCGTCGTTGGTCTTCGAATAGCTGGCACAGTAGCGAGCGAGTCGTTTCGAGGGCGCGGTGTTCGGGCCGTCGTTCACGAGTTCCGGGCCGCCCGCGTCCCTCGCATCTTTCAAGAGCAGGGTGGTGAGGTCACTGCCCGAGAACAGCCAGCCCAGTTGCTCTGCGGCCGCGAACGCCCAGGTTTCAAGCTCGTGCAGGATAAGATGCGGAACAAAGCGTGGGTCGGAAATGGCCGAAGTCAGAGACCTTTCGACGTGCTCAACTCGGTCATAAGGGCTCGAGGATGGTTGATCGTTCATGCCGGGACTGTCTGTGGGAAATCCGTAGAAATCGAACAACGTCGTGAGCGTGTGGATATCACTGCTTCGTAGTAGCAGTCTGATCTCGTTTTTCAACTTCGACCAACTACTGACACCGCCATGACTGGCCGGGCCCGTGGCGGGTCGCTTGGTTGTCACGATGGACTTCGTGACCATCCAGCCCTGGTTCTGGAGGTAAGGTTCCAGAACGTTGTTGACGACTATCTCTTCAGTCTGTCCTTCGACGAGGATATGGAGTCGTCGATACCCGGTTGTCATGCGTTCCCGGTTTCCTCCCGGGCGGGGCGCCCGCCCAGCAGGTTCTTCTCCCATAGCTCGCCGAGCGAGTACTCTTTGAGCCAGTCCTCCAGTGCGGAAAGATCGGGACGCGTGAAGTCGGAAAAGCCCGCTTTGCGCTCGACCACGATGAGATCGCCGACCTCGAATTGGTTCATCAGCGTGACTGACTGAGTCGCTATCAGTACCTGGCTGCGTTGAGAAGCCTGCCTGAGGAGACCGGCGAGCTGCACGATCGCAAACGGATGAAGGCCGAGTTCTGGTTCGTCCAGTACGACCAGACGGGGGAGCTCGGGTTGCAACAAGAGCGTCGCGAGGCAGACGAAACGAAGTGTGCCGTCCGACATCTGGTTGGCGGAAAAGACGGCATCGGAATCTTGTTGCCGCCAACGAAGAAGAATTCGGTCGTGACTATCGGGCTCCAATGCGAAATCCCGGAAGAACGGCGCCACAAGCCTGATCGCGCCCAGAATTCGACGGTAGGCCGATTGCTCGGCGGGTACGTCGCTGTTCTGTAGACGGAATAGGTACGCCGCTAGATTTCCGGCGTCGTTTCGCAGGCTCAGGTTGTCCACAGTGGGGACCAGGCGCTTGACCGGCGCGTCCGCACTGGTGTCGTGGAAGTGAAAGACTTTACAGCCTTTCAGGAGGCTGGTGACATGTGCCGCGATGCGGCCCGGACGCCGTTTCGCCTCCGCTGGCAGATGGGTCTCACGATGCCCTTGCCCCAGAACCTCGTTGTATGGCCGCTCGTATCCTTCTGCGTGGAAGTACATGACCTCCGATTTGAAGATCAGTTCGTCGTTCACCGCAGGGGAAAGAGTGGCCGCGTACGAGTTGGATTCTCCCTCGAGTTCGAGGTGAATCTGAGAGGCTTCGGTGTTCAGCAGAGCGAGCGCTCCGCCGTTGAGACCCACGAACAGGCCTAGCTCACCCTCGACGATCCGGCCGAGTAGTTCGAGGGCGTGAACGAAGTTGCTCTTGCCCGCACCATTGGCGCCTACGAGGATATTGAGCTTGCCGAGTTCCACGGTCGCCGAACGGATCGAGGTGAAACCCTCGACCCGGATCTTCTTCAGCGACTGATCGGTCATACCTCCACTCTACGGTCGGCCACCGACAGTTGCGCTACTCGGTTGGCCAACCGAGTAGGCCTAGTTGCCGATCGCTTCCGCCAGCGCCAGGATCCGCCGCGCGTTGTCCACGTGCAGGTTCTCGATCATCCGCCCGTCCACGGTCACCACGCCCTGCCCGGCCGCCTGCGCCTCCTCGAACGCCGAGATGATCTTGCGTGACCGCTCGATCTCCTCCGCCGACGGCGCGAAGATCCGGTTGCACGGCTCCAGCTGGGTCGGGTGGATCAGCGTCTTGCCGTCGAAGCCGAACTGGCGCCCTTGCAGGCATTCCGCCTCGAAGCCTTCGAGGTCCTTCACGTCGTTGTAGACGCCGTCGAGGATCGCCTTGCCGGTCGCGCGCGCGGCCAGCAGGGCCAGCGAAAGCCCGCCGAGCAGCGGCGCGCGGCCGGGGACGAATTCGGCGTGCAGTTCCTTCGCCAGGTCGTTCGTGCCCATGACCAGCACGGTCAGCCGTTCGGACGCCGACGCGATCTCCTCGGCGTGCAGCATCGCGACCGGGGTTTCGACCATCGCCCAGATCTTCGTGTGGTCGGGTGCGCCGCCGAGTTCCAGCGCGCGCTCGATGTTGTGCACCTCGGCGGCGGAGTTCACCTTCGGCACCACGATCGCGGCCGGACCCGCTTGCGCGGCGGCTCGGAGGTCGGCGTCGTGCCATTCGGTGTCGAGGCCGTTGACGCGGATGGTCACCTCGCGCTTGCCGTACTCCTTCGACGACGCGGCAGCGCAAACCCGCTCACGAGCGGCTTCCTTCGCGTCGGGCGCGACGGCGTCTTCGAGGTCGAGGATGAACGCGTCCGCATCCAGCGTCTTGGCCTTTTCCAGCGCTCTTTCGTTCGCACCGGGCATGTAGAGGACGGATCGGCGGGGATTCATTCGGCGATCTCCTTGCTGGCAGTGTCGTAGGCGGCGGCGAGTTCGGGGTCGTCGGCGGCCAGGGCGTCGGCGAGTTCGGCGACCACCCGGCACTGCTTCACCGAGGCGTCGTCCTGCATTTTCCCGTCGATCATCACGGCACCGGTGCCGTCACCCATCGCGGCGATCACGCGCCGCGCCCAGGCCACGTCTTCGGGAGAGGGCGAGAACACCTTCTTGGCGATGTCGATCTGCACCGGGTGCAGGCTCCAGGCGCCGACGCAGCCGAGCAGGAACGCGTTGCGGAACTGGTCTTCGCAGGCCACGACGTCGCGGATGTCGCCGAACGGCCCGTAGTACGGCAGGATCCCGTTTGCCGCGCAGGCGTCGACCATCCGCGCGACGGTGTAGTGCCAGAGGTCCTGCTGATACGTCGTGCGTCCCTCGTTCAGGTCGTCGCCGGTCGGGTCCGTGCGCACGAGGTAACCGGGGTGCCCGCCACCCACCCGGGTGGTCTTCATCCGGCGGCTCGCGGCGAGGTCGGCCGGGCCGAGCGAGATGCCCTGCATCCGGGGGCTCGCGCCGGCGATCTCCTCGACGTTCGCGACGCCGCTGGCGGTCTCCAGGATCGCGTGCACCAGCAGCGGTTTCGTGAGGCCCGCCCGCGCTTCGAGCTGCGCGAGCAACCTGTCGACGTAGTGGATGTCCTGCGCGCCTTCGACCTTCGGCACCATGATCACGTCGAGTTTGTCGCCGATCTCGGTGACCAGCGTGATCAGGTCGTCGAGCACCCATGGCGAGTCGAGGCTGTTGACGCGGGTCCACAGCTGCGTCTTGCCGAAGTCGTTCGCCTTGGCGATGGCGACGAGCCCGTTCCGCGCGGCCTCCTTGCGGTCGGCGCGCACCGCGTCCTCGAGGTTCCCGAGCAGGACGTCGACCTTCTTGGCGAGATCCGGGACCTTGGCCGCCATCTTCTCGTTGCTGGGATCGAAAAAGTGGATCATCCGCGAAGGAGGCACGGGGATCTGGCGGAGCGGTTCCGGCGCCCCCACCGCGAGCGGGGCGAAGAAATCCTTCGGCGAACGCATCGTTCCTCCATCGCAACGGGCTAAGTGACCGACGAGTAACCCTAAACCCGGAAGGCGGGGAACCGCTGCGGCGCAGCTCACCTCCAAGGGGACACGATCGGGAATCGCGGAGGAATCTGTGGACGACTGGGCCTTGCCGGGTTTCACCGAGATGGGGTCGCTGGGCGAAGGCGGGTTCGGGCGTGTCGTGCTGGCGCGGCACAAGGAATCCGCCCAGGTCGTGGCCATCAAATACCTGTACACGCGGTTCGCGGTGGACCCGCAGAGGCTGGCCGAATTCCGCCATGAGGCGCAGATCCTGAGCCGTGTTTCGGGGCCGCACATCGCCCGTCTGCACCAGTTCGTGGAAACCCCACAGGGTGCCGCCATCATCATGGAAGCGGTTCACGGAATCTCCCTGAAAGAGATCCTCGGCCGCCAGGAGAAGCTCGAACCCGAAGCCGCGCTGGCCATCCTCAAGGGCTCGCTGCTCGGCCTCGCCGGCGCGCACGCCGCGGGCACCGTCCACCGCGACTACAAACCGGCCAACGTCCTGGTCACCCGGGATGGGCAAAGCAAGCTCGTCGACTTCGGCATCGCCGTGCTCGCCGGGCAGACAGGGGTCGCCGCGGGCACGCCCGCGTACATGGCGCCCGAGCAGTGGTCTGGCGGGATCGCCACTCCCGCGACCGACGTCTACGCGGCGACCTGCGTGTTCTTCCAGTGCGTCGCCGGGCACCGGCCGTACGAGGCCGAACAGACCGAAGTGCTGCGCACGCTGCACGAGTACGCGCCGATCCCGTTCGGCGAGGTCCCCGAACCGGTCCGCGACCTCATCGCGCGCGGCATGGCGAAGGACGTCGCCCAGCGGCCGTCGGGCGCGGCCGAGTTCGTCGCCGAACTGGAGTCGTCCGCGCGGAAGGCGTACGGCGAAGACTGGGAGCGCAACGGCTGGCACTGGCTCGCCAAGGGCGCCGGTGTCCTGGTCGCCCTGTCCCCGCTGGCCCTGCTCGGGGCCGGGACGGCCGCCGCGCCGGTCATCGCGGGCGGCGCGGCGGGCGGGGTCGCCGCGACCACTGGCGGCGGGATCGCGCTCGGCCTCAAGGTGACCGCAGCGATCGCCGCCGTCACCGCGGCCGCCGTAGGCACGGTCGTGGTGGTCAACGCCGACAGCGACGACCAGCCGCCGCCACCGACGACGACGCTCGCCGCCATGCAGGTCGATGTCCTCACCCGCACCGAGAAGCTCGACGGCTTCGACTTCAACGGCAAGTACGTCCGGATCAGCGGACTGAAGGACAAGGCCGTCGAGGAGCGGGTCAACAAAGCACTGATGGCGCCCGTCGACGGCTGGCTCACGAGCGTCTGGTCGCCGGGCAACCCGCCGGAGAAGGAACCCGACGGCGACATCCCGCATATGACCACCAAGGCCGAGGTCCTGCGCCAGGACGACAAACTGCTTTCGGTCGTCTACGAACGTTCGGTCGACACGGTGCAGCTCGGGAATCGCGGCGGCTACGACGTCCTCACCCTCGTGATCGACCTGTCCGGCGGCGACGTGATCTCGACGCCGAACCTGTTCGACAACGTCGACGGCAACGCCGAGCGGATGCTGGCGCTGGAAGAGCGGCTCTACGCCTCGGCCAAACCCGGCGAATGCCTCGCCGAGCCGCCGTCGGAGCCGAAGCATCTTCCCGCCCGGTCGATGTCGGATCCGTACACCGAGGACGCGTCGATCGTGCAGGCGGCGCCCGCGGCGAGCGGGATGGTCTTCCACATCAGCGCCTTCGCGCTCGGTTATCCGATGGTCTGCAACCCGACGACGGTCACCGTGCCGTACGACCGGCTGCTCGATCTGCTGAGTCCCAGGGTCAAGAAACTGCTCGGCGGCACACCGACGCAACGGACCGAGGAGGCCGACGTCGGCGCGTTCACCATCACCACGCCGGAGAAGTGGTCGCTGCTGTCCAGCGCGACGCCCGAGCGCTCTCTGGTGACCGCCGACCAGTGCGTGGGGCCGCAGTGCGCGCACGTTCTCTTCAGCGACAACTCACGGGTCGATCCGTCCACTCCGGCGTATGAACCGGGCAAGCCGTACAACCGCTCGAACGGTCCGCGGCCGTGTCCTTCCCTCGGTGCGCCTGGCGAAACGCAGGGTTCGCCCGTCTTGCGGGTGAAGGAGCTGCGGCCGATCGGGATGAAGAAGGCCGCCTACGAGGAATGGCAGCTCACGTGTTCCGGTGGCGGGATCGTCACCCAGCGGGTGTGGTTCCTGCCGAAAACGCGGCTCGTGGTCGTCGACGAGTGGAACACTCCAGGTCTCGACAAGATTCTGGAAGAGGCACGGTGGCACTGACCGACGAGTGGAGACTGCCCGGCTTCACCGAGCTCGAACAGCTGGGGGAGGGTACGTTCGGCCGCGTGGTCTTGGCACGCCAGGACAACACCGGCCACATCGTCGCGATCAAATACCTCTTCTCCCGCTTCGCCGCCGATCCCGCGTACCTGACGGCGTTCCGGCAGGAAGCGCTGGCGCTGCATCGGGTGTCGAGTACGCACGTCGTCCGGCTCTACGAGTTCTTCGAGACGCCGCAGGGCGCGGCGATCGTGATGGAGGCGATCAACGGCGTCTCGCTGCGCGCGGTACTTCAAGCCGAAGGCGCCCTCGAACCCGAAGCCGCGCTCGCGGTGCTGAAGGGGTCGCTGCTCGGGCTGGCCGCGGCGCACTCCGTCGGCGTCGTCCACCGCGACTACAAACCGGGCAACGTCCTCGTCGCCGACACCGGCGAGAGCAAGCTGGTCGACTTCGGCACGGCTGTCCTGGCCGGTGACCTCGGCCCGGCGGTCGGCACCCCGGCGTACATGGCGCCCGAGCAATGGGCGGGTGGACAGGCCACTCCCGCCACCGACGTCTACGCCGCGACCTGCGTGTTCTTCCAGTGCGTCGCCGGCCATCGGCCGTATCAGGCCGACGACACCGAAGTGCTCCGCACGCTGCACGAACACGCGCCCATCCCGTTCGGCGAAGCACCCGAACCAGTGCACGAGATCGTCGCGCTGGGGATGGCGAAGGACCCGTCGAAACGACCGGTCGACGCGCTCATGTTCGTCGGCGAACTGGAACGCGTCGCCCGTGCGGGTTACGGCGAAGACTGGGAACGCAAGGGCTGGTCACGGCTGGCGAAGGCGACAGGTCTGCTTGCCGCGGTGACGCCGTTGGTCCTGCTCGGCGCGGGTACGGCGGCCGCGCCCGGGGTCGCCGCCGCCGGAACGGGCGCGGTGGCCGCCTCGACCGGCGGGATCGCGGCCGGGCTGAAGATCGCCATCGGTGTCGTCGCGGCGACGGCCGCGGTGGTCGGCTCGGTGGTCGTCTTCTCCGACGCGAGCACCCCGCCGGAGTCGCCGCCGACGTCTCAGCAGGCCGTCGCGCTCAAGGTCGCCATGAAGAACCGCACCGGCACCGTGCCCGGAACGAACCTCGCCTACGCCGGGGACTACCCGGAGGTGACCGGGTCCCCCGACCAAGCCTGGCTGAAGCGGGTCAACGACGCCCTGACCGCGCCGATCGACGAGTGGAACCGCAAGACCGGCCCCGGCGCCGCCAAGCTGGAGCCGGAACGCGGCCCGTACGAACTCGTCACGAAGGCCGAGATCCGCTCGCAGAACGAGCGGTACCTCTCGGTGAGCTACACCCACGACCTCACCAACAAACCGCATTCGACCTGGGGAAACGGCCGTAACGCGGTGATGATCGACCTGAAGGAGGGCAAGGCGCTCGCGCCCGCCGAACTGTTCGCACCCGGAAAGCTCAGCGACGACGGGCTGCGGACCCTCGCCGAACTGCTCTGGCCCGGCAAGGAGCAGTGCGGGCCCGCCAACCCCTACTTCCCGTACCGCCCCCTCAAGACGGCCGACCTCACCGACGACCGGAAGGTGTGGCTCGCGTTCACCCCGACGGCCGTCGAGATCACCATCGACCTCAACAGGCTCGGCTTCGCCACCGCCTGCGGCGTCCAGAACTACACGCTGCCCTACGACAAGCTGGCCGATCTCCTGAACCCGGACCTCGTCGCGGGCATGACCGGCGGAAAACCGCTGAAGGGGACACCGCCCGCGCAAGGGCTCACCGACGTCACGGTCGGTGCGCTGACCCTGCACCTGCCTGACGGCTGGACCGCCGTCTCGCAAGGCCTGGAGAAGGTGATCGTCGCCCCGGGCTGTCCGGACCCGAAGAAGTACTTCAATTGCCAGTACATCCTCGTCACCGACAACGCGAAGGAATCCGCGGAGCAACCGCCGTACCGGCCGGGCGAGGTCTATCGCCGGAGCGCGGGCGGCCGGGCCTGCAACGCCGCCGGGCGCAAGGACCTCCGCCAAGAGGGTGACGCGACCAAGACGACTTCCGCGACCGCACCGATCGGCACCGCGACGGCGACCTACGAGGAGTGGACGATCCAGTGTGTTCCTCGTGGACAGACGGGTGGCGGCGGCGAGGCGCAGGTGACCCAGCGGATCTGGTTCGTTGCGGACAGGCAAATCGCGGTGATGGACGAATGGCGGACGCCGGGCGTCGAGGAGCTCCTTCGTACCGCGACCGTCTCATGACCTTGACCTGCGAAAGTCCACAGTGGAATGACTATTCACTGGGCCGAATGGACTAGCGTCCAGCTTCCTTTGCCGCGCTTGTGTTCGGTGGTGATCAGTCCGTACCCGTGACCGTTCGGAGACACCGGGTAACACCACTTACCTCGCTCTCACTCGGTTGGCGGCACGGTCGGACTGAAGTCGAATGACCGCCTACCGACCGGTCACCGATGACAAGGCGCCGTCGATCGCAGCCACTCGCCTTGTCCGGCGCCCCCGCGTCCCCGCCCTGTTAGACAGGTCATGTGCCGCTTCCACCGAGGCGGCACGGGGATGAAGAGCCTTAGGGAAACCAGGTTCGAAGGAGGCGGAACGTGGCGGCTACACCGAACATGGAGAGCTCGACGGTCGCCGGTGGCGCGAAGCGCAGCCGGTCACTGCCGAGCCGGGTGGTGCCGCCGATCGAACTGCCCGCGAGCGTCGAGGAGCTTTCACGCAAGGCCGCGGCCCTGCTCGGCTGGAACGGCATCGTGTTGCCGGAGACCACCGTGCTCGGCCGGAAGATCTGCGTGGTCGCCCGGCTCCGTACCGACGTGCACGCGGAGCGCATCGCGATGGGCATGGGTCCCGTCGTCGATCGCGCCACCGTCGACACCTGGACATGGCCAGAGCTGGCCGCGACCGCACCCGCGCCGGCCGCCGAGATCATCGGCGTCCTCGCGGTCGCCCGGCACTGGCGCACCGCGATGGCCTCAGCGGTCCCGTTCGCACGCTACGGCGAGGCCGCGATGGTGCTCCCATCGCCCGCCGTACTGACGGAGGACTACGTCGGCAACTGCCTGCCGCGTGCCCGCGCCTACGGGCTCGGCATCGTCGCCGCCGACCCCAACGCGGTGACCGACCTCGACCTCGAGGGCCACAACGAGCGCATGATCCTGGACGAGGACCCGGTCTCGCGCCTGGTCAACGAGATCGTCTACGACCAGCTGCTGCGCGCCACCGAGGCCCCTGCCGAAGTCGACTGAACCGATTACTGTCGGGTCCATGCGAGTAGTCATTGCCGGTGGACACGGACAGATCGCGCTGAAGCTCGAGAAGATCCTCGCCGCGCGCGGTGATCAGGCGGTGGGGATCGTGCGCAATCCCGATCACGTCGCCGACCTCGAAGCCGTGGGCGCCGAAGCCGCCGTCCTCGACCTGGAAAAGTCCGCTGTGGACGCCGTCGCCAAGGTGCTGGACGGCGCCGACGCCGTCATCTTCGCCGCCGGTGCCGGGCCGGGAAGCGGCACGGCTCGTAAGGACACTGTGGACAGAGCCGCCGCGGAACTCTTCGCGGCGGCCTCCGAGCAGGCCGGCGTACGGCGGCACATCCAGGTCGGCTCCATGGGAGCAGACAAATGGGAGACCGCGGACGTCCCGGACGATTTCCGCGTCTATCTCAAGGCGAAGAAAGCGGCCGAAGACGATCTGCGTGCCCGCGATCTCGCATGGACCATCCTGCGGCCAGGGCAGCTCACCAACGACGAGGGCAACGGCAAGGTCCGGATCGCCGAGGCGACCGGGCGTGGACCGATCCCGCGTCAGGATGTCGCCGCGATCCTCGTCGCGCTGCTCGACAATCCGTCGACGGCGGGACACGTCCTCGAAGCGATCTCGGGTGATACTCCCATCTCTCAGGCTGTTTCCACACTCTGAACCAGATGAGCCGCGCCGCACGTTTATCAGGGGGTAAGGGAAGAGCGCGTTGTGGAGGCCGTTCAGATGACCGACCCTGATAGTTGGTTCCAGAGAATGGAGCGGCGGAAGTCCGAGGACAGGCGGCTGCTGGCGGAGTGGGCTCGAGCGAACGGCGATCGCGATCTGCGGCATGCCCGGGAGTTCGTCGAGCATGTTCGCCGGGACATCGGCGTGAAGGGTGTCATCACCGCGGTGGAGGTCAAACCGGGCAAGGGCGGCCCTGAAGTCGTGCTTGCCTACTACCTGGAGCCCGATCTGGCGGATGCGCTGCCGAACCCGAGTTCGGAGGCGACACCGCCCCCGGTTCCCGTGGCGACACAGTCGTCAGCCGGTGGAGATCAGGTGCGGTCACCGGGCGAGTCCGTGATTCCACGCTTGTCCACCGTATCGGCCCCGGTCACCGGTTCCTCACCTCTCGAAGACACCCGCGCGGCGGTGGCTCAGGATGTGAGGGCTATTTCACTACGAGTCCCTGAGTGAACGGAGTAGGTCCTTGCGCGAGGACATCGCGGTTTTCAGCGGTAGCGCACATCCCGAGCTCGCCAAAGAGATTTGCACTCATCTGGGTGTTCCGCTGTATCCCGTGCGGGTCGAGCGGTTCGCCAACGACTGCCTCGAAGTCCAGCTTCAGGCGAACTGCCGCGAGCGCGACGTCTTCCTGATCCAGCCGCTGGTGCGGCCGGTGCAGGAACACCTCGTCGAACTGCTGCTGATGCTGGACGCCGCGCGGGGAGCTTCGGCGAAGCGGATCACCGTCGTCATGCCGCATTACTCGTACGCCCGGTCGGACAAGAAGGACGCGCCGCGGATCTCGATCGGCGGCCGTCTCGTCGCCGATCTCATGGCGACCGCCGGCGCCGATCGAGTCCTCGCGATGACACTGCACTCACCGCAGGTGCACGGATTCTTCAGCGTCCCGGTCGATCACCTGCACGCGTTGAAGGAGCTGGCCAAGCACTTCCGCCAGTACGACCTCTCCGCGACCACCGTGGTCTCGCCGGATCTCGGCAACGCCAAGGAGGCCGCGCATTTCGCCCGGCTGCTCGGAGTTCAGGTCGCCGCAGGCGCGAAGCAGCGCTTCGCCGACGACAGAGTCGAGATCAGCTCGGTGATCGGTGAGATCACCGGCCGTGACGTGATCGTCCTCGACGACGAGATCGCCAAGGGCAGCACGGTGATCGAACTGCTCTCCAAGCTGCGCGAACTGAAACCGCGTTCGATCCGGGTCGCCTGTACGCACGGCCTCTTCTCCAGCGGTGCGCTCGAGCGGATCGGTAGCCAGCCCGACGTGCTGGAGGTCGTCTGCACGAACACGGTGCCGATCGCGCCGGAGGAGCAGAGCCCGAAGCTGCGGGTCCTGTCGATCGCGCCCGCACTGGCGGAGGCGATGCGGCGGATCCACAACGGCGAGTCGGTCAGCGCGCTCTTTGAGACCGCCTAGACAGTGTCGAGGACCCGGTCGAGGTACGTGTTCGTGAAGAGCCCGGCCGGGTCCACCTCCTTGCGGATCCGCAGGAAATCGTCGAACCGCGGGTAGCGCGAGCGGAGGGTCGCCGCGTCGAGGTCGTGCATCTTGCCCCAGTGCGGGCGGCCGCCGACCTCGCCGACGATCGACGCGAATCCGGCGAAGTACTCGCGGTAGGGCATGCCGAGGAACTGGTGGATCGCGATGTAGGCGGAGTCGCGGCCGTTCGCGGTGGAGAGCCAGATGTCGTCCGCGGCGGCGACGCGTACTTCGACCGGGAACGCGATCGGGTTCTCCAGTTTCGGCACGAACGCGCGGAGTTCGGCGAAGACGTCGAGCAGCGCTTCGCGGGGGATCGCGAACTCCGACTCGACGAACCGCACGCCGCGATGGGTCACGAAGACGCGATGCGAGGTGTCGCTGTATTCGCGGGCGGAGAGGATGTTCGAGGCGAACTTGCCGAGCGGCTGCACGAGTTTCGGTACCGCGCGGCCGAGGCGGCAAAGCCCGCCGAACGCGACGTTCTCCGTGATCTCGTAGTCGACGAATTCCTTCACCTTGCCCAGCGGTTTGCGTTCGCTTCCCGCCGGGAGCCGGTTGTTGCGCTTGACCAGGGCGTTCTTGCCGTACGGGAACCAGTAGAACTCGAAGTGGTCGTTCTCGTCGGCGAACTGGTCGAAGCCTTCGAGGACCTGTTCGAGTGGTTCCGGCCGCTCCTGCGCGGAGAGCAGGAACGACGGTTCACACTGCAAGGTGACCGTGCTGATGACGCCGAGCGCGCCGAGACCGACCCTCGCGGCGGCGAACAGGTCAGGGCGCTCGTCCGCCGAACAGGTGACGACGGTGCCGTCGGCGAGGACGAGTTCGAGCGCGGCGATCTGGGTGGCGATCCCGCCGAGCCGGGCGCCGGTGCCGTGGGTGCCGGTGGAGATCGCGCCCGCGACGGTCTGCGCGTCGATGTCGCCGAGGTTGGTCATCGCCAGCCCCAGCGCGTCGAGTTCGGCGTTGAGCTGCTTGAGGGTGGTGCCCGATCGGACCGTGACCAGGCCTTTCGCGACGTCGGCCGACGCGATCCCGGTCCAACCGGTCAGGTCCATGGCGTCCGAATTCGCCACGGCGATCGCCGTGAACGAGTGGCCGCTGCCCAGCGGGCGCAGGCGCCGTCCGTCCGCGGCGGACCGGCCGATCGCCTCGGCGATCGCGTCCGTGTCCTGCGGCCGGTGAACGCGCAGGGGCGTGGCCGCCGCGGTACCGGCCCAGTTGGTCCACCGAGTCATGCGCCCACCTAACCGTCGCTTGTGAGTGCCGAAACAGTAAGTGAATAGTATTCGCGTTTCAAGCCCTTCTGTCGTACCTTAGTTCGGGTGACCAGTGCGACGGTGTACGACTTGGCGACGAAGGATCTGGATCCTCCGTTCGCGATAGTCGACTTGGATGCGTTCGACGCGAACGGCGCCGACCTGCTGCGGCGGGCGGGTGGCAAGCCGATCCGCGTGGTCAGCAAGTCCGTCCGTTGCCGATACCTGCTCGAGCGGGTGCTCGCGCGGCCTGGCTTCGAAGGCCTCATGTGCTACTCGCTCGCCGAGGCCGTCTGGCACGCCGAGCAGGGGACGACCGACGACATCGTGGTCGCGTATCCCACCGCCGATCACGGCGCGCTGCGGCGGCTGGCGGCGAACGACCGGGCGCGGGCGGCGATCTCGATCATGGTCGACTCGCCGGAACACCTCGACCTGGTCGATGCCGCACTGGGCCAGGACCATCCCGAAATCCGGGTTTGTCTCGAACTCGACGCCTCGTGGCGGCCGCTGCCCGGTGTGCACGTCGGCACCCGGCGCTCGCCGGTGTTCAGCCCGCGCCAGACCGCCGATCTGGCGCGAACCATCTTGTCCCGCAAGGGTTTCCGGCTCGTCGGGATGATGGCGTACGAAGGCCAGATCGCCGGGCTCGGCGACGCGGCCGGCAGCGGTGTCCGGAACTCGGTGATCGGCTGGATGCAGCGGAAGTCCATTGTGGAAATCGCGAAGCGCCGCGCGGCCGCGGTTCGCGCCGTGCGGGAACTGGCGGACCTCGAGTTCGTCAACGGCGGTGGCAGTGGCAGCGTCGAATCGACCGGCGCCGAAGCGGCCGTCACCGAAATCGCCGCGGGCTCCGGCCTGATCGGCCCCACCCTCTTCGACGGCTACGCGCACTTCTCGCCGCGCCCGGCCGCGATGTTCGCGCTCCCCGTCGTCCGGCGCCCGGCACCGAAGGTCGCGACGCTCTTCTCCGGCGGCTACATCGCTTCTGGCCCAACGGAGTCTTCGCGACAGCCGACGCCTTACCTGCCCGAAGGTCTCTCACTGCTCGGGTTCGAGGGGGCCGGTGAAGTCCAGACCCCCGTCTCCGGCGAAGCCGCCCGCCACCTGCGGCTCGGCGACCGCGTCTGGCTACGCCACGCGAAAGCCGGCGAACTCGCCGAACGCTTCACGCACTACCACGTCGTCATCGGCGACCGCGTCGACCGGACCGTCCCCACCTACCGAGGCGAGTCCCAAAACTTCGGCTGACCCGCGTGACCCCACCCCCACCCGTCCCAGGGGGGCGCGCCCCGCACCAGCGTATCGGGAGGGGGTGTCGGGGGATGGGGGTCCGAGGGGTGAGGGGCGAGGTTGTCCACAACTGTGGGTGGGTGTGGACAACTTATGTGGATAACTGGATAAGGCCAGCTCAGCGTAGGTCGGAGCGTGGCTGATGGGGGCTGTGTGACTGGTGAGGCTTGAGGCCCGGTCGCCGGTGGACTCGAATGGAGCAGGGGGATCCATCGGTGACGGGGAGGCCACCTTTGGGACGTCGAACGTCCTGAAGGTGGCCTTCAGGACACGCGGGCAGCGAGCCGTGGGTCCATAATGGACTGACGCGGGTAAAGCGTCCTTCGGCCAAGGGGGAGACCGCCGCGGTGAGGGCTCCGCGTGTTCCCAATGTCGCATCAGGGACGCTCAGCGTCTCAAATGTGGCATTGGGAACAGTCGGGCACAAGCGAGTGAGTCCATAGTGGACCGACCCGGGGCGAAGGGGACTTTCGCCGCATCCGACGCGGGCAAAGTCCCCTTCAACCGCCAGAAAACTCAGGCCTCGCCGAACTTGCTCGCCAGGTACCCCTTCACCACCGACTTCGCCTCCGCCACGATCCGCTCGTCCCCGCTCGGGTGGCGACGGAAAGCCAGCTTCAGCAGCGCGTCGGCCGTCTCGTTCGCGATTGTCAGCGCGAACCGGATGTCGTCCAGCGGCGACGAGATCCGCGCCGAAAGGATGTCGGTGAGCGCGTCGACGATGACGGCGTTGTTGTCGCGCGTCTCGTCGAGAAGCTGCCGGTCCACGACGTCACCGAAGTGGACCTTCGAGAACCCGGGGACCTCGCGGTGCATGTCGAGGTAGATGTCGAGGATCGAGTCGACGACATCCCACCAGTGCTCGGGCGCGAGTTCGTTCAAGGTTTCGGACACCGAAGCGACGAACCGTTCGAGGTTGCGCTGCGTCAGCGCCTGCACCACGGCCCGCTTGTCGGGGAAGAACTGGTACAGCGAACCGACGGCCACCCCCGCGCGCTTCGCGATCAGCGTGGTCGTCAATGCGTCGTAACCGAGCTCGTCGATCAGCTGGGCGCTGGCGTCGAGCATCTGCTCCACCCGCTTGGCGCTGCGTTGCTGGACGGGCTGCCGCCGGAGCGGAGTCGTCTCCGTCTGCGGTTTCGCGGCCTGGATGTCGGACACTCGGGCTCCTCCTTCGCTGATCTGCGACTTTATCGTGCCGACGGGGTTCCCCACGGTCGAGTGAAGGCATAGTATCTGAGAACTTTTCATGTTCGGCCGTGTCTGAAGAGGAAAGGTGCGTAGCCGGTGGAGAATCCGACCTTCCCGTCCGAATTCCTGTGGGGTGTATCGACCTCCGCCTTCCAGATCGAGGGGGCGACCGGAGAGGGCGGCCGAGGACAGTCCATTTGGGACACGTTCACTGAAACGGAGGGGAAGATCGCGCGGGGGGAGGACGCCAAGGTAGCGGCCGATCACTTCCACCGCTACTCCGGCGACATCGCGCTGATGGCCGGACTCGGCGTCGGCGCGTACCGGATGTCCTTCGCCTGGCCGAGAATCCAGCCCGACGGCGACGGAAAGCCCAACGCGGAAGGCTTCGCCTTCTACGACGGACTCATCGACGAGGTCTGCGCCGCCGGAATCGACCCGGTCGGGACGCTCTTCCACTGGGATCTCCCGCAGGCGCTCGAGGACAAGGGTGGCTGGCTCTCCCGTGATACCGCCGAACGGTTCGCGGAGTACGCCGCCATCCTGGGCGAGCGGTTCTCCGATCGGGTGAAAATGTGGATCCCGCTCAACGAGCCCATGGTCATGTCGATCTTCGGCTACGCGATCGGCGAGTACGCGCCGGGCAAGACGTTGTTGCTCGACGCGCTGCCCACCGCGCACTACCAGAATCTGGCGCACGGTCTCGCCGTCCAAGCCCTGCGCGCGGCCGGGGCCCGCAGTGTCGGTACGGCCAACAACCACTCGCCGATCTGGCCCGCCTCCGATTCGCCGGAGGACGAGGCCGCGGGCGAATGGATCGACGCCCTCATCAACCGCACCTACGCGGATCCGGTGCTGCTGGGTCGATATCCCGAACAAGTCGTCGAACATCTCCCGAAGAACTTCGCCGACGATCTCCCCACCATCGCGCAGCCGCTCGACTTCTACGGGGTGAACTACTACGAGCCGCAGGGCGTCGCGGCGCCCGGTGAAGGCAATCCCCTTCCCTTCGAGCTTCGCGCGATCGAGGGATATCCCATGACCACCAACGATTCCCCGATCGTCTCGCACGGCCTGCGCGATCTGCTCGTCACTTTCCAGGAGCGCTACCGGGAGCATCTCCCACCCGTCTACATCACCGAGAACGGATGCAGTTTCGACGACGTCGTCGCCGAGGACGGGCACGTCCACGACCAGGAGCGCATCGACTTCCTCGACAGTCACCTGGTCGCGGTGCGCGAGGCGATGGACGCCGGCGTCGACGTCCGCGGGTACTTCGTCTGGTCGCTGATGGACAACTTCGAATGGTCGAAGGGCTACCAGCCGCGCTTCGGCCTGGTGCACATCGACTACGAGACGCAGCAGCGGACACCGAAGGATTCCTTTGGCTGGTACCGGGATTTGATCCGCCATGAGTGAGGTCAGGGACCTGCCCGAGGCGCTCGCCGAACCGGTCGCCAGGGTCCGCGCGGGCTGGATGAGCCTGCTGTTCTTCGCGAACATCGCGCTCTGGCTCGGGGTTTACGCGCCCATCCAGGTCCTGCTGCCGAAGCAGGCCGAAATCCTGGACGCGGCCAACAAGGAAGCCGTGTTCAGCCTGGTCACCGGGGTCGGCGCGATCGTCGCGCTGATCGCCAACCCGGCCGTCGGCCTGCTCTCGGACCGCACCTGTTCCGCGCGGGGGCGCCGCCATCCGTGGACCGCGGCCGGTGCCGTGGTCGCCGCGGCCGGACTGCTCGTTCTCGCGTTCGCGCCGAACGTCGCGGTCATGGTGCTCGGCTGGTGCCTGGTGCAGGCAGGACTGAACGGAATGCTCGCGATGCTGGTCTCGGTGATCGCGGACCGGGTGCCCGTGCCCCAGCGCGCGCAGGTCGGCGGGCTGGTCGGCATCGCGCAGATGCTCGGGACCGTGCTCGGCGCGGTGGTGGTCGTGGTGATGCTCGACCTCGCCGGTCTTCCGCTGGGCTACGCGGTGTGCGCGGCCATCGTGCTGGCGGGCGCGGCGGCTTTCGTCCTGCGCACGCCCGACGCGCGGCTGCCGGTCGCGAACCGGCCGTCGGCCAAGACCCGCGACGTGCTGTCGAACCTGTGGATCTCCCCGCGCAGGCATCCGGACTTCGCCTGGGCGTGGGGCTGTCACTTCATGATCAACCTCGGCAACGCCTTCGGGACGCTGTACCTGCTGTTCTTCCTCAAGGACGCGGTGCACTACGAAGACCCGGACACCGGCCTGTTGATCATGATGGGACTCTACGGCGCCGCCCTCATCGTCGGCGCGCTCGTCGCCGGGCACTTCTCCGACAAGTCCGGACGACGTAAGCCTTACGTCCTCGCGGCGGCCGCGGTGATGGCCGTCGCCGCGCTGCTGCTGGTCGTCTGGCAGAACTGGACGGCCGCGCTCGCGGCGTCACCGTTGCTGGGTGTCGGTTTCGGCGCGTACATGGCCGTCGCGCTGGCGATGCTCACGCAGGTGCTGCCCACCGCGCAGGACCGGGCGAAAGACCTCGGGGTCATCAACATCGCGAACTCGCTGCCGCAGGTGGTGGCGCCGATGCTGACCGCGCCGATCCTGGCCTACCTGGGCGGGTATCCGAGCCTCTTCGCGGCTTCGGCGCTGTCCACCATCATCGCCGCGGTGCTGGTCACGCGGGTGAAAACAGTCAGCTGACAAAGGGTTGGAGACCGCGGACCGGTGCCGGTCGGGGGAGGGGAGTGCAACGGCACCGGCCCGCGGAGTTCGGGGGATGACAGCGTGTTCCTCGGGAGGAATCGCGCTGCGTTTGTGATCATCAACCTAGCGACCGATTACTGCCTTCGCTAGGTGTTCTGCCGAGAATTTTCGATTAATCGCGGTGGGGACCGGAGTGATTACCGAGAGCGGCTCGTCGCGTTCGGGGGTACGGGCGAACCGCTTCCGGCAAAGGCGAGCTCATGGCGTGGTTGCCGAGGGGGCGCTCGGGCCGCCGTTCGCTCGCCCAGTCTCTAAGCTGTGTCCCTCAAAGAAAGAGACTCAGCCGCGGGCATTCTTTCAAGCTGTGTCTCTCAAAGAAGAGTCAGCTGCGGCATTCTTTCAAGCGTGTACGCCGCCGATGGCGGGGCGACGCGGGTTGACCAGTGCGTGCCTGCCGGTGGTCTCGGCTGGGCTCACGCCGCGGCCTTGACCAGGGACACGGCGGCGGTTCTCCCGCCGGTGGACCTGGGAGGCCGCGGTCTGCTGAGGGGCGAGGCCGCCGGCGACCAGGTGCTCGTGCGCGACCTGCCATACCGAGCAGGGCGCCTTGCACTTGTGCCAGCGGGTCGAGCAGGTGGGGCAGTCGCCGCGCTCGTCGGGTTCGTGCGCTTGGAGCATCGCGCGCCAGCCCTCGGTCAGCCGGGGGAGCTCCGAACGGGCGACCGACACGAGCGACTGCGCGTCAGCCCGGTTCGCGAGATCGGAGAGCATGTCGAGGCGTTCCCAAACCGCGTTGCGGAGGACTTGCCCTAGGACCTGATCCACGGAGAACTCACCGTTACCTTTCCGCCATCTTGGCGGCTTCGTTGAGCGCGGCCCTGAGCTGTCCGAGCTGGCCGGACGTCAGGCGCGCGGTCTCTCCTGGCGGCGAGACGAGAACCACCTGGTTGTCTTCGACGAACACGGTGACGGCGCGCTCGCGGCTGATGAGATCGCCGCACTGCACGCGCCAGACCAGTTGTCCGCCTTCATAACGGCGCACACTCGCGGTACGAGGGTCGACCGTCGCCGAAGGAGAGACCGGACGGTTGGCACCGGGGGCGACGGCGACCGCCTGCTGACCGGCGGGGCCGGCCGCACGCAGGTGGCGCGTTGCCATACCGGGCCGTCCCGCGGTGATGGAGCCTGTTGCGATCGAGTCCACGAACTCCACTGGCTCTTCTCCGCTCTCTCGTTCCACGTCGTCTTCCTGACCGCGTATCCGCACCTGTAGGGGGTTCGGAGACTTGGTAGCTCTCCGTGATCGCCGCCGGTGGCTGGTCGGTCACTGAGATCTGACAACTACAGTGATGTGAAACCGAGTGCGATAGAAGGTCGAACCGCCGTCATAGCGGTGACCGGACGAGGTTTCACGGTAAGCGGTCAAACGACTTCTGCCGGGCCGATCACGACGGGCAATCCGGTGTTTCGCACGGTTGAATAGGTGTGCTTACGCTGTTTCTCGACCCCAACGGAACTGTGAGGGGGCGCAATGGACGCCAGTATCGGTGGCGGCGCTGTCGCCGGCTCGGACTCCAAGAGCCGCCAGAGTCACCCCGTGCCGCCGGATGCCTGGGAGCAGCCGGAGATGCGAGCCGCACTGGCCACCCGGGAGATCTCTTCCGTCTACCGGCTGTTGCGCAAGCACGGTGTTTCGCAGCGTCAGATCGCCGCGATGACCGGCCAATCGCAGTCCGAGGTGTCCGAGATCCTCAAAGGTCGCCAGGTGATGGCGTACGACGTGCTCACCCGCATCGCTGACGGCCTTGGTGTCCCCCGGGGATACATGGGTCTCGCCTACGACGAGGCGACAGCGATAAAGGTCGTCGGTGCTGCCGACGGCCAGCAGGCGGAGGAGGACGAGTCCGTGAAGCGACGGAGGTTCCTCGCGCACGCCGCCCAGGTCACGATGGGTGCGGCGGTGTTCGGTCCGGAATCGGGTACCTGGTCTTCCGGGCCGGCGAAGACGCCCGCTCCCGGGCGGATCGGCATGACCGACGTCCGTCAGGTGGAAGCCGCGACCAGAGCGCTCCGGTCCCTCGACTACCAGTACGGCGGCGGGTTCTGCCGTGACGCCGTGGTCGCGCAGCTGTCCTGGGGGCAGCAGATGCTCGAGTCCAGCGGCACCGAAGTGGTCAAGACGCGCCTGTACGTCGCGCTGGCCGACCTGCACAGCCTGGCGGGCTGGACCTCCTTCGACACCGGCCTCATGGACTCCGCTCGCGGTCATTTCGCGAACGCGCTGGACCTGGCCAAACAGGGCGACAACCATCCGCTGGTGGCCAACGTGCTGTACCGGATGGGCCGCGTCTACCTGCACCAGGACGCGCCGAACGACGCGTTGAAACTGTTCCAGCTCGGCCAGATCGCCGCCCAGGAATCGGGCTCGGAGCTGGCGGTCGCCGTGCTCTGCGCCAACGAGGCGTGGGCCTACGCGATGATGGGCAACGAGGAGCAGGCCAGCAAGCTGCTCGGCCGGAGCAAGGACGAGTTCGCCCGCGCCGACCTGGCCGAGGCCGAGTCCTGGGTCAAGTTCTTCACCGAGACCGACGTCTACGCCATGATCGGCACCGTGCACACGGTGCTCGCCGCGAAGAACGCCGAGCACACCAAGTACGCGATCCCGGCGCTGACCAAGGCCGTCGAGTCCTACGACGACGACATGGCCCGCAGCAAGACGTTCATGCTCAGCGCGCTGGCCACGAACCACCTGCTCGAAGGCGACCTCGATCACGGTGCCAAGGTGGGCTCGAAGGCCGTCGACTGTGCCGAGGGCATCAAGTCGGAGCGGGTGAAGGACCGGATGCGGCCGTTGCAGGTCGAGGCGGAGCGCCGCCGGAACAACGCCGACGCCCGTGACCTCGCCGATCGCCTCAACTCCTTCTACGCCGCCTGAGCGAGGATTGGACGGCCGGTTCACCCCCGGCAAACTGCACGACGTCCTGAGGCGGACTTGTGAGCTGCTGGCCGTGGATCCCGCCGGGGCTCGGCTGCTGAGGTTCACCAACAACGCCGTCTACGAACTGGCGAGCGCGCCGTTCGTCGTCCGGATCGTCGGCTCCACCCTGTTGCGGCACCGGGTCGGCACGGTCGTGCGGGTCGCGCGGCACTTCGAACGGCACGACGTGCCTGCCATCCGGCTGCTTCCCGGCCTCGACCAGCCGCTGCGGGTCGGCGACCATCTCGTGACGGTGTGGTGGAAGGTGCCGTCCACCGGCCGGAAGGCCAAGTCCTCGGACCTCGCCGCGCTGCTGCGCCGGGTCCACGCGCTCGAGCCGCCGGAGGGGCTCGCCGAATGGGCGCCGTTCGCCGCGGTCCGCGCCCGGGTTTCGGACGCGGAGGAGCTGGCACCGGGCGACCGGCGGTTCCTGCTCGAACGCTGCGCCGAGGTCGAGGCCGCGCTCGAGACGCTCGACTTCCCCCTGCCTCGGGGCCTGGTCCACGGGGACGCGCACACCGGGAATGTGATCGGCGGGCCGGACGGGCCGGTGCTGTGCGATTTCGATTCGTCCTGCGTCGGGCCGCCGGAATGGGATCTGACGCCGCTCGCCGTCGGCCATGAACGATTCGGTGATCCACCCGCTCGCTATCGCCTGTTCGCCGAGCGGTACGGATTCGACGTGACCACGTGGTCCGGGTTTCCGGTACTGCGCGCGATCCGTGAACTGAAGCTCACCACGAGTGTCCTCCCGATTCTCCGCAGTCATCCCAGCGTGCGTGATGAGCTGCGAAAACGGTTGGACGATCTCCGGAACGGACATACCGGCGCCCGCTGGAACCGGTATCGGTGAGTCACCCGGGAAAGGTATCTGCACGTGCATTCGCCGACGCCGAATGACCGTTCGCCGCTTGCCCGAAATCGCCGGTCAATCGGTGACTAATTCGCCCGGGCTGATCACTTCTCCTGGCCCAATGCTCCCCCAAATGTGCAACTTGCAGCTACGCTCTGTCATTCAAGACGGTCAGTTCACCCTGTCGTTGGTTGCCGATCGGTGCCTTCGGGTCACAGTTGTTCCAAACGCGTACGCAGAGCGTCGGCTTCCGGGCGGCCCAGCCCGACGAAAATCGGCAACGCCTTGTCGTAGAGGCGCCGGGCTTCCTCGGGATCGCCCTCCGCTTCGGCGATCTCGCCGAACGCGGACAGCGCCCTGGCCACCTCGAACCGCGACCCGCTGGCCTCCATGGTGGCGCGGGCGGGCTCGAGTTCGGCCCGCGCGCCCGCGAGATCCCCGCTCGCCGTGAGGGCACGGCCGAGTTCGATCCGGGCGCGGGCCACGTTGTAGTCGTCGCCGTCGAGGACGTCGCGAGCGCGGGCGAGGTCGGCGATCGCGGTTTCGACCTGCCCGGTCCTGGCCCGGGTCGCGCCCAGATTGATCAGCGCCAGCCCGACGTCGTGCGGGCGGTCCTGCCGCTCACTGAGGAGATGGTCCTCGGTGAACCACTCGATCGCCTCGTCGAGCCTGCCCTGTTGCAGGGCGACCAGGCCGAGCCCTTCCACCGATCGGATCTCGACGACCTCGTCCTCGCCCCTCCGTGCGGCGTCGCGTCCGGCCAGGTAGTGCCGGACGGCGTCGTCGTACCGGCCGGTGGCGCGGCAGGCGGCACCGCTGCGGTTGCGCATCAGCGCCTCCGCGGAGGCGTTGCCCCACGCCTTCGCGCAGTGGACGGCGATCTCGCTCACCCGCAGGAAGTCCGGATAGTGCTTGCGCAGCAGGAAGAGCGGCCACATCGCGGCGGCGAGTTGCCAGCCGAGTTCCGGCAGCTGCCATTCGCGGGCCGTTTCGACCGCGGCGATGAGGTTCTCGCGTTCCAGCTCCAGCCAGGCGAGTGCTTCCTCGGACGAGTCGAACGACACCCGTGTCGGCGGCCGGTACTCGTAGCGGTATGGGATCGCGTCCTGGTCCGGCGTGGTCAAGCCGGCCGTCGCGGAGGCCGTGGACAGGTAGTACTCGAGCATGCGGCGCACGGCGATGTCGCGGTCGTACTCGTTGCCCGACGTCTTCTCCTTGGCGTGCAACCGCGCGAGGTCGTGGAACGTGTACCGGTCGTCGCCGCGGTCGATCAGCAGCCCGACGTCGACGAGCTGATCCAGCAGGTCGTCGGCGACCTCGGGACGGACGGCGATCGACGCGGCCGCGACCCCGACGCCGAAATCGGGACCGGGGTGCAGCCCGAGCGCCGCGTACAGCGCGGCCGCGTCCGAGGGAAGTTCGTCGTAGGACAGGTTGAAGCTGGCTTCCACCGATTGCGCCTCTTTCGTCGAGAGCGTGGCCAGTCGACGATATTCGTTCCCCAGCTCGGTGGCGATCTTCTCCAACGACATCTTCGGCCGCCCCGCCAGCTTGGCGCTGACCGTGGTGAGGGCGATCGGCAGGCCTCCGCACAGCTCGGCGATGGTGCGCGCCTGGTCGGTCTCGGCGCCGACCCGCTCGGCGCCGAGCGCGCGGCCCAGCAGTTCGGCGCTGTGCGCGGAACCGAAGGGAGCCAGCTCGATCAGCTTCGCGCGATGTTCGGTCTGGAGTCTGCCGAGGCGGCGCCTCGAAGTCACGATCACGAGGCTTTCGCCGCTGGAAGGCAACAGCGGCAGCACCTGCTCGGCCGACGCCGCGTTGTCGAGCAGCAGGAGCAGTGGCCGCTCGGCGGTCGTCGTGCGGTACAGCGCGGTGAGTTCCTCGACGTCCGCGGGCAGCCCCTCCGGCGGGACGCCCAAAGCCCGGAGGAACCGGCCGAGCGCTTCGCTCACGGAGAGCGGGCCGTTGGTGCTGAACCCGCCGAGATCCGCCCAGAGGTGCCCGTCCGGGAACCGGTCACCGACGTGACGGCCCCACGCGGTCGCCAGCGCCGTCTTCCCGATGCCGCCCTGTCCGCTGATCAGGTGCAGCGACGGCCGGTCGGTGTCGGTGTCGTCCTGGGCAAGCAGCTTTTCGAGCAGCGTGAGCTCGGCCGTGCGGTTGGTGAAATGCGCCGGCGCGGGCGGAAGCTGACGCGGCCCCGAACTCACCTGTCTAGTGAGCCGGACCACCGATCGCTGACGCGGTACCTGCGTGGTGCTGACCTCACTGTCACCCGGCAACGGGCCGCCCATCCACTATCCCCTCTTCGGGTTACCCCAGCGATCGCGTAGAGCATTCCGGGGGAGATCCGAAGAGGACAGTGAAACCGGCCAAATGCGGCCAGATGGAGCAAAGCTCGCGCTAGGACAGCCGATTCGTAGCGTCTCCCCTTTGCGTCGTTGTGAGACCTCGCGACGAAGTGCAAGTACGCGCATTCATGAGCTATGCTCGACGCGTCGGATCGGCTTGCCGGTGCGACAACGAGGGTCAGACCACTCGTTGAGAGCGCGCCGTCACGGACGTCGCGTGAGTCGCAAGGCCAGGTGACCTGGGGCATGACCGGGAGCCTGGCCTTACGCATGTCCAGGGGTGGTCAGGTCGGCGTATCCAGCTGGACCTCGTGCACGCAGCCGCTCAGTGGCTGAAAGAAAGCGTCGTTGCCGGTGAGCCGAGCCCGGTGCAGCCGCGCGTGCCGGACGCTGTCGACGTCCCGCTTGTTCAGGTCGGCTTGCCGGGCCTCGGCGACGAGAGTGTCGACACCGACGCCGTGCAGCTCGACGACCAGTCGCTGCAGGCACAGGGCGCGACCGCGCTCCTGCCTCTTCGGCCGCACTGGCGTGCCGACGGTGACCACGTGCAGTTCATCGAAGTCGGCTACGCGCTTGGCGACGTCGAGCTTCTCCTGGTGATCCATCGGGTACCAGTGCAGCTTGCTGCTACGGCGGCCGCCACGGACGTCCAGCATCACCTCGCGCAGCTCCGCGTGCCGGGCGATCGGCAGCACCGCGGCCGCGAGCACGTAGAAGCCTTCGGAGGGGTCCTCGTGGAACGACTCGTCGGCGAAGGCCTGCGGCGGGGGCATCCACTTAGCGTAAGCGTGACCCCCGACAGCCCCTTCCCAGCGACGCGGGGGTGTCGTTCTTGCCCGAGCGCACCTTCAGCTCGTCGGCACCACCGGCGCGCGAGTGAGGACGACAGCGAACCCGAACGCCAGCCCCATCACGGTCAGCTCCAGCGTCGCCCACGCGGCCAGCGCCGTCCGGTTGTGCCGGATGATCTGCGGTATCAGTTTCCAGCGCGTGTAGGCCCCGAGTGCCGCGATCACCCCGGTGCACAACAGCTTGAGCAGCACCAATTGCCCGTACGGCGTGGTGAACACGCCTTCCCAGAAGCCGAGCGACGGGTTGAGTGAGATCTCGATCAGCCCGTTGAATAGGCCGGTCGCCGCACCGAGGATCAGGCACAGCGTCGCCAGCTTGGAGAACCGCGGCAGCGCGTGCGCCAGCAGCGTCCGGTTCCCGACGAGCAGCACCGCCATCGCGCCGAGCCCGCCGGTCCAGGCGACGGCGCTCATCACGTGCAGTTCCATCGAGATCATCGTGTAGTCGTGGTAGTTCCAGTTCGACGCGTGCCCGGTGACCGGCAGCGGCAGCAGCGCGAACAGGCCGAGTCCGACGCGGACCTCGGCGGGCACCTTCTCGCCGTGTTTCAGCGCGAGGATGCCGAGTCCCGCGTGCAGCAGCGCCAGCACCGCGACGATCAGCAGTGCCTTCCCCGCGCCGACGTCGGCGATGTAGCTCCCGACGTCCGAGATCGACAGCGTGCTGGAGCCCGGCCGGTACTCGGCGGTCTGCAGGATCAGCGCGACGAGCGCCGTGGTCGCCCAGACCAGCGCCGCCGCGACACTCGCGGGCCGCGCGCGCCGCATGATCGGTTCGGAGAGCTTCGGCCGGTCGTAGCCGACCAGTACCGAAAGCAGCGCCAGCCCGATCGTGGCGACCGCCGAGATGTCCAGCAGCACCCGCACGATCGGGATGGAGACCGAGACCACCTCGCTGACCTGCGCGACCCCGGGAACCGGGGCGGTGGCCGTCAGCGCGACGCCGATCAGGGCGCCGACGATCCCCGCCGTCACCACACAGAACAGGACGGCGACGCGGGCGCGTGAGGTGGTCTCGGCCTGTGTCATGACCCGCTCTTCTCCTTGTCACCCGCGCCGGTGCGCAGTGCGACGGTCAGTCCGACGGCGAGCAGCACGACGGCGCCCGCGATCCACACCCAGATCGGCACCCCGGACGAGCCTTCGCCGCCGGTCGCCGGGGTCGTCTCGGCCTGGCCCCCGTTGCCGCGCGCGGCGTCTGCGGTCGCCGGGGTGCCGGTGCCCGCGGCGGTGAGGGTGAACGGAACCTCGCCGGTCACGGCATGCCCGTCCGCGGAAAGGATCCGGTAGCCGATCTTGTACTCGCCCGCCGGGCCGAGCGGCCGCAGCGGCACGGATACGACGCTGTCGCGGACCTCGACCTGGCCTTCGGCCCACTGGCCGCCGCCCGGTCCGATGACCGCGATCTGGTTGACGTTCGCGCTCTGGACGTACTGGTCGAACGTGAGCGTGATCTTCGCGGGCCCGGCGGCGATCGAAGTGCCCTTCGCCGGGTCTGAGGAGATCAGGACGTTGTGCGCCAGCGCCGGGGTGGCGGTGGCGAGCCACGCCACCCCGGTGATCGCCAGCGCGACGATCGCTTTACGCATTTACTCGGTTCCCTCGGTCTTGCTGCTGGAGGCGGTGGCGCGGCGGGCGCGCAGGGTGGCACCGGCGCCGACGCCGAGGCCGAGTGCGCCGACGACCAGGCCCGCGCCGCCGAGCCAGCGGGCGGTGTTGTCGGACGACGACGAAGAAGCGTGCGATTCCTCGGAGGCCTTCGCGTCGGAGCCGTGGCCACCGCCGTGCCCGTCACCGCTCTTCTCGGCGAGCTTCACGCTCGGCGCGGGGTGCTCCGGCTCCTCGCCGGAGGCCGGGGTCGGCTGGTTCCACTCGACGACCTTGCCGTTCTCGTAGGTCTGGGTGGCGGGGAACTCGATCGCGTCGACGTTGGTCGGGAACTTACCCGCGCTGATCTGGAACTCCTGGAACTCGGCCGAACCGGCGGCGATCTTGGTGCCGGGCTCCGCGGTCCACGAGACCTTGGTGACGGCCTCGGTGATCTGAGTGCCGGAGTCGGTGGTCACCGGGGCGGGCAGCTTGGACTTGACGACCTCGGCCTTCCAGCCGGGAAGCGGCTTGGCGCGCACGGAGCTGAGCGCGTACTCGGGCTTGAGGGTGATCTCGACCTTGACCGTGCCGGCGTCCTTCTCCTCGTTGGGCACGCGGAAGAAGATCGAGCCGTAGCCGCCCTTTTCGGGCTGGGGGCCGTAGACGTTGGCGGTGACGTGGGCCGAAGCGACCCCGGCCGAGAGCAGACCGGCGGCACCGATGGCGGCGGCGAGGAAACCGGCGCGTTTGAAGACGTGCTTGGACACGAAGACTCCTGAACGTGAATGAGACGGCGGGTTCGGAGACCTCGCCGGATTACGGGGATCAGCTGGGGTTCAGGAGAACAGCGGCGGGCCACGCCTGCCGTGGACCCGGCGGAGGTCCACACCGACGAGGTGACCGGGCCCCGCCGGACGGGCGAGTACCGGTGTCACCGCCGCGGCGGGCACCGGGAGCGCGTTGAGGATGAACGGGACCAACGTGCGCAGACAGGCGAGGACGCCGAGCAGCAGTCCGTCGGCCTTGGCCAGCAGCAGCGCGGTGACCAGTGTCGCGACGACGTGGGCCACAGTCATCGCGAGCCCGCCCGAGAGGGGTGCGGGTTCGTCGTGCATCAGTTCGTGATTGCTCAGGGAGCTGAGCACGAGGTGCATCACGACCTGGCCGGCGCCGAGGTCGATGATCGTGGCGAGGGGGCCGCGCGCCTTCGCGGCGAGCGCGGCGGCGTTCCAGCCGATGAGCACGGTGAGCAACAACGTCATCGCCGTATCGGGTACCTCGCCGTCCCCGAGCACGTGAGCGGTCACGGCCAGTGCCGCGGAACTCACGCCCAGCAAGCCACCACGCACGGCGCGTAACGCGCTTCGGTGATGGCTGCCCTTACTCACGGGTGAAGAGTATTCGACGTACTGCCGGGCGGTCGATCTCCTCCCGGCTGTTGAGCAGTGGGAAAGACACCGGCGGGACGGCGCGTGCGTTTGCCCATTTAGGCCGAATGGGGAAGGTTTACGGGATAAAAGGCGGTAAACCGGGGTTTGACCGCGCGTGTTCTGGGTAGTCAGGCTCCCGATACAGCTACTCCGAATGGGTGAGGACTCTCACTCAGAGGCGGCGGGAGAACCAGCACGCGATGAACCTCTTCGAGTACATCTCGGATCGGTGGGACAGACTCGCCCTCCAAGGGCTTCTCCATGTCAGCGCGGTCGTGCAGTGCACGATCATCGCCGCCGTGCTCGGCGTGGCGATCGGGGTCGCGGTCTACCGCAGCCCGATCGGGTCGGCCGTGGCCACGGCCTTGGCGAGCACGATCCTCACCGTCCCCTCCTTCGCCCTCTTGGGCCTTCTCATCCCGGTTTTCGGCCTCGGTACGAACACCACCGTCATCGCTCTCGTGCTCTACGCGCTGCTCCCGATCGTGCGGAACACGATCGTCGGGCTCGGCGGCGTCGATCCAGCGATCAGTGACGCGGCACGCGGCATCGGTATGAGCCGGTTCGGCGTGCTGACCAGGGTGGAGCTGCGGCTCGCCTGGCCCGCCGTCCTCGCCGGGATGCGGGTCGCGACGCAGATGCTCATGGGCATCGCGGTCATCGCGGCCTACGCGAAAGGCCCGGGCCTCGGCTCGGAGGTCTTCTCCGGTCTCACCAACGCGGGGAGCACGAACTCCCTCAACCAGGCGCTGACCGGGACGCTCGGCGTGGTCGTCCTCGCGCTGGTCCTCGACGCCGTTTACGTCCTGATCAACCGTCTGACCGTCTCAAGGGGTGTCCGTGGCTGAGTCAACTATGGGGTCGCCGGAAACCGTATCCGGCGTCGAAATCGAGCTGGAGAACGTCTCCAAGCGCTACCCCGGCACTCGCGAGCCCGCGGTCGACGAGTTCTCGATGGTGGTGCCCGCCGGCAAGATCGTGGTCTTCGTCGGCCCGTCCGGCTGTGGCAAGACCACCACCATGCGGATGATCAACCGGCTGATCGAGCCGACGTCCGGCCGGATCACCATCGGCGGTGACGACGCGCTGAAGCTCGACGTCGACACCCTGCGCCGTCGCATCGGCTACGCGATCCAGCAGGCCGGGCTGTTCCCGCACTTCACCGTCGCGCAGAACATCGCGGTGGTGCCCGGCCTGCTCGGCTGGGACAAGAAGAAGGTCAACGACCGGGTCGAGGAGATGATGGACCTGGTCGGGCTGGACCCGGCCGACTTCCGCGACCGCTTCCCGCGTCAGCTGTCCGGTGGTCAGCAGCAGCGTGTCGGCGTCGCGCGGGCACTGGCGGCGGACCCGCCGGTCCTGCTGATGGACGAACCGTTCGGCGCGGTCGACCCGATCACCCGCGGCAACCTCCAGGACGAACTGCTGCGGTTGCAGACCGAACTGAAGAAGACGATCGTCTTCGTCACCCACGACTTCGACGAGGCCGTGAAGCTCGGCGACAAGATCGCGGTGCTCGGCAACCAGTCGAAGATCCTCCAGTACGACACCCCGGACGCGATCCTCGCGAACCCGGCCGACGACACGGTCGCCGGGTTCGTCGGCGCCGGTGCCTCGCTGAAGCAGCTGACGCTGCTGCGGGTCCGCGACGTCGAGCTGAAGCAGGACGCCCTGACCGCCGCGGTCAGCGAATCGCCGTCGGACGTCCGCGAGAAGCTGACCCGGCAGCGGAAGCATTTCGTGCTGGTGCTCGACCAGCGTCGTCGTCCGATGCGGTGGGTGCATGTCCGCGAGCTGACCGCGGCCACGTCGCTCGCCACCGCGGGCAAGCCACTGCGCGACTCGGTCAGCCTCCAGTCGACGCTGCAGGACGCGCTCGAAGCCATGCTCGCCGAGGGCGGCAGCGTCCCGGTGACCGGCGCCCGCGGCGAGTACGCCGGGACGATCGAGCTAGACACCGTCATCTCGACGATCCAGCAGCTGCGCGAGGAGCACTCGGACGACAACCCGGCGGAAGGTGTGACCGCATGACGGCCGTCGATACCGGGTTCAGCACCGAGTCCTCGTCGAGAAGCGCCGAACGGGTCCGGCTGTTCGCCCAGCCGGCGGTGGTCCTGCTGATCGTCGTCGGCGTGCTGATCTGGGTGTTCGCCAGCGACCTGACCGCCACGGAGAAGGAGACGCTCAACGCCACCGGGCTGCTCGAAGCGCTGCGCGACCACCTGGCGATGACCGTCGTGGTCACCGCGATCGTGGTCGCCGTGGCGGTTCCGCTCGGCGTACTCGTGACGCGGCCGTACGCGAAGTGGGCGGCGCCGGTGTTCCTGGCGGTCGCGAACATCGGCCAGGCCGCGCCCGCGCTCGGGGTGCTGGTGCTGTGGTTCATCGTCACCGGCGCGACCGGCGGACTGTGGGTCGCGGCGCTGCCGCTGGCGTTCTACTCGCTGCTTCCGGTGCTGCGGAACACGATGGTCGGCCTGCAACAGGTCGACCCCGCACTGATCGACGCGGGCCGCGGCATCGGCATGTCGGCCTCCGGCGTGCTGTGGCGGGTCGAGTTCCCGCTGGCCATCCCGCTGATCCTGGCCGGCCTGCGGACCTCGCTGGTGCTGGCCGTCGGCACGGCGACGTTCGGCATGTTCGTCAACGCCGGCGGTTTCGGCCTGCTCATCGACACCGGCTACAAGCTCAACCTGACGAAGGTGCTGATCACCGGTTCGGTGCTCGCCGTCGCGCTGGCACTGCTGGTGGACTGGCTGGGCGCGGTCGCGGAACAGTTCTTCGGACCGAAGGGACTGCGCTGACATGCGATTGAAAGCGATTCTGGGCACAGTCCTGTTGTGCGGCACGCTTTCCGCTTGCGGACTCGAGGTCAACACCGCGCTGCCGTACAAGATCGAACCCGGTTCGATCCAGCCCATCGAGGCGCTCAAGGGCGTCGAGGTGACGGTGGGATCCAAGGACTTCACCGAGAACATCATCCTGGGCTACATGGCCGAAATGGCGCTTTCCGCGGCGGGCGCGGACGTCATCGACCTGACCGACATCAAGGGCTCGAACTCGTCCCGACAGGCACTGCTCGCCGGCCAGACCGACGTCACCTGGGAATACACCGGCACCGGCTGGATCAACTACCAGGGCAACGAACTCCCCGTCCCCGGCGGGGAACAGGCCCAGTACGAGGCCACGAAGACGGCTGACGAGGCGAAGTACGGCGTCACCTGGCTGAACTACTCGCCGCTCAACGACCAGTACGGCTTCGCGGTCACTGAAGCCTACGGAGCGGCGAACAACCTGAAGACGACGTCGGATCTGGCGGCGTTCCTCAAACAGAAGCCCGACCAGGGCGTGTTCTGCCTGGAGACCGAGTTCACCAGCCGCCAGGACGGATTCCCCGCCGCCGTGCGGGCCTACGGATTCCAGAACCCGGTGATCAAGAACTTCGGCATCGGCACGATCTACTCGGCCGTCGCGAGCGGGACCTGCCCGATCGGCGAGATCTTCACCACCGACGGCCGCATCGCCGGACTCAACCTGCGCGTCCTCGAAGACGACAAAAAGGCGTTCCCGCAGTACAACGCCGTACCGACACTGCGCTCGGACTTCCTGAAACAGCACCCGGAACTCCGCGGCCCACTCGAAGCCGTCGCCGCGGCCATCGACAACGAGCAGATGATCGAACTGTGCAAGCAGGTCGACGTCGACGGCCGCGACCAAGGCGAAGTCGCCTACGAATGGATGAAGAAAAAGGGCTTTATCGGCTAAATCTGTCGAGCGCTGACGGAAACGTGCCGAAGGGGCGCCGTTCCGCTTCCACCTCGCGGTGGGTGCGGAGGGCGCCCCTTCATCACGTTTCCGTGGGCCTTCGGCCCGAAAGAGGGCGCTCGACGGTGAAGTCTCCGTCGGGCGCGGGGCGCCCTTGGGGAGACCTCTCGGCTGGGTTCGGCCGCCGTCACCACCCGTCTGGCGGCACCGGGTCGTGTTATGAACGGACCGTTTATAACAAAAAACGTTATGAACGGTCCGTTCATAACAGCCGTTCAACCCCGAAGCGGTGTCAGATCCCGAGGCGGTGTAGGAGCTTGCCTTCCAGCTGGTCCAGCTCCCCGGCCACGGCCCGGTGCGCCGCCTTCCGCCGCGCGGCCGGCATCCGCTCCGAAGCGCGGACAGTCGCCGAAAGCTGCTCCAGCGTCCCCTGCGTGTCCTTCGCGAAGGCCACGTCGGCGTCGGTCGCCTTCGCGGACTTCTTCAGCTCCGCGAGTCCCTGAGTCAGCCCGGCGATCCGCGCGTGCAACGCGGCACCGCGTCCGCTGAACTCACCGAGCTGGTCGACGGCGACGCCGAGCTTCTTCGCTTGATAACGGTCGTACAGCTCTCGCGCGGCACCCGCCGCTCGAACGGCGTACGGCGCGATCACCGGCAGTACGGCCGGACCGAGCACTTTGGCCACCGCGATGGCGTTCTTCGCCTTCTTCGGGGTGATCCTGCCTTCGGCCTCGACGGCTTTGGCCTTGCGCGCCATGGCACCTCCCACGCTGTGTCACTGACGAACTTACTGGTCCCCGAAGTGGCGGGCATGGCGGCTTGCCGGTCGCCTTCTAGAGTGTTGTCTGTGAGTAACGAGGTGCTACTGGACGCGGGAGCGGTGAGCCGCTGCCGGCGTCGCGTGCACCTCGAACACGATCCGGCGATGCGCGAGGTCCCGCTCGCCCCGCCCGACCCCGCCGCGCAGCAGCGGATCGACGACGCGTCAGCGCATCGCGAGGCGATCGTGCGGCAGCTTATGGAGGCGACGGGACCCGGCGTGAGCTGGGTAAAGATCCCTCGCGACCTTCCGGCCGCCGAGCGTGTGCAGCTCACCGAAGAGGCCTTCGCCGCCGAAGCGCACTACATCTGGGGTGCCTTGCTCCCGGTGGATCGTGCCGGTCACCGGCGTGGCGGCTCCGAACTCTTGGTCCGTACCGGTGATGGTTACGTGCCGGTGCTGGTCGTGCGGCATCGCATCACCGATCGCGGCGCGGGCGCGCCGACCACGGTGATGACCGACCTCGACCCGGCGAACCGGTTGCCGGACGCGGCGCGAAAGGTCCGCTCGCAGCCGCGCGACCAGATGCGGCTCGCGCACCTCTACCGAATGCTCGAAGCGCTCGGGAAGCACGAAGGCCACCGAGCCATCGGCGGCGTCATCGGACTCGACGCGGACGTCGTCGTCTGGCACGACCTGTCCGCGGGTACCTGGCCGGGCGGCCGGAGCGCGCTGACGGAGTACCAGAGCCGCTTCGCCGACAGGCTCGCCATCGCGACTGCGGCCGCCGAAGGCGAAGAGCCGCTGGCTGAACCTTCGCGCGTCCTCGAATGCCGTCGCTGCCCTTGGTGGCCGACGTGCGAGGTCGCGCTCACCGAAACCCGTGACGTCAGCCTGGTCGTCCGCGGCGAGGACGCGATGGAGCTCCGCCGCGCCGGGGTGTCCACAGTGGACAAGCTGGCCGCGCTCGACCCGGCCGACGAGCCACCGCCGATGAACTGGACCGGCGGCACCTTCGCCGACGCGATCATCCTCGCGCGTGCCTGGCTCGCCGATCTCACGATGGTGCGCAAGGTCGATCGGATCGAGGTCTCCCGCGGCGACGTCGAGGTCGATGTCGACATGGAGAGCTTCGGTGATTCCGGCGCGTACCTGTGGGGTTCGCTGCTGACCGGCGCCGACATCGGGATGGAGCAGGGGTACCGGGCCTTCGCGACCTGGGAGCCGCTGCCGACGGCGGACGAGGCGCGGTCGTTCGCCGAATTCTGGGCCTGGTTCAAGGAAGTCCGCGAGCGCACGCTCGCGGCGGGCCTGACCTTCCGTGCCTACTGCTACAACGCGCTCGCCGAGAACCGCTGGCTCTTCGGTTCCGCCGACCGGTTCGGCGAATACCCCGGCGTTCCCACGAAGGCCGAGATCGCGTCCTTTGTGGACTCCGAGGAGTGGATCGACCTCTTCCGCAGCGTCACCGACCAGTTCCTGTGCTCGCACGGCAAGGGGCTCAAGGTGATCGCCCCGGTCGCCGGCTTCGCCTGGCGCGATCCGGAAGCGGGCGGCGAGGCGTCGATGAGCTGGTACCGCGACGCCGTCGGCATGGACGGCGGTGTCCCGGACGACCTGCAGCGGGAACGGCTGCTGCGCTACAACGAGGACGACGTCCTGGCCACACACGCGCTGCGGAAGTGGCTGACCGACCACGCGCAGACGTCCGTGCCGTACATGAACGACCTCTGATCTCTCACGAACCAAGACACTTGCGATCGCCTGCGCTTCTCCGCATACTCGTAGACGAGTACTCGTTCACGAGGAGGACCGGTGAAGCGACGGAAGGTCGGCAACCTGCTGGCGCTGGCCATCTTGTCCACGCTCGTCGAGCGCTCGATGCATCCGTACGAAATAGCCTCGATCCTCAAAGCGCGCGGCAAGGATCGCGACATGGGGATCAAATGGGGCTCGTTCTACACGGTCGTCCGCAACCTGGGGAAACACGGTTTCATCGAGGCCGTCGAGAGCACTCGCGACGGCGCGCGCC
Organism: Amycolatopsis sp. cmx-11-12; assembly: GCF_046269425.1. Classification (NCBI taxonomy): domain Bacteria; kingdom Bacillati; phylum Actinomycetota; class Actinomycetes; order Pseudonocardiales; family Pseudonocardiaceae; genus Amycolatopsis; species Amycolatopsis sp. cmx-11-12. The sequence continues at coordinate 254,886 of NZ_JADNQM010000001.1, read as the reverse complement.
CCGAGCGAACGGTGTACCGGATCACCGACGCCGGCCGTGACGAAATGCTCGACTGGCTGCGCGAACTCCTCGCCGAACTCGCGCCGGAGGAGCCGAAGTTCGTCGCCGGGCTTTCCGTGATGGCGTGGCTCGGGCCGGACGAGGTGATCTCGCTGTTCCGCACCCGGCTGGCGGCGCTGGACGAGGAGATCGAGCGCTCTCGCGGAGAACTCGAACGGCTGATCGAGGAGCTGCCGCGGCTGGTGCTCCTGGAGGGCGAGTACCGCCTGGCCATGCGTATGGCCGAAGCGGAATGGGTCCGTTCGATCCTGGGGGAACTGACGTCCGGCTCGATGCCCGGCCTCGCCGAATGGCGGGCCTACCTGGCCGAAGGGGGGAGTACCCGCAGTTGAAAGAGCCCCGGCGAGGTGTTGCAGCACCCCGCCGGGGCGACGATCCCGCGACCGGACCCGGCCACGAGAAGGCATCTTGAGGATAGCCGGGCTCCGGGCGGAACAACCTGGAGTGACCATGTCGAACATCAAGGACAGAAAACGGTTCAAGCTCATGCCGGAGATGGGCGGCGCGCTGGCGCGGAACTACGCCCGGCAGCGCGGAACCGAACCGCAGATCGAACTCTGGCGGAAGCAGGCCCGCGAACTCGCCGCGGACCTGCCGGACGGCGCGAAGGTGCTCGAAGTCGCCTTCGGCCCCGGCTACTTCGCCGTCGAACTGGCGCGGCTCGGCTTCTCCGTCACCGGCCTCGACGTCGCGCCGACGTTCGTCGAGATCGCGAGCGAGTACGCGCGAACTCAGGGCGTCGAGGTCGAGTTCCGCGAGGGCGACGTCGCGGGGATGCCGTTCGACGACGAGTCGTTCGACTTCGTCGTCTGCCAGGCCGCGTTCAAGAACTTCGTGTGGCCGGTGAAATCGCTCGACGAGATGTATCGCGTCCTGCGTCCGGGTGGCACGGCCGCGGTGCAGGACATGAACCGGGACGCGACCGACGGCGACATCGCGCGTGAGGTCGAGAGCATGAAACTCGGCAAACTGGCCGCGCTCGGTGTCCGGCAGGCACTCGGCGGGCTCCGGCGGCGCGCTTACACGCCGGTGCAGTTCGGCGGGCTGGTCGCCGAAACCGCCTTCCGGACCTGCGAGGTCACCACCGAGGGCATCAGCCTGGACGTGCGCCTCACCCGTCCCTGAGAGATGACATGAAAGGCCCCTTCATTGCAAAATTTGCAATGAAGGGGCCTTTCATGTCACGCGAAGACGGCTCAGCGAGGGGCCATGCGCAGCGAGCCGTCCATCCGGACCACCTCGCCGTTCAGGTAGTCGTGGTCGATCAGCGACAGCGCGAGCTGCGCGTACTCGTCCGGCCGCGCGAGCCGCTTCGGGAACGGAACGCCTTCGGCCAGCGAAGCGCGGAACTCGTCGCTCACCGTCGCCAGCATCGGGGTGTCGACGATGCCCGGCGCGATGGTCAGCACCCGGATCCCGTGCGACGCGAGGTCGCGCGCGGCCGGCAGGGTCATCCCGACGATGCCGCCCTTGGACGACGAGTACGCCACCTGCCCGATCTGGCCGTCGTAGGCCGCGATCGACGCGGTGTTGATGATGACGCCACGCGCGTTGTCGGCCAGCGGCTCGGTCTTGGCGATGGCTTCGGAGGCGATCGTCAGCACGTTGAAGGAGCCGATCAGGTTGATCTGGACGACCTTCGCGAACAGGGCGAGATCGTGCGGGCCCTTCTTCGAAAGGATCCGCGCGGACGGTCCGATCCCGGCGCAGTTCACCACGGTCCGCAACGGCACCCCGGACTCGGCGGCGGTCGCGACGGCCGCGCGCACCTGCTCCGGATCGGTCACGTCGGCCTCGACGTAGGTGATGCCCTCGACCTGCTCGGCGTTGGCGATGGCACCGGCGAGGTCCAGCGCGAAGACCCGCGCGCCCTTCGCCGCGAGCGCCTTCGCGGTCGCACCGCCGAGCCCGGACGCGCCACCCGTGACGAGCGCCGCGGTATCGGTGATCTGCATGTTCTCCCTTTCGTCGACAACCGTTCCCTAGGTTAACGCTCGTTCGCATCGGTGGGGTGGGTGTGCTGGCTCACGTCGGTGCGCAGCATGTCGTGAGGAGTATTCGGGCCTGAAGTATTCCGTTCGCTCGGAGGTCAACTCAGGCTGTCACCTTCAGCAGCATGAGCGCTGCTCGGATCGTGGTGGTGGGGACCGGTTACGTCGGATTGACCACGGGGGCCTGCCTGGCCGGCCTGGGGCATCGAGTCACTTGCGTCGATGTCGACCAGGCGAAGGTCGCAAGGCTCTCCGCCGGACGAGTGGACATCCTGGAGCCGGGATTGTCCGAGCTGGTGTCGAGGGGGCTGACCAGCGGAAGACTCGAGTTCGTCGTCGGCGCGCGGGCCGCGGTTCGTGATGCTGAGGCCGTTTTCCTTTGTGTGCCAACGCCGATGGGCGCGGGTGGGTCGGCGGACCTGCGGGCCGTCGAAGCCGTGACCACCGAGATCGGCGACGTCATTCCTCCGGGTTGTGCGCTGATCACCAAATCGACCGTTCCGGTGGGGACGTCGAAGCGCATCCAAGCGATGCTCGGCCGCACGGACGTGCCGGTCGTGTCGAACCCGGAGTTCCTGCGCGAGGGCACCGCGGTGGAGGACTTCCTCGGCCCGGACCGGATCGTCGTCGGCTCCGACGACGTCGCCGCCGCCCGCTGGGTCGGTGACCTCTACGCCGACCTCGCCGCCCCGGTCGTCGTCGCCGACGCGGCCAGCGCGGAACTGGTCAAGTACGCGGCGAACTGCTTCCTCGCGATGAAACTGTCCTATGTGAACTCGATCGCCGAACTGTGCGAACGCCTCGGCGCGGACATCGACCTGGTCACCGAAGGGATGGGCTACGACCGCCGAATCGGCCGCTCGTTCCTCAAGCCCGGCCCCGGCTGGGGCGGCTCGTGCCTGCCGAAGGACACCAGCGCGCTGGTCAAGGTCGCCGAGTCCGTGCAGTACGACTTCACACTGCTGACCTCGGCGATCGAGGAGAACCTCGCGCAGCGGGACCGGATCGTCGCGAAGATCGCCGGCGCTGTCGGCGGAACGCTGGCGGGTTCGCGGATCGGCGTCCTCGGGCTGGCGTTCAAGGCCGGGACGAACGACCTGCGCGACTCGCCCGCCCTCGCGGTCGCTTCGGTGCTGGGTGCGCTCGGGGCGGATCTGACCGCCTACGACCCCGCCGTCGGCGGCCAGATCGCCGGGATGACCGTCGTCGACGACCCGTACCAGGTCGCGAAGGCGGCCGACGCCGTCGTCGTGCTGACGGAGTGGGACGAGTTCAAGCGGCTCGACTGGACCTACATGGCCGAGCAGATGGACGGCGACTCGGTCGTCGACACGCGCAATCTCCTGGAGCCGCAACGGATCCTGGACGCCGGCCTGTCGTGGCAGGGCGTCGGGCGGCCGCGGGCGGCGCTGCGGCGGAAGGTCGCCGTCTCCTGACCCACCTGCCTCCCGCGGGTGCGATGAACGGCCCGTTACTTGCAAATTTCGCAAGTAACGGGCCGTTCATCGCACCCGGGAGACGAGCGTCATCAGCCCGTCCACGACCTCCTCGGACGTCGGAGCGTTCTCCGGGTCGAGCATGTGCTGGAGCATGATGCCCGAGTTCAGAGCCGTGGCCACCGCGCCGATCCGGCGCTCGTCCGCCTCGGTGAGCCTCTCCTCGTCGATCCCGAGGATGTCCGCCGCCATGCCACGGCGGCCCTCACGCTGCGCGGCGGCGAGCTGTTTTCGCAGCTCAGGGTGATGTTCGGACTGTACGAATGCCTCGATCGAGGCGATCCACAGCTGACGGTTACGCCCGTAGGAGTCGATCATCGCGCGCCACGAGGCCCGGTACCGCTCGTCGGCCGAGGCGTTGGGGTCGACAGCGTTCATCATCTCCCGCTGGACCTCCTGGCCCCAGTCGTCCATCGCCTGCGAGAACGCCGTCAGCAGCAGTGCTTCGCGCGAGCCGAAGTGGTAGCCGATCGCCGCGTGGCTGACCCCGGCCGCCGCCGCGATATCCCGCACCGTCGTCCGTGACCAGCCCTTTTCCTTGAGGCACTGGATGGCCCCGCTCATCAGGTCCTCGCGATTACCCATGCCCGAGATCCTAGACCACACGGTTTATCCATTTGGTTTAACCAAGCGGCTTGACCAAGCGTGCAAATCTGCCGTACGGTCGTTCCCATCACCACGAACCCACTGGGAGCAGCCATGACGACCACCGTTCTGATCTCCGGCGCCGGCATCGCGGGACCGGCCCTCGCCTTCTGGCTGCGGGAGCGCGGCTTCGCGCCGACCGTCGTCGAGCGCGCCCCGGCCCTGCGCGAAGGCGGGAGTGCGGTCGACTTCCGCGGCGAGCAGATGACCCTGTTGAAGCGCATGGGCATCCTCGAAGACATCCGCGCGAAGGAAACCGCGATGGGCGCGCAGTTCATCGTCGATACGCGAGGAAAGAAGGTCGCCGAGATGCCGTCGGTGTTCTTCAGCGGCGAAGTCGAGATCGAGCGCGGAGACCTGACGCGCATCCTCTACGAGCACACGAAGGACGGCGCCGAGTACGTCTTCGGCGACTGGATCACCGGCCTGGACGAGGATTCGGACGGCGTCACCGTGACCTTCGCCAACGGTGAACCGCGCAGATTCGACCTGGTCGTCGGCGCGGACGGGCTCCACTCGGGCGTGCGGCGGCTGGCCTTCGGCGACGAAGAGCGATTCCGGACCGATCTCGGTTTCCACACCGCCGGCTTCACCGTGCCCAACCACCTCGGTCTCGATCACCTCGGCCTGATCTGCAGCGTCCCCGGCCGGACGGTGATGGCCGCCAGCGGTCGCGATCGCGAGGTCGTCAACGTCAGTTTGGTCTTCGCGTCCGGGCCGCTGGAGGTCGACCGTCGCGATGTCGAGGCCCAGAAGAAGGCCCTCGTCGAGCGCTACGCCGACTTCGGCTGGGAAGCTTCGGCGCTGTTGGAAGGCCTGGGCGACGTCGACGCGCTGTACTTCGATTCGCTCAGCCAGATCCACCTCGACCAGTGGTCACGGGGCCGGGTCGTGCTGCTCGGCGACGCCGCCTGGTGCGCGGGTCCGGGCGGTTCGGGCACCGGGCTCGCGATGACGGGCGCGTACGTCCTGGCGGGAGAACTCGCCGCCGCTCACGGCGACCACGAGGTCGCTTTCGCGCGGTACGAAGAGAAACTCCGCGGTCCGGTCAAGGTTTCGCAGAAGCAGGCGGCCGGGATCGGCACGTTCCTCGCCCCGAAGACCCGGTTCATGGTCGGCTATCGGAACTTCATGTACCGGATCTTGGGTTCGAAGCCGATGACCAAGGTGTTCACGTGGATCACCTCGCGGACGGCCAACGCGGCGACGCTCGAAAACTATGACGCTCCGGTCGCCGCGCGGGGATAGTTTCGGTGGGTGAGGGATGAGAAGGAGTTTCGGAAGGCCTGTTACGAGGCTGCCCGTCGAACACGCGGCCAGGTCGCCCGGTTCGTACCGTCCGACGTGGGACGGAACTTCGAAACCGGCGAGATCACTTATGATCATCGAACCGCCGCGGTGGTGTGGACGCAGGATTGGGACGAGGACGGAAGGCACGAGATCCTCGGCATCGCCGACGCGTTCATCACCTTCGGAACGATCACCTTCGTCGACGAGCCGGGATTGCTAGCCGTTTTGGGGGAGCTCCTTCCCCGGCACCGGTTGTACTCCCGGGCCGAACTCGAAGCGCCGATCGACCTCACGGCAGCGCGCTGGAAGAACCACTATGTCGCCAAGCACTGGCGGCCCGACAGTCTTGGCAAGATCCTCTTCAACTGCTGGGACTGAAAAAGTAGTTAGCAAAGCGTAGTATCAGTCGCGTGTTCACGACCAGGCCGGAACTGGCCGGCACCCACGGCATGGTGGCATCGACGCACTGGCTGGCCTCGGCCACCGGTATGGCGGTGCTCGAAAACGGCGGCAACGCCTTCGACGCGGCGGTAGCGGCCGGGTTCGTCCTGCAGGTCGCCGAGCCGCATCTGTGCGGCCCGGCGGGGCAGGTCCCCGGCATCTTCGTCACCGCCGCCGATCGAACCCCGCGCGTCCTCGCAGGTCAGGGGGTCTCGCCCGCGGCGGCGACGCCCGAGTACTTCGCGGACCTCGGACTTGACCTGATCCCCGGCAGCGGTCTGCTCCCCGCGACCGTGCCGGGGGCGTGGGACGGCTGGCTGCTGCTCCTGCGGGATCACGGCACGAAGTCGTTGCGCGACGTGCTCGGTTACGCGATTTCCTATGCGCGCAACGGGATTCCGCTGGTCAGCCGGGTCGGGGACACGATCCGCGCGGTGCGGGACCTGTTCACCGAGCATTGGCCGACGTCGGCGGCGCTGTGGCTCTCCGACGGCAAGCCGGTCGAGGGACTGCACCGTAATCCGGCGCTCGCGGACACCTGGGAACGGCTGCTCGCCGAGGCCGAGTCGGTCAGCGGCCGCGAGGCACAGATCGACGCCGGACGTCGCGCGTGGTCGCAGGGTTTCGTCGCCGAAGCGATCGAGGTGTTCAGCCGCAAGGCTTTCCGCGACGATTCCGGTCGCGATCACGCCGGTCTCCTCACCGGCGAGGACATCGCGGGCTGGGAAGCGACGTACGAAGACGCGTTGCAGGTCGACTTCGGCGACTGGGGCCTGGTGAAGATGGGCGCCTGGACGCAGGGTCCCACGCTGCTCCAGCAAGCGCGGTTGCTGGACGGCCTCCGCGACGAACTGTCCTATGTGGACGGAATCCCGACGGAACGCACGGTGCACTTGGCCGTCGAGGCGACGAAGCTGGCGTTCGCCGACCGTGAGGCCTGGTACGGGGATTCTCCCGATGTGCCGATCGAGTTGCTGATCTCCCGCGAATACGCGGACGCCCGGCGGGCGTTGATCACCGAGGAGGCGTCCGCCGAACTCCGGCCGGGCGGTCCCTCGCCGCGGCTGCCCGCGATCCTCGAAAAGCTGCGTGGTCTCGAATCCGGTTCCGGCGCGACGGGGGAGCCGACGGTCGGGCCGCTGGGCGAGACCCGGGGCGACACCGTGCACATCGACGTCGTCGACGCGGTGGGGAACATGATCTCGGTGACGCCGTCGGGCGGCTGGTTGCAGTCGAGTCCGACGATTCCGGAACTCGGTTTCTGCCTCGACTCGCGCGGTCAGATGTTCTGGCTGGAACAGGGCCTGCCGAACTCGCTGGCGCCGCGGAAACGGCCTCGGATCACGCTTTCGCCGTCGATGGGCCTGCGCGACGGCGAGCCGGTGCTGGCGTTCGGGACGCCCGGCGGGGACCAGCAGGACCAGTGGCAGCTGTGTTTCTGGCTGGCGCACACCCTCGGTGGGCTGAACCTTCAGGAGTCGATCGACTCGCCCGCGTGGCATACGACCGCGTTCCCGAGTTCGTTCTATCCGCGCTCGTGGACGCCGCGGGAACTCGTGGTGGAGTCGCGGCTCGGGCAGTCCACAATGGACGCTCTGGCCGCACGCGGGCACGCTGTCGTCGATGCCGGACCTTGGGCGCTGGGGCGGCTTTCGGCCGTCTCGCGGTCCGGCGGAGTTCTCCGCGCCGCCGCCAACGCGCGGGGAATGCAGGGCTACGCCGCCGGTCGCTGACCTGCCCTGATCGTGCCGTGAAGGCCTCCTTCCCTACCCTCAAGGTAGGGAAGGAGGCCTTCACGGCCTGCGCCCCCAGCCTCAGTTGTCCACAATTCCTCCCACCTGTGGACAACTCGCCTCAGCCCCAGTTCCCGCCCCCCATCGGCGATAGACTGGCTTCGGGGTCGCCCCCCTGGGAGCGGTGGGGGCTGGGGTGGTGACCTTAAGAGCGAGGCTGTTCCCAGAGCCAGAATTCGATGCCCTGGTCGTCCGCGCAGTCGGCGCTCAGGCCGTAGGGCTGCTGTTCGGTTTCGCCCGCTCGGCCACCCTGGGCCCGGACGCGGTCGAGGGCGGCGGCGAGGTCGTCGACGGCGTACATGACCTTCCAGCCCACCTGCCGTCCCGGGCCACCCCAGAGCCCGCCTTGCAGACCGGAACCTTCGACGCCCCAACCACCTTCGACCCGTCCGGGCGAGAACTGCCAGCCGAGGACGGCGCCGTAGAACGCCTTCGCGCGTGCGTCGTCCGGGACCTGGAAGGTGAAGTAGCCCGCTTCGCCGTGCCGGATCGGCTTCGCGCCCGCCGAGGAGCGCGGTGCCGCCTGCGCGACGAGCCACCGCTGTCCGTACGGGTCCTTGATCGTCCCGCTCAACCCGTGGCCTTCATCGGCGACGGGCCGCTCCAGCACGCCGCCCAGTTCCACGGCCCGCCGCGCCGACTCGTGCGGATCGGCGACCTCGATCCGGATCAGCGTGCCGCCCTCGGGGGCGACCACGTTCCCCAGTTCGGGGAACTCTTCCGCGAGCATCAGCACGCTGTCCCCGATGGCGAGTTCCGCGTGCCCGACCCGGCCGTCCTCCATCACGATCGGTTCGGCGCGGCGCCACGCTCCGAACACCTCGACGTAGAAGTCGAGTGCGGCGCGGGCGTCGGTCACCACGAGATACGGGGTCAGGGAACGTGCTTCCGCCAGTGTTTCAGTCGTTGTCATATCGGCTCCGTTCAAGACGGCGCGACGCAGGTTGTCGCGCAATTCGGCGGCGAAGAGCGGGTCAGGATCGACACGCTGCGAGGGCGCGCGAAGCGCGTCGAAAGGATCAGGCATCGCGACCCTCCTTCTCCTGGTAAGCACGTCGGAACGCGGCACGGGCCCGCACGAGCAACGCCTCCGTGGCGTGCACCGTGCGCCCCAGATGGTCGGCGACCTCCGGTACCGGGAGACCGTCGACATAGCGAAGCGTCAGCGCGGCTTGGTGATGCGCCCCGAGCGACGCGAGCACTTCGCGCGCCAGGAGCGCGTCCAGCCGCTCGTCCCACGGATCGGTGTGGTCCTCTTCCTCGTGGACGAGCCGCAGCCCGCGTTCCTCACGTTCCTTACGCCGCCAGTGATCGGCGAGCTTGTGCCGGGCGACGCCGATCAGCCACCCGGTGCTCACGGCAGGCGCGTATTCCTTGCGACAGGCCCTCACCGCGCCGAGGAACGTCTCCGACGTCAGTTCCTCGGCGAGGGTGCGGTCACCGCACCGGGACAGCAGGTACCCGTAGACCTCCGGCAACGCCGTCTCGTACAGCGACAGCAGTGCGAAGGCCGGGTCCCGATGCACCCGTGGTTCCGTCACATCCCCATCGTCGCTCGGCGACCCACAACTCCGACGGGTGAAATCGAACTTTCTCAATCCCCCGGATCGGGCAGCCGCCGTGCCACCGTGATCACGCCGACCGTCAGCACCGCCTGAATGCCGATGACCAGGGCGAACGCGCCCTTCATCCCGAGCGGTCCCGCGCCGGTGGAGGCGAACAACGTCCCCAACGTCGCCACCCCCAGCGCCATCGCGGCCTGCTGCGACGTCGTCAGCATCCCGCTGCCTATCCCGGCGATCTCCGGCGGCACCTTCGACAGGACGATCCGGAACACCGTCGTCATCGCGAGCCCTTGACCGAGACCGCACAGCAGCATCCCCGGCGCGAAATCGAGCACGCCCAGATCCGGCCACTCCAGCAGCACGGTGCCGGTCACCACCCGCTGCCCGAACCTCGTCACCAGACGGCTGCTGACCAGGCACATCGCGAAGAACGCCAGCGAAAGCGGCGCCGTCACCAGCCCCGAGCCGAACGGGCCCAGGTGCAGGCCGTCCTGCAAGGTCACCGCGAACACGAACATGAACGCGCTGAAGCCGACGAAGAACGGCACCCCGACCAGCAGACCTTGCCGCACACTCGGCATCCGCATCACCGAAGGTGGCAGCAGCGGAACACCGCCTTGGCGTTCCATCCGGCGTTCGACGTGGACGAACCCGGCCGCGGCGAACGGGAAGACCACGAGCAGCGCGATCGTCCACAGTGGCCAGTTCAACGCCGGCCCTTCCGTCAGCGGGAGCAACAGCGACACCAGGGCGATCGCCAGGAGAACCGTGCCGGAGCGGTCGATGCCGAGCGGATTGCTCGACCGGCCTTCCGGGATCAGCCAAGAGTCCGACGTCTTCGAGCGGATGTGGAAGGAAAACCGCGGCGAAGCTGCCCAGCTCCTTCTGAGGAGGGAGACGGACCAGGCTCGCGAGGGAGTCTTTCCGCGGGATGAAAGCCGACGCTGAGAACCATGACCGCAGCAGCCGCCGCCCCCAAGATCTCCAGTGCACGCCTGATCATCTGCTATGCCGCGATACTGGGCACGCTTCCATATCTGACACTCAAGGCATCCTGGGTCACGGGAGGCAGCCTCGGCCTCCGAGATCCGTCCTTTGTGGACTCCGAGCTGATGCTCTTCGCGAACCTGCTCACCGGCGGGATGGACGTCGTCGCCGTGGTGCTCGCGCTGGCGTTCACCTACTCCTGGGGCCGCCGGATCCCCGCGCCGCTCGTGCTGTTCCCCATCTGGATCGGCACCGGCCTGCTCGCGCCGATCGTGCTGAACCTCCCGGTGATCGTCACCGATCTGGCGCACGCGCAACTGGCCGAGATGCCGCTGGAAAACTGGGTCTGGGCCGCCGTCTACGGCGGTTTCGCCTGGCAAGGCATCCTGCTGCTGACCGCGTTCGTGCTCTACGCCCGCGATCGCTGGTGGTTCGTCGTCACCGGCACCGTGCGGCCGGGCACGATCGGCATGACGGGCGGACTCGGCATCGCCGCCGCGCTCGTTTCCGCGATCGGGCACGGGAGCTGGGCGTTCGGTTCCGGCGGCATGTCGGCTCGCGGCCAGGACGTCGTGGTCGCGTTGCTCAGCGTGCTCGCCGCGGTGGCCTTGGCGTCGGTGTCGCGAGGACGGTTCTGGCCGCGGCTGGTGCTGGTGTGGACCGGCGCTGGGGTGATGGCCGGTTCGGGTGCGTGGGGCCTGTTCAGCGCGGTCGGCATGAGTTCGCACGGGCTCGGGCGGGTGCTCGTGCTGGCGGTGCAGGTGATCGGCGGGGTGCTGATGATGACGTCTGTCCTGCGCCGGCTACCGCACGCGGCCAGGTTCGAGCAGACGACGTGATTCCTTGCTGAAGCCGGGGACCGTTCGAGCGCGTCGACCTGTTCTCGCAAGCAGCGAAGCGTCGCCTCCGGGTTGATAGGGCTCGAGGGCTGCCCTGGGGAAGTCTTCGAGATTCGCCGTCACGATCACCGCGGCGGCCAGCACATGCCTGTCCTTCGGATGGTTGGTCATGGCAGGAATCAATGGTTCGTAACCGGTGACCCCGGCATCGGGAAAGGCCGAGCACTTCGTCGGACCACAAAGCACGGTAGGTGCCCGCCTCGGCCAGGCGCAGCAAAAGATCCGTCAGCCGGATCGGAATGAGCACGCAAGCGTCGAGGAACGCGGGAAAAGGCACGGCTAGCGAGTCTGGATGAACCCGTCGACGATGTCATCGCTGCCATCCCGGTTCGCCTCGGCTGTCAGCTCATCGAGTCTTCCTTGGCGTTCCGCACGAGAGCGTGCCCGGTACTCGAGCAGGTCACTGAGGAGGACCCTCCGATGGCGTCCCGGTTTCTCGAACGGGATCTCGCCGGATTCCAGCAGCTTGACCAGTGTCGGCCGCTTGCTGGGTGGTCAGGACGGCGTTCAACGGCGCGATGTTGATGGCGAAGCCCTGGGACATCGCTTTCACGACGTCACGAAGAACTGTCGTAGACCTGGTCGGGAAGCGCCACTTCGCTGCCGTCCGGGCCCACCAGCTTCGCTTGGTGGGCGGGGGAGCCCGCGAGCGTGATGAACTCGTCGAGCCGTCGGAGCTCTCGCCGGGCGTCGGTAATCGAAAAAAACGAAAAGCGCATCCCTGCGCCGGCTACCGCACGCGGCGTAGTTGAGAAGCCGCTTTCCAACGGACGCACCACCCCTCCGCCCCGGGTAGCTTTCGTCCTGTGCTGCTGAAAGAACGGTATCCGTGGAGTCACTGGGTGGGCCGTGTACTGCGCGTGGTGCTGCCGCTGGGGTTCGTCCTCGGCGCCACGAGCAGTGCCGCCCGCTGGCAACCGGGCGCGCAGGCGCTGACCACGTCCGGTGCCCTGTGGCTGGTCGCCATCGCGCTGCCGTTGCTGCTCGTCCACCGGTTCCCGATGCCGATCTTCCTGCTCACGTCCGCGCTGACACTGGGCTACTACGCCTCCGGCAACCCTGGCGGCCCGGCGATCGTGCTGCCGACGATCGCGTTGTTCGTGCTCACCAAGGTCCGCGGGCCGCTGGTCGCCGGGATCACCGGCGGATCGCTGCTCGCGGCCGCCGGTGTCGCGTTGTTCGTCCGGCACGGGTTCGGTTCTTTCGACGCGCGGGCCGGGCTGGGTGTCGTGTGGGTGATCGCGGTCGTCGGGATCGGGACGGCGGTGCGCAACGGGCTGGCCGCGGCGCGGGCCCGGCGCGAGCAGGCCGACGAGCACCGACACCGGATGGCCGAGCAGGAGCGGCTCACCATCGCCCGCGAGGTGCACGACGTCGTCGCGCACAGTCTCGCGATGATCAACGTCCAGGCCGGGGTCGCCGCGCATGTCGCGGACCGGCGTCCTGAGCAGGCGAAAGAGGCGTTGCTGAACATCAAGGAGGCGAGTGCTTCGGCGCTGAAGGACCTTCGTGCGACGCTGGCCGTGCTGCGTTCCGGCGAGGACAAGGCGCCCGCGCCGAGCCTCGCCCAGGCCGACGAGCTGTTCGAGCACGCGCGGGCCGCCGGGCTGGAGGTCCGCGTCGACGGCGAACCGGGTGAGCTGCCCGCCCCCGTCGACGGCGCCGCGTACCGGATTTTGCAGGAATCGCTGACGAACGTGGTCCGCCACGCGAACCAGGCGCGCGGAGTCGACGTCAGGTTCGAGCGGAAAACCGGTGCGCTGACGCTGCTCGTCCGCGACGATGGCCGTGACGCGGTCGAACCCGTGCCAGGACATGGCCTGCGCGGGATGTCCGAACGGGCGGCGGCGCTGGGTGGCGCGCTCACGACGTCCGTGGTGGCCGGAGGATTCCAGGTTCGCGTGGACCTGCCGATACAGGGGGAACGATGACGATCCGGGTGGTCCTCGCCGACGACCAGGCGCTGGTGCGCGCCGGTTTCCGGGTGTTGCTGGAGACCGAAGACGGCTTCGAGGTACTGGCCGAGGCGGGTGACGGGGAACAGGCCGTCGCGGCCGCCGTCGAGCACAAGCCGGACATCGTGGTGATGGACGTCCGGATGCCCGGTGTCGACGGGCTCGAAGCGACCCGCAGGATCACCGCGGACCCCGAGCTGGCCGGGGTGAAAGTCCTGGTCCTGACCACTTTCGACGTCGACGAGTACGTCTACGAAGCGTTGCGCGCCGGCGCGAGTGGGTTCCTGCTGAAGGACACCGATCCGGTGGAGCTGCTGCGGGCGCTGAAGGTGGTCGCCGCGGGTGAGGCGCTACTGGCGCCGACCGTGACCCGGCGGCTGATCGCGGAGTTCGTCGACCGGCCGGAGAACCGCCGCATCGACGTGAGCGCCGTCCGTGAGATCACCGACCGCGAACGCGAAGTGCTCGGCCTGGTCGCCGGCGGGATGTCGAACGACGAGATCGCCGCGCATCTGGTGATCTCGACGGCCACCGCGCGCACGCACGTCAGCCGCATCATGACCAAGATCGGGGCGCGCGACCGGGCGCAGCTCGTGGTGCTGGCCTACGAATCGGGCCTGGTCAGCCCTCGTCGCACCTGATCGGGAGCCCCTGCCGCGTTATCCGGCCCGTGGGGGATTCCCCCAAAAAGCTGAGATTGCCGAAGTTTCTTTCGGATCACTGAGTGTGATCGACGGCAGCGGATCGTTGACCCTCCGTTAAATGGCCCCTATTTGGCCCCAGGTTTCGGCGAGCTTCGTGAGGCTGTGCATCTGCACGTGCATCCCCGTGTCCGATTAAACTTTCCTTCGACCTGGGGAAACGTCGGGCTCGGCAAAACCGCCGCTGATTTCCGGTGGACAAGTCTCAGCGATATGTCCGTACTGCTAATCCTGATTTCCCGCTGTTTTCAGCCGTGATCCGCGAAAACTGACGGCTTCTTCGTGTACAGTCCGTGATTTTCTTCTTCGGTCGTGTCCGAAACGACTGTCACTTTCCGTCGTGAAATGGGCGAATGGGGGCTCCCTGTAAGGGTGTCGCGGGCCGTGCGTTGCTTTCTCGCAATGGCGCTGAGCACTAGTCTTCGAAGGTGCGGTCATGCGGTTGTGTCACCTACTGGACGTGATTCTCACCCGGCCGGGCAAGAACTTGAAAAAGCTTCAAGAACGCGTTTCTTCTCACTGGGAGTCACTATTGGCGTCGAATACACCTGATCCCCTGCTGGTGATCACCGCGGGCGTCGTCGTTCTCGCCTACATCGTTTTCGCCGCGATCCTGACCCGGCTCCTGCTCGCCGGGAAGGTCGCCCAGCCCGCCAGGGTCATCGGCGCGGTGACGGCTTTGGTGGCGGGTCTGCCGGCCATCCTCTACGCGTTCGCGGCGGTGGTGGGCTGATGGGCCGGTCGTTCCTGGAGGCGCTCACCGACCGGCAGCGGCGGCGGCTGATCGACCTCGGCAGATACGTCGACCACGCGGCGGGCACGAACCTGGCGAATCAGGCGGACCCGGCTCCGCCGGTGCTCGTCCTGCAATCCGGCTTCGTGAAAGTGCTGCGTACGGCGCAGGGTGACACTCCGCCGATGATCGTCGACCTGCTCGGCAGCGGTGACCTTCTCGGTCTCGAAGACTGCCTTGTCGGCTGCTCGAGCCACCTCGCCTACATCGCCACGAAGCCTGCCCGCGTGCTCGAAGTCCCTCAGAAGGCTTTTCGCGGCTTTCTCCGCGACAACAAGCAGGCGATGGGCGCGGCCGCCGAGGTCTTGGCCTTCCGGGCACGGCGCCGGGACGTCGCGCTGGGCTTCGCACCGGCTAAGGTCCGGAGCAGGCTGACCGCGTTCCTGGCTCGTTTGCAGGTGGTCTACGGAGTTCCTGGAGAAGACAGCGTCGTCATCGACGTGGGGCTGAACCACGCGGACATCGCGTTCGCGATCGGGGCGTCCCCGGCCTCGGTGCACTCCGAGATGGTGAAACTCAAGAACGAGGGCTACCTGACGACGGGGTACAAGACGATTCACGTCAAGAAACAACTACGGGACGACGGCCCGCCGCTTTTCCCGGTGGATTCCCCGGTCGACGGTGCCCGTGCTCGACGGATTCCGCAAATGCGGCTGGGACGGCGGGCGGTCGTGGGATGAACGGGGCTTTCATCGCGAAATCCTTGATGAAAGCCCCGTTCATCTCACTCGTGCGCCGCGGGAGCGGGCTAACGGTCCGAAAGCGGTCAGCCGCGCTTCAGCTGAAGCGCGAGCCGTATGACGAATACGACGGCCAGCGCGGCGACCAGGGCGATTTCCCAGGCCATGCGGCTCCTCCTCGTCCGGCATCCGAACGCTCCGATGCTCTGCCCATAAGGCGCATCACCGGGGGAGGACGTTCACCGACACGGCCTAACTCACTCGAACGGACGAAGATCGCGCCTACGCCCCGTGCAATGAAGGACGCTTTCATAGCAAAATTTGCTATGAAAGCGTCCTTCATTGCACGAGCGGGAGCTAGAGGGCGCTGTCCACCGCCGCCCACACCCGATGCGGGTCGAGGTCCATCGGCCGCGAGTCCGGATCCGGCCGCAGCCGCCGCAGCAGCACCTGCTGCACCAGCGTCGTCGGCCGCGCCGCGGCGGCAACCCGCCGCCAGAACAGGTGGTCCTCCAGGCCCTCGAACAGGACCTCGGTGTTCCACCCGCCGAACTCGTCGACCAGCGACCGCCGCACCAGATACCCACTGCCGAGGTACGGCAGCGTCCGCAGACGCCGCTCCTCCGGCGGCAGCGCGCCGACCAGGCCGTCCACCGGATCCGCGACCGGGCAGTGCACGACGTCGGCACCTTCCGAGGAAGCGAGCAGCCGCTCCAGCAGGAACTCCGAAGCGCGCATCCCGCCGTCGAGCACCAGCAGCCACGACGCCGTCGAACGTTCCAGCAGCGAGTTCCGGGTGAGCCCGCGGCCGAGCGGGGTGTCGTGCAGCAAGACGTCGTACGGGCGCGGACGCGGCCACGGGTGCACGCCGTCCTCGCCGACGAGCACCTTCCGCGGCGCCACGCTGCCGGTGAGCAGGTCGTTCGCCAGATCGTCCGGGTCGACTTCGCCGGTCCGGCGCACGATCAGCACGTCGACGTCGGCGGAGCCCGCCAACGAGGCCGCCGCGGGCTCCCAGCGCCGCGAAGCGACCCGTCGCGCAACTGCCGCGCGCTGCGCGATCCGTGCCGACAACGCCGTCCCGCGGGCCGAAGCCGGACCGCCCGCGGACCGGTCGCCCGCGAACCGCGCGTCGAACGACGGGGTGTCGACGGCGAGCGCGTTCTCCGGGTTCCGCAGGCTCGTCGCCAGTGCCCGCGCGGGCGCGATGTCCGCCGCCGGTGTCGAACCCAGTGACGACGCCAGATCGATCAGCCGCCGCGCGGACGCCGTCATGTCCAGCGACTTCACGAAACCGTAAGCGGCCGAACGCAGGTGCCGTTCCCGTTCGGGCTCGTCGGCCAGCGCGGTGACGACCGCGCCCAGCGCCTCCGGCCTGGCCAGCACCAGATGCTCGCCGGGGACCAGCGGCTCGACGTCGATGGAGGTCTCGCTGACCACCACGCAGCCGTTGGTCATCGCTTCGAGCGTGCGTACCCATTCCAGGGTCTGCTTCTGCTCGCGGTGCAGGTTCAGCAGGAACCGCGACCGTGCGAGATGCTCGAACTTCGCTTTGCCCGGCAGGAAATCGACGCGGGCCGCGGTCATCGGTTCGTGCGGCGGGGTCAGCAGCCGTGTCCGCAGCCCGGCGAGGTCTCGCGCGTACGAGCCGAGCAGCACCGAACGCCGCCGCTCGGCCGTGCCGAGGTAGGTGACGTCGAGGTCGCGCGGGCTGTCGAGGTCGCCGCCCCACAGGTCCCACAGCGGGCTGTAGCCGAGCTGGAAATGCTCGACGGTGATCCCGCGCCGCCGCAGTTCGGCGGTCGAATCGGTGTTGATGTCGACGGCGCCGCCCAGGATGGACAGCAGTTCGGCGTTGCGCTCGAAGGTCGCCGTCCCGGGGTGCTCCACACAGAAGCCGATGGTGCGACGGCACTGTTCGGCGGTCGGGAAGTCGGCGTCCGGGGCGGTCACGAAGTACTCGTGGGGGACGACGACGTACACCGTGTCGCCGCCGGTCTCGGGGTACTTGCCGATCGCGGTCCTTGCCTTGCCGCCCGCCGTGCGCACGGCGTCGGCGACCACTTCGAGGAGCTCCTCCATGAAGGCGGAACCGCCCTCGGCGGAGACGAAGCAGAGTTCGGTCACGGCCGGTCCATCTTCTTCCGCACGATCCGCAGCGGCGCGGTGACCCGCCAGCTGACGGTGCGGCGCGTGGCGTCGAGTTCCCTGGCCATCTCGGCGGCGAGGCGTTCGGCGTTGAGCAGGCGCTGCCGGTCGGCCGACGGCTCGCCACCGGGCAGGATGTCCGCGTCGACGACACCGGCCGACACCACGAGTTCGGCGTCGAGCAGCGCGAGCCGCAGCTTGTCCCGCTCCTCGCGGCAGGTCTTCAGCTCCGCGCGCAGCGAGTCACGCTGCTGGTGGGCGAGCAGGACCTCGGCCTCCAGCGCGTGCAGACGTGCCTTCGCGACATCGAGTTCTTCCTGCTGCGAGGAGAGCTTCTGGTTCATCTCGGCGGACTCGCCTTCGTTCGACGCGCCGGCGGTGGCCTCGCGCAGCTCGTGCTCGGTGTCGGCCAGCTTGGCCTTCAGCCGGTCCTGCTCGGCGGTGAACACCTGCCGTTCGGCGCGGAGCCGGGTCAGCTCGGCCTGGACACGGCCGGGAATGTCGGTGTCAGACATGAACGCCCCCACTCAGTTCGGTCAGGATTTCGGAGTACTCGCGCGCGTAGCCCGCCGGGTCGAGCCACGGCAGCAGCTTCTCGTGCGCGGCCTTCGCCATCTCACGGCGGCGCGTGGCCGAAGTGCCCAGCGCGCGCAGCAGCGCCGCTGTCAGCGCGTCGACGTCGTTGGTCTCGAACAGCCAGCCCGTCTCGCCGTCGACGATCATCTCCCGCGCGCCGAACACGTCGGTCGCCGCGACCGGGACGCCACAGCAGACGGCTTCGAGGATCGAGCGCGGCAGCGACTCGATGTCGGAGCTGTTCACGAAGATGTCCGCGGCCTGGAGCCAGCGCAGCGGATCCGGCTGGATCGGCACCAGGCTGACCGACTTCTCCAGTCCGGCGCGCTCGACCGATTCCTCCATCGCCAGCCCGTACGGCGACGGGTGCAGGCCGACGACGGACAGTTTCGCCTCGGGGTGGACCTTGTGGATCCGTTCCATCGCCGAGATCAGCGGCGCCTGTCCCTTGCGGGATTCCGCGATGCCGATGTTGACCAGCACGATGTCGTCCGGCGTGTAGCCGAGCATGTTCCGCGCCTGCCGCCGGGTCTCCGACCGCGTCCGGCCGCCGAACTTGTGCATCGGCGTGCCGTAACGGACGGTCCGGCAGCGTTCCGGCTTGCTGTACGGGAGGAACATCTCGCGCGTCGCGTCCGCGACGAACAGCAGCCTGTCGACCTCGGCGAGAGTGCTCTCCCAGCGCTGCCACACCGCGGCGGGCGGCTTCACCGGGCCCCAGTTCTGGTAGGCGAACGCGGGCAGCGAGAAGCTCTCGTGGATCACCCACGCCGTCGGCATCCCGGCGCGCTTCGCCGCGTCCGCGCCGACGAAACCGCCGAGCGTGTTGACGAGCGCGACGCCCGCCCCGGAGCACTTCGCGAAGCGCGCCAGCTCGGCGACGTGCCCTTCGTAGGCGGGCACCGTCTGGTTCCGGTAGTGCGTCGTGACGTGCACGGGGATGCCGAGCTCGTGGCAGTCCGCGCGCAGCGGGCCGTCGGTTTCGCTGACCAGGCTGACCTGCCAGCCGTGGTCGGTCACCATCCGGCTCAGCAGTTCCTGCAGCCACAGCTGCCCGCCGCCGACACCGAGGCTGTGCGTGAACACCAGCACGTGCTTCGGATCGGTCGGGATGTTCACGCGCGCCATCGCGCGGGCGGTGTCACCGGCCAGTTCGGCGGCGAGTTCAGCGTCGTCCGGGTCCGCGACGGGGTTGCGAAGCGTGAAGGTGCGCTTCGGCGACACGACCTCGCCGACGCCTTCGGTGCGGTACCGGACGCGAAGCGACAACGCCCGCTCTTCGCCGTACGGGAGGTCGACGGGCACCCAAGCCTCGAAGCCGCTCACCGCGGCGTCGTCGAATCCAGGGAATTCCTTCGGCACATCCTTGCGCGGCAAGCGGGTGCGCGCGCTGACCGTGCCACCGCCCTCGACCATGACCTCGATCAGGTTGGGCGCCCGACCCTGAAGCAAGGCCCAACCCGTCACGTAGACGACGTGCCCTTCGGTGACCTTGCCCTGCTTCGGCGCTTCGAGTTCGCCTAGCCACAGCGGTTCGTCACCCGGCAGCGTGCCGACGTGGACACTCGCCTGGTTCAGCACGCGCTCGTCCGGGCCGGTGACGACGATGTCCTGAGTGCCCGCGGGAACCCAGGTGGCCGGGACGGCACGCCACCCGAAAGTGCCTTCGGGCGCGCCCGGGCACGGCTCGGGGAACAGGTTCGCTTCGACGTCCGCGATGGTCACGGACATCTCGTCGATCCGGCTGATCCCGGTCGTCCAGCCCCGGAGCTCGAACAGGTGCCCGACCGGCCGGTCCGGGGTCAGGATGCCGGCGGTATGCAGGCTCGTCATCGCTTCGCTACCTCGTCTTCGTTCGCCGCCACACCGGCGCCGAGCTTCGTTGAACGGTACCTGTGGACGGTTCTCGCCAGGCGCGATCGCCAGATTTCGGCGATGGACCTCCGCACTTCGTCAGTGCCGGACGAGGTGCCGCACGAGCCGATCGCCGAGAAGGCGGCCTCACGTTCCACCGCACTGTCCACAAAGGAGGGATGGAGGCCGATCAGCACACCGAGCCAGCCCGCCAGATCACGCATCGACCCGCCGTCCGCCGCCGCGGACCAGCCCGCGTCGGCGAGTTTGTCGGCCAGCACCAGTACTCCGCGCTCGATCACCTCGGGCACGCCGGCACCCGCGTTCCGCCATTCGAGGTCGATCGGGCGCAAGGTCGCGCCGTCGACGAGGACGTTGTGCGGCACCAGATCCCACAAAGCCTCGACCTCGCGCGAGGCCTCCGCGCGCAGGAGATCCCGCCAGCCGGTGAGCAATCCCGCGACGCGCTCCGGCTCGTCGAGCAGGACTTCGACCATCGTCGGCGCGTCGTACACCTTGTCCGTGCACGGGCCGACCGAGATCCCGGCGACCGGCGGCGATGGAGCGAGCGGGACGCGGCGGACCTCGGCGCCCTCCCCGGTGCGCACGACGTCGGCCCGCGTGCAGGCGAACGCGGCGCGCTCGGCGGTGTTGAAGTACGTCGCGAGCCGGTACGCGGGCCAGAGGGCGGCGGCGCCGGGACCGCAGAGCAGGGCCAGGCCGTCCCCGGCGCCGCCGGTGATCGCGGCGGCGAGGCGGGGCAGTTCGGTGTCGATCCGCGCGCCGCGTACCGCGCGGGCGACCTCGTGACCGGGGGAACAGAGCAGCTCACGCTGGACTTCGAGACCAGCCGCCGCGAGCGTCTTGGCGACACCGCGCGACGCCGTGAGCACCACGACGGCACCCGTCGGTGACAGCTGCTCTCGAACCGTGACCAGCAGGTTTCGCGTCGCGTACGCCTGCTGGACGACGACGAGGTCGTGGGTATCGGCGGGCAGCCGGTCGGACACCGTCACGGTGCCGAGGTCACGGGTGCGGAACCGCACCGCGGCGGCGCGGACCGGATCGGCCTCGACGGCGTGCACCCTCGCCGAGACCTCGCCCAGATACCGCGTCAGACCACCGAAACCGGCGCCGACTTCGAGGACTCGCGCCGCCTTCGGCAGCACGAGCGCCCGGAGGACGTTCGCGGCACCGTGGTCGAGCGGAACGCGCTCGGTGGCGTCCCAGCCGGCGAAGTGCAGCTCGTCGGACAACGAGCCGGTGTCCTCGGCCAGGGAGAGCAGAGTCGTGAGCAGCCGTGCCTTCTCGGCGTCCATCGACTCAGCTGGTGACGGCGTAATTTTCCAGCGTCTTCTTCACCGCACGCTGGTACGTGCCGCTCAACGCCTTCTCGCCGTCTTCGCCGCCGAGCGGGTTCTGCAGGATGTCCACCCGGACGATGTTGTTGCCGCTGATCCAGGTGCCGCGGTAGCTGCCCTTGTCGCCGTCGATCTTCTTCTGGAAGTTCAGCTTCGGCGGCATCCCCGGCAGCGGCTCGGTGATCTGCACGAACCCGTTGCTCGTCTGGTACTGGCGCAGCTGCTTGACCAGGTCACCGGCGGCGCCGGGGCTGGTCAGCGGGATGACCGTGACCGAGATCTTCGCGGCCTGCGGCCCGGTCTCGTCCGGCTGCTTCTGCGAGCCGCGGTACGCGACCTGCTTCACACCGGCGGCGATGACCAGATCGGCCTCGGCCTTCTCCATCCCGGTGATCGCGGCGAGCTGGGCAGCCGGGATCGCGCCGCTCTTCGAGTCCTCTTCGCCGGACTGCTCCGGGATCTTCTCGAACAGCAGCTCTTCGGGCGTCTTCGGCTTGGCCGACGACGTCGGAGGCGCGTTCTGGGACTGGGTCGGCTGCGGCTGGGCCGTCGGGTCCGTCGGTTCGTCACCGCCGCCCTTGAAGGCGAAGTAGCCGCCGACACCCAGACCGCCGAGAACCAGCACGGCGACGATCGCGATGATCGCGATCTTGCCGCCCTTGCCCTTGGGCTTGTCTTCGAACAGCTCGGGGCCCTGCTTGACCCACTCCGTGCTGCCGACCGGCGAGATCGGCGGGAAGTCCGAACCACCCCACGGCGGGCTGGCGTCGTTGTCGGTCCAGCCCTGCTGCTGCGGCTGCTGGTAGCCGTGCTGCTGCTGTTGCTGCGGGAATCCGCCCGCGGGAGAGGCCTGGCCCTGCTGGGGGAAGCCACCCGCCGGGGACGAATGGCCCTGCTGCGGGAAGCCGCCCGGCGGCGACGCCACCGGCGGCACGACCTGGGTGCGGTTCGGATCGGCCTGCTGCTGTTGCTGCCAGTTCGGGACGACCTGGGTGCGCTCGCCCTCGCCGCCCGGCGACGGCTGGTTCACCGGCGCGATGATCTGCGTCGAGTCGGCGCTGCTGGGCTGGCCGGACTGCTGCGGCGCCTGCGGTTGCTGCGGCGGAGCGGGCGGCGGCTGCTGCTGCTGGAAGGGCTGCGGCTGCTGGACCTGCTGCTGGGCGGGGTCGCCGTACGCGACCGCCGAGGACAGCACCTGGTCGCGCCGGAGCCGGTAATCGTCCGCGGAGAGGCGTCCCGACGCGAGCTCTTCGTCCAGATTGCGCAGCTCTTCCTGCCAGGACACCACCGGCCCCCTTATCCGATTTCAGGCGGGAAACACGCTCCCGGCCGTCGCGATACCACCACTGCGGTGACCTCGCACATTCTGCACTGCCCGGACTCGGCTCGCCCCCGCGGGTCGAATCGTGATCTCTCCGCGACCTGCGCTTCTCAGCTCGCCGGGAGAACGGTGTCCAACGAGGTCAGGGTCTGCTCCAAACGGGTGTCGAGCGCCTGCGAATCGCCGCCGAGCGGCTGCGAGACCCACGTCGTCACGGCCATCGTCCCGGAGACGTAACCCATTCCGCTGAGCTGGCCGTTCTTGTTCGCGCCGACCAGCGCCAACCGATCGCCGACGCGCTGCTCGCGCAATCCGGCGTTGATCGAGTTCTCCCGGAAGTACTTGACGATCGCGGCGGCATCCTTCGCGTCGTTCGCCGGGACCACCAGGACGAGGTAACCGTTCGTACCCTCGTTCGAACCCTTGTAGGTGATCGACGCGACGTTCTTCGACGCCAGGTAGTCGGCCGCGGCCTTCGAGTAGAGGTTGAGCTCGACGCCCTTCGCGACTGACATCGTCGAGTTGTCCTTCGACGGTATTCCCGGCAGCGCGGGCAGCCTGTCCTCCAACGGCGTCTGGGCACTGTCGGGCTGGCCGGACGGCGTGAGCCCGTCCGGCGGCTGGGCCACACTAGGCGCGGACGGCTGCTCGGCGACGTTCGAGGACGGCGACGAGCCGAGCCACAGCGTTCCGCCGATGATCAGCGCCAGCACGACCAGCACGCCGGCGCCGATGAACAGCCAAGCCGGCTTGCGCTTGCCGACGACCGCGTACTCCTCGGGTGGCGGGCTGTGCCGCGGCCCCGGTTCCGGGGTCAGCGGCGGGAGCGGCCGGTTCAGCTGACGGGTCGAGGGCTTGTTCTTCGCCGGAGGCGGCTCGGCGCGCAAGTAGACCGTCGGATTGATGTCTGCGGGCGAGGGCGCGGTGGTCCGGTGGTCCGCGATGCGGGGGACGGCGTTCTTCTTCTCTTCGCGCGGCTTGGGCTTCTCGGTTTCGAAGGGCTGGGTGCGCTGCTCCGGCGGCGGGGGCGCGTAAGCCTGCTGAGGCTGTTGGTACGGCTGAGGCTGCTGGACCGCGACGGTAGGCAGTTCGCTCGGCCGCGCGGCGGGATTGGTGCTGTGCCACGCCCCGCCAGGACGTCGCAACGGTGAGGGAACCGGTGACGGCATCGTCCCGCCGGAGGCCTCCGCCAGGAGCTCGTCGCGCTTCCGGCGGTGTTCGGCGTGCCCGATGCGACCCGCGGCCAGCTCGACGTCCAGCTGCCGAAGCTCGTCCTGCCAGCTCATGTAGCCCCCTGCCGCCGGGTGTGGGCAGCCAGTGTTGCATGCACCCTTATGGGTGGTTGATGTGGTCTTTCCACATTCTTGCGTCCACTCGCGACCCGGTCCAGCACGGATCTTCCATACCGCCACGCAGACAATCTGTGTAGATTTCTGTATAGTTTTGTCATGGTGGATTTGAAGGACGCTCACGAGCTGACTGTCACCGAGGCGACCAAGCGAGGCGTCGCCGGTTTGGTCGCTGACGCTGAGCAGGGTGACGCGCTGGTGGTTACTCGTCATCATCGTCCGGTGGCCGCAGTCGTCGGGATCGCGCGGTTGACCGAGATCGAGGAGGCGGCGGCGGATCTTCGGGATCTCGCGTTGGTGCTTGCTCGGTCGGTTGCGGACAAGGGACGGCGCACCTCACTTGATGAGGTGTTGGCTGCGTTCGGGCATACGCGGGAATCGCTCGCCGAAATCGAGGACGACGAGTAGTCGATGGCTGAAGTCTCTTTCACCGATGCGGCCATTGGCGACCTGCGTCGTCTCGGCCCGGACGTGGTTCCCAAGGTCCTGAAGAAGGTCCTGATCCTGCTCGATGATCCTGAAGCAGGTTACCCGTTGGGCGGCAACCTCACGGGCTTTCGCAAGTTGGTGGTCGGCCGCAATCACTGGCGCATCGTGTATCGCCTTGACGAGGGCGGCTCGATTGAGGTTTGCGAGGTCTGGTGTGTCGGGGCCCGGTCCGATGCCGAGGTCTATGCGGAAGCGACTTCGCGAGTAGCGGACGCGGCGGACTCGGCCCCTGAACTTCAGCGGCTCGCTGACGTGATCGCCAAGCTCGGGCGGTTGGCAGGAGATGTGGTCGTCGCGACGGAGCCGCAGGGTGAGCCGGTGCCGGACTGGCTGGCGAACCGGCTCATTCACACGGCGGGCATCTCGCCGGAGAAGGTCGCGGCCCTTGACCTTGAGCAGGCCGTAGACCTCTGGACGGCGTTCACGATCAAGCCTCAGTCCTGATCGAGAAGTGACCGCTCAGTGGCGATGACCTGAGGATCGTTTGCGGGGAGGCAAACGGATCACTCAGAAGTGGTTCGACCTGCATTTATAGCATCGAAGCTATGACATGGGCACCATGGAACTGCACGCGGAACAGGGGCGTTGTCGGGCGAGCCGTACACACGACAGCGTGAGATGCGGCGGGCGCGGAAGGCGATGTGGCGATGTGTCGCTCGAAGGCATACGACCGATGAGCACGGTGGGGAGTGAAAGCGATGGCCGAGCGGACCGACTGGCGGCGGCTTCGCGAGCGGCGGATGGCCGAGCCGGGCGCCGCTGACGCGTACGAGGCCGCGAGGCTGGCCTACGACCTCGGCAAGACGGTGCGTGAAATGCGCGAGGCGCGTGGCTGGTCCCAGTCGAGGCTCGCCGCCGCGGCCACGATGACGCAGTCCGCGGTCGCGCGGTTCGAGGCGGGAGGGACCGTCCCGACCATTCCGGTGCTGGAACGGCTCGCTCACGCCCTCGAAGCCGATCTCGACGTCCGCATCACCCCGCGGATGTCCTCGGTGTGATGCTCTTCTGGCTGGTCAGAGGCGACGGGCCGGTCCCGGCGGTACGGTGACGGACGTGGGAAGTGCCGGGTGACGGAAATCGACGCGTGTCGCGACGCGCTGCGCGAGCTGGCCATCGGCAGGCTCGCCGGACGTGACGTTCGCACGTCACACCTGGTCGAGGCCGGTCTGGACGCGATCGTCGCCGGACTCGACGTACCCTCTCTCGCCTTGCTCGCCGGGCTCGAGTCGTCCGGGGAAGACGCCGTCGACAAGGCGCTCGGCCAGGTCGTCGACGAACTCGGCCTCGACCTGCCCGCCGACCCGACGGCCGCGCGCTGGCTGCTGATCCACGGCTGGCTCACCGCCATGGTCGAGGGTGATCTCTCGCCAACGGCCGGTGGCGCGCTGGTCAGCGAGGTCGGTGAGCTGCTCGGGTCCCCGGCGTCGCTGCGGGGGATCACACGCTGGTCGGCGATGCTCGACAACTGGATCCCCACCGACCTCACCCCGCGTGACGTCTGCGAGGTGCCGATCCTCGAAGAATCGGCCGAGTTGCTCGAAGGTCCTTGGCCTCCTGGCCGGAGTCACCCGTAAGGCGCCGGTTTCTGTCGTACATGTGTTCTAAAATCGACGTTGTACAGCAGGAACAGCGGCGAAAGGCGGACACGGATGGCCTACATCACCCTGCCC
This sequence comes from Amycolatopsis sp. cmx-11-12, assembly GCF_046269425.1. NCBI lineage: Bacteria > Bacillati > Actinomycetota > Actinomycetes > Pseudonocardiales > Pseudonocardiaceae > Amycolatopsis > Amycolatopsis sp. cmx-11-12. The sequence continues at coordinate 228,822 of NZ_JADNQM010000001.1, read as the reverse complement.
ACGTTCGTGGGGTACAGCACGAGCTCGGGTCCCTCGCGTTCCTCGTTCGTCCGGCGCTGGCGCCGTCAGTACGAGGACCCGGCCCGGGGCGGGTTCAACTTTTACCTCCGCGCCGCGAACGCGATCCGGGCCGGGCGGATCTCCGGCCAGGATCGCGAAGTGATGCGTGCCCTCGTCGAGAACGCGGACGAGCGCACGCGGCCGCATTACACCGAAATCGCCAACGGCTGGCTGCGCTACGTGGGGCGGCGTGACCTGCGCCTGGCCGAGGTCGGCCGGTCGCGCTGGCGGCTCGGCTCGCTCGAAGTGGGCATCAACCCGCACCTCGGCCTGCGCAAGGGCGACGGCCCGGTCTACGCGACCTGGCTCTACTTCAAGGAGGAACCGTTGAGCCGCGACGCGGCGCAGATGGTGCTGTGGCTGCTGGAGCAGACCATGGACGAGCTGCGTCCCGGCGGTCGTCCGCTGGTGATCGACGTCCGGCGCTCGAAGGAGTTCGCGTTGTCCCCGCGTGATCGCGACAAGGTGCGGCCGTGGGTGCGGAGCGAGGCCTCGGCCTTCATGAGCCTTTGGGAGGCGGCCGCATGATCGAACGACGGCGAGCCCGCGTTCGGTGGGCTCGCCGTTCACGCACCGTCATTCTCACGGTTCCGGCGGCAGCGCAAGACACCTGATCAGGTGACAGTTTCACGGAGTATGCCCACGAGCTGGACAACTCGGCCCCCCGAACACGAAGCTTTCCCAGTCTTAATCGGCCGAACCACCGAGGGTCGCTCGTGAACAACGCTTGGGAAGCCGTCTCCAGGGTCGCAGATGAGCCCGCTTGGTACTGGGTCTACGACAAGCTCGCGTTCTGGCCGAGTACCTACTCGCACGCCTGGCCGGGCTTCCGTGAGCCCGCGCCGTCCGTCGCGTGGGACCTCGCGCCTGGGGGACTCGACCGGTCGTCGGCCGAATTCCGGCTCGGCCCGTACGCCGTCGAGCAGAACGACGTCGCCCGGGTCGCGCTGTCGGCGTTGAAGGACTGCGTCGCCGAGGACGAGTGGGTCTGGGTGCTGCACTGGCAGCACCAGTCGTATCGCTTCTACCCGCATCGGCACGCCGCGCTCGACCCGTGGCCGGTCCCGGTGTTCCCGCGCACGGACTACCACCTGTTCCTGGCGAACGACTTCCGCTTCGGCACGCTCGGGCACCCGTGGGAGCGGACCTTGTGCGTCTACGGCGAGCAGCTGGTGCCCGCCTTCGAGCGGCACGGCGAGCGAGTTTTCAAGAACGTGCTGCGGCGCGATGGGGCGCCGGCGGTGCTGGCGGCCGGACCTGCCTAAACTCAGGCGGGTGTTCGAATACCACGGGTGGGTGACCATCCAAGCGAGCCCTTCCGGTGACGATGACGCGGCGCTGCTCGAACGCATCGTCGAGCGGGTGCACCGCGCCGTCCGCGACTTCGACGACGGCGACCTGGTGGACCTGCGCTGGGCCGCCGGGGTGCCGGTGCTGCACCTGGGTGGCATGGACAAACACGGCACGGTGATCGGGACCGAGCTGGTGGACCTGTTCACCCGCGTCGGCGACCTCGCACCGGGTTCGTACGGTCTCCTGCACGTCTGGGACGACCAGGATCCCGCGCACGACAACGAGTTCCGGGTGTACCGGATGGCACGCGGCCTGGTCACCGAACGCGGGGACGACCACCTGTCCCCGGTCGCGCCGACCGTGCTGGACGGCTACGAGATCTGAGCTCTACCCCGCTGTTTCGTGGATGATCGAATTAGGCTGTTCGGCTGCTTTTCCCGCCCGTCCGAATAGGACAGAGTTCACCAGGGCGCGGGTGGCACATCCCCGCAAAACGAGGGGGAACAGCCGTGAGATCGTCGTGCCTGAGATCGCGTCTCGGTGTCGTCATCGTCGTGTTGGCCGTGGCTTTCGGGGTACTCCCGGCCACGGCTTTCGCATCTCCGGTGGAAGCCGCTTCCCCAGCGCCGTCGGCGGTACCGAATTCCGCTCCCGACACCGCGTCCGCGACGAAGTTCGCCAAGGAGGGCCGGAAGAAGGTCCGGATCGACGACCTGACCTCCGAGCGATCGGAGACTGTCGCCAACCCGGACGGCTCCCTGACACGGACGCAGAACACCCGTCCGGTCCGGGTCCCTCGTGACGGTGATTGGGTGCCCGCGGACTCGACGCTGAGCTCCGGCCCGAACGGGGCACTGTCGCCGAAGGCCGCGATGGCCGACATCTCGCTGTCCGCCGGACGGCGAGGCGACGTCCAGACCGCGGGGACCTCGCCTCTGCTGCAACTGAGCGCCAACGGCACCTCGGTGGGGCTCGATTGGCCGGGCGTGCTTCCCCAGCCGGTGGTTTCGGGTGCCACGGCCACCTACCCCGAGGTCCTTCCCGGGATCGACCTCAAGGTCGAGGTCGACGTGGACAAGGTCCACGAGGTCGTCGTGATCAAGACGCCGGAGGCGGCGAAGAACCCGGCCATCGCGAAGATCAAGCTCGGTCTCCCGGTGAAGAACGGCCAGGTCACGAAGGACGCCGACGGTGCTCTGCGGGTCAAGGACCCTAAGGGGGCCGACGTCTTCCTGGCCAAGGCGCCCTTGATGTGGGATTCGTCGGGCGTCGAACCCGGCTCGGTGGATTTCGTCCGCGGCCCCGCGGCGGGCGGGCGCCAGGCCAAGGTCGCGACCGAGATCTCGGGTAAGGCGCTGCTCCTCACCCCCGACGCCGACCTGCTGGCGAACGCCGCCTACCCGGTCTACGTCGACCCGACCTGGCAGACGAACTACTGCGCCAACTGCGGTCGCAACCACTACCTGGTCCAGCACGCCTGCGGTGCTTCGAAGACGCCGGGCGAGGCGGCATGGGACTCGGGCGACCAGCTCAAGGCCGGGTACATCTACGACTCCAGCTCGAGCTGTGCGGGAAACCTCGTGACCGCGCGCTCCTTCGTGGAGATGAACCTCGGCGGCCTGGCTGGGAAGCTGATCTACACCGCGCAACTCAACCTGGCGGTGACCAACTCGAAGGATTGCGGCGGCTCCAACAACGTGGTGCTGACCAATCCGATCGTTCCAGGGCTGAAGTTCGGGAGCGGCCCGGCACTGGGCAACTGGCTCGGAGGCGTGAGCGGCTGCCCGACCAACGTCGGGTTCGACGTCCTCCCGACCATCGTGAGCCTGGTGAACGCCGGCGGGCCGACCTTCACCTTCGGCATCGTCTCGCCCAACGAGAACGACCAGAAGACCTGGAAGAGGTACTCCACCCAGGTCGGGTTCTCGGTCACCTACAACTCGCGTCCGAACGCGCCGTTCAACCTCGCCATCGTCAACGGGACTTCGACGCATTCCTGTGTCCCGCCCGTCCCGGGCATGCCGCGGATCCGTCCGGTGCTCGGCCGCACCAGCACCGGTTACGTGGTCAAGGCGAACGTCCAAGATCCGGACGGCGGCATGCTCTACACCGGTTTCCGCGTCTACAAGGGCTGGGTGAGCACCGGGAACTACGCCTGGGACGGTCGTGAAGCCGGAGTCGACAACGTACTGAGCGACTCCAACGTCGCCAATCGCAACGCTCAGGCCACTTTGTCCACCGCGTCGATGAACGCGGACGGGATCTACTCCTTCGACGCCCATGTCACCGACGGCCGCGAAACCAGCTGGGCGGGCGCTTGCGAGGTCGAAGTGCAGCTGTCCGCTCCCGCCGCGCCATCGGTGTCGTCCCAGACGTATCCGAGTGGCAGCTTCGGAGGCGGCCCCGGCCGCGCGGGTGACTTCACCTTCGCGGTGGCCAACACTCCGACCTCGGTCGGAAGCTACGTGTGGAAGCTCGACAACACCGCGCCGCCCACCTGCAACGGGACCGAGCCCGGAACCGTGAAACCCGCCGCGTACAGCGGGCCCGCGACCGTCGCCATCGCCCCGCAGACGAAGGGGACGCACGTCCTGAGTGTCTGGTCGTGCAACCGGGCGAAGACCCCGTCGACCAGGGTCGACTACAACTTCAGCGTCCGCGACGTCACGGCGCCTCTCGCGTCCTGGCAGTTCGAAGGCGACGGTGCTTCCCAGGCGACCGGCCTGCGTTACGCCGGTGAGGGTCGGGGCGCGTTCACCGAGGGGAAGATCGGGGAAGGCGCGGCCCTGTCCGGCCAGGCAGGCGACTACTTCGCGACCGGTGCGCGGGTGGTGGACACGACGAAGTCCTTCTCGGCTTCAGCCTGGGTGAACCCGGCCGGGCTGAACAGCAGGCGGGTCGTGCTGTCCCAGGACGGCAGTCAAAGCAGCGGTTTCGCCTTGCAGTACCACGAATCCGGCAAGTGGGCCTTCAGCATCGCCGATTCGGCTCAAGCCAACCCCGCGCAGAGTTCCGCTTTTTCCACCTCCGCTCCGGCGGAAGGGACATGGGCGCATCTGACCGGCGTGTACGACGCCGCCGCGAAAACGGCGACGCTCTACGTGAACGGGCAAGCGCAGGCCACGGTCGCCGCCACCGGCTCCGGCGGTGCGGGACCGTTGGTCGCGGGCGGCGGAAAGGCAGGCGGTGGGCGGACTTACCTCTACGCCGGGAAACTCGACGAGGTCGCGCTCTTCGACCGCGCGCTGACCGCGGCGGAAGTCGTTTCCCTGCACGGGAACAACGGCGTTCCGACCGGTCTTTCGGCCATCCGTGAATACGCGTTCGAGAGCAGCACGGTGGACGCGACCGGAAACGACGGTGCGCTCACGTTCGCTCCCGGTTCGGGGTTCGCGACCGGCTACAGCGACTCCGCCGGGCAATCCGCCACGGAGAGCAAGGTCGGACAGTCGTCCGGGCAGGCTTTCGTCAGCAACGGAACCGCTTACGGGCAAACGAAAACACCGATGATCGACACCGCGCAGAGTTTCACCGTTTCGGCGTGGGTGAAGCTGGCCGATACCAACGGTTACTACTTCGTGGCCGGACAAGACGGCATCCGCTCCAGTGCCTTCCAGCTGCGCTACTCCCCGGACGCGAACCGGTGGATCATGGGGATTTCGTCCGCCGACGACGATGGGGACGCGTATCGATGGGCGTCCTCCACCAGCATCCCGCAGGCGGGTGTCTGGACACATTTGACCGGCGTCTACGACACTTCCACGGCCAAAGTGCTGATCTATGTGAACGGTGTTCTCGAAGGGCAGACAGCCATTCCCGCAGGGTCCGCCTGGACCGCGACCGGCGGCTTCGCCGTCGGGCAGGTGCGGTGGCACGGCCAGCCGTCGCCCAACTTCAAGGGCAGCATCGACCAGGTCCAGGTCTGGGACCGCGCACTTCCCGCCGCCGAGACCGCGGGACTCGCGAACACCGCTGTGCTCCGGGCGAACTACCAGCTCGACGGCAGCACAACCGACGGGGTGACCGGCGCGGCCGGTGTCGTCTCGGGCGGCGCGGCCATGGTGAGCGATGACGGCGTCAACGTCGCGAAGTTCGACAAGACCGCAACCGGGCAGATCGCGGCGGCACGCCCGGAAAGTTTCCGCGGGGACCGCAGTTTCACGGTCGAGGCGTGGGTGAGGCACCGTTGGACCGCCGAGGACGTCGCCGCGGCGAAACTGGCGAACCCAGCCAACAAAACCGGTGTCGACGAGGTGGGCCGTGCCGCTGTCGGGATGGATTCCGCACAGTTCCCGCCCTTCATGCTCGGGTACCGGGGCATCAAGGACCAGGCAGGCAATTGGCAGGGCCGGTGGAGCTGGATGATGGGTTCGTCGACCGCCACCCCGACGAATCCGTTCGCCTGGTTCGCGGTTTCCGACAGTAACGCCTCCGACGGCGTGTGGACCCATTTGACCGGGACGTATGACGCGACCACCGGTACGTCGTGCTTGTCCGCCTCCACGGACGAAATGCAGTACACGCCGGTCTGTCTGACCAATGTGACCGGGTGGAACGGTGCCAGCCCGCTCGAAGGGCTGCTCATCGGCAGAGGTGCCTGGACCGGCAACAAATCCGACTACTGGTACGGCGATGTTCGCGGAGTTCGCGTCTACACCGGTGTGCTGGACCCGCAACGCATCGCCGCGGACATGATTCTCGACCACCCCTGATTTCTCTTTTCCGGCTTGGCAGACGCTCCATTTGAACCTTGGGCAGGCTTCGTCATGCGTAAAGACACCCGCTGGACCCGCATCGGCCGGTTTTCCCGGGTCACCGCGCTGGCCGTGACCGCGATCATGCTCGCGTCCGGTGGCGCGGCGATCGCGCTCGAAAGCAAGGGGAGCACACCGGGCTGGTCGCTTGGCCCAGGCCAGAAGGACCAGAGCGTCCCGGTCACGCCGCTCGTCGCCCCGCCATCGCCACCTCCGGTGGTGCCTGACGCGAAGGTGACTCCGCCGGTTTGGCCGGGAGCGGCGGAATCCGAGGTCGAAGTGCTCGCCGGCCGTCAGCCGCAGGGGCTCGGCGTCCAGAACGCCGCGAACGGCACTCCGGTGAAGGTCGGCTGGGCACGGGCGAAGGACACCGCCGCCACCAAAAAGGCACCGAAGGTTCGCGTCCGCGTCGCGGACCAGAAGGCCAGTGAGGCACTCGGACTCCACGGCGTGGTGCTCTCCGTGACCGACACGGGCGTTGGCACCGAGCCGGTGAACGTCGCGGTGGACTACCGGGCGTTCGGGAGCGCCTATGGCGGCGGCTGGGCCGATCGGTTGCACCTGGTGGAACTGCCGGGCTGCGCGCTGGTGACACCGGCGAAGGCCGAGTGCCGGACGAAGACCCCGGTTGCCGGGACGGTGAACAACGGCAAGACACGGCAGGTCTCGGCCGACGTCGCGCTCGGCGGTGCCGCGCCCCGGGTCTTCGCGGTGACAGCGGCCGCGAGCGGCTCCGCCGGAAACGTGTCCGCCCAGCCATTGTCCGCGGCCGGGTCGTGGTCCAGCGGCGGGTCTTCCGGAAGCTTCTCCTACAACTATCCGTTCGCGGTCCCGTCCGCGCCCAGTGGCGCGGCACCGAGCCTCGCGCTTTCGTACTCGTCCAGCGGCGTCGACGGGCTGACCTCCGCGACCAACAACCAGGCGTCCTGGGTCGGCGACGGATGGGACTTCACGCCAGGCGGTTACGTGGTCCGCAACTACCTGCCGTGCAGCGAGGACCTCGGCGGCAACAACGGACAGACCAAGACCGGCGACCAGTGCTGGGGGATCGACAACGCGACCCTCGTCCTCGGCGGGAAGTCGACGGAGCTGATCAAACTCGCCGGGACGAATCAATGGCGGCCGAAGAACGACGACGGCTCCAAGATCGAGCTGCTCAACGGCGCCGCGAACAACGCACAGGACGGGCAGCACTGGAAGGTCACCACCGGTGACGGGACCCAGTACTTCCTGGGACTCAACCGCCCGCCCGGATGGTCGTCCGGGAAAGCCGAGACCCAATCCACCTGGACGGTCCCGGTGTTCGGCAACAACGACGGCGAAGCCTGCTACAAGCCGAACAACTTCGCCGGCTCGTCCTGCCGTCAGCCGTGGCGCTGGAACCTGGACTACGTGGTGGACCCGCACGGGAACGCCAGCACGTACTACTACCAGACGGAGATCAACTACTACGGGCTCAACCAGAACGTCACGACGAACGGAACCGAGTACACCGCGGGCGGATACCCCCTGCGGATCGAGTACGGCCTGCGCCTGAAGGACGGCAGCGTCTACGGTTCCGCGCCCACGAACCAGGTCGTCTTCGAAACCGCGGAGCGCTGCCTCCCGTCGGGAGCGGTCACCTGTGCTCCCGCGCAGCTGAACTCGACGACCGCCGGCTCTTGGCCGGACGTCCCGTTCGAACAGATCTGCGCGAAGGACAAACCCTGCGACTACGGGTCACCGGCGTTCTTCACCCGCAAACGGCTGACCACGGTCCGGACGCAGTACAACAACGCGGGCTCGCAGACCGATGTCGACGTCTGGAACCTGGCACATACGTTCCCCGGCACGGGAGACGCCTCCCCGTCCGCGCTGTGGCTCTCCTCGGTCACCCACACCGGGAAGGGCGGCGGTGGAAGCATCACCCTCCCCGCGACCACGTTCGGCGGATTCATGTTCGCGAACCGGGTCGACACGGTCGACGACAAGTACTCCCCGATCACCCGCTACCGGGTCAACGAGATCAGGACCGAGACCGGCGGGCGGATCGGTGTCGCCTACTCCGGCCCTGATTGCGTCGCGGGGACACGGATGCCCGCGTCACCCGAGACCGACACGATGCGGTGCTACGCGTCGTTCTGGAGTCCGCCGGCGGCGAAGGACCCGGTCCTCGACTGGTTCCACAAGTACGTCGTCACGGACATTTCCGAAGAGGACCTGACGGCAGGCGGGGTCGCGGTCAAAACGCATTACGACTACCTCGGCGACGCCGCCTGGCACTACGACGAAGGTCAGTTCACGCCCAAGGAGCGGAAGACCTGGAGCCAATGGCGTGGCTACGGCGTGGTGCGGACGTCCATCGGCCAGCCGTCCGCCACCCAGACGGTGACGGAGTCGTTGTATCTGCGCGGGATGGACGGCGACCAGCTGCCGAACGGCGGTAAACGCACGGTCTCGGTCGAGGACTCCGAAAAGGGAACGATCGTCGATCAGGATCCCTTGCAAGGGTTCCTCCGGGAGTCCAGGACCTACCTTCCCGGCACGACGACGGTGGACAACGCCGCCATCAACGACCCCTGGGTACGCGGTCCGACGGCGACGAGCGCGGACGGCCTGCTCAAGGCGCATTCGGTGGACACCGCAGCCGTGCGAGGCCGCACCCTGCTGTCCGACGGCAAGACCTATCGCCGTAACCAGGTGAACAAGAAGTTCAACGACAACGGTCTCGTCATCGAGCAGGAAGATCGCGGCGACACCGGCGTCGCCGCGGACGACACGTGCACCAAGACGACTTATGTCCCGAACGCCGCTACGGGGATGTTCGACAAGTCGAGCGAAGTCGTGATGTTCGCCGGGGTTTGTTCGGGTACGGCGACGGCGTCCACGGTCATCACCAACGTCAAGGTCTCTTATGACAAGCAGGCCTTCGGTGTCGCGCCGTCGGCGGGCGACATCACGCGCACGGACACGCTGAGCGCTTGGGACGCCGCGGGGAAGAAGTTCGTGACGACCGCGACGAACGAGTACGACGCCTACGGTCGTGAGACGTTGTCGACCGACGTGGCGGGTGCGGTGACGAAGACCGCGTATGTGCACAGCGCCGGAGGACAGGTCGCCGAGGTCGCCGTGACGAACCCTCTCGGCTGGGTGTCGACGACCACCAAGGAGCCCGCGCGGGGGAACCCGCTGTTCTCGGTCGACGTGAACAAGGTCCGCACGGACATCACCTACGACGCTCTGGGACGCAAGACCGCGGTCTGGAATCCGGGGCGCAGCAAGCTCGATGGTGACAAGGCGACAGCGACCTTCGCCTACACCGACGCGGCGACGTCGCCGACCGCCGTTCCCACCACGGTGGCGACGAAAGCCTTGCAGGACAACGGCGAATACACGACGTCGTACGCGATCTACGACGGTCTCGGGCGGACGAGGCAGGCGCAGTCCGCGGCGTCCGGCGGCGGACGGATCATCAGCGACACCGTCTACGACTCACGCGGACTCCCGTTCAAGTCGAACAACGGGTACTTCAACAACGCTTCCGGGCCCGTCGCGAACCTGGTGACCGTCGCGGACAACACGGTGCTGAACCAGACCGTGACGGAATACGACAGCCGTGCCCGTGCGACGGCGTCGATCCTGATGTCCAAGGGTGTCAAGCAGTGGCAGACGTCGACCCTCTATGGCGGCGATCGGGTCACGACCATTCCGCCGCGGGGCGCGTCGCCGCAGACCGTGGTGACCGACGTACACGGGCAGACCGTCCAGCGGCTCCTCTACACCGACGGGTACACGCCGGGAGCGGCCAATCCGGCCGACGTCACGAACTACACGTACAACGCCGCGGGCGCCATGACGTCGATGGCCGACGCGGCGGGCAACATCTGGTCGACCGGTTACGACTTGCGCGGCCGCAAGGTCTGGCAGTCCGATCCGGACGCGGGGAGATCGACCTACACCTACGATGACGGCGGACAGCTGACGTCGACCACCGATTCGCGTGGCAAGGCCACCTTCTACAGCTACGACAAGCTGGGACGGAAGACCCAGACCACCGCGGATTCGCCCACCGGCACCAAACTGGCGAGCTGGACCTACGACTCGATCACCAACGGGATTGGCCTGCCCGCCTCGTCGACCCGGTGGGTGGGCACGGACGCGTACGTCACTCGCGTCGCGGCCTATGACAAGTACGGCAGGCCGACCAAGAAGGCTGTCGACGTCCCAGCCGCCGAAAAGGGTTTAGCCGGGACGTATGAGTTCAGTACCGCCTACACAGCGACGGGCGCTGTCGCGTCCACGGTGAGCCCGAAGGCGGGCAACCTGCCGCTCGAACACGTACGGCACACGTACAACGAGCTCGGGCTGCCGTCGACGACGTATGCGATCGACTCTTCGGGCACGACCACGAACCTGGTGTCGAAGACCGATTACACCTCTTTCAACGAGATGTCCCGTATGCAGTTCGACGGTGAGAAGTCCACCGCGAACGTCGGCGTGACCCAGACCTACGACGAGATCACCCGGCGCCCGCAGACGACCACGGTCAACCGGGTGACGCAGATCGGATCGCAGCTGACCAACCGGACCTACGGCTACGACCCGGCTGGCAACGTCACGAAGATCTCGGACACCCCGTCAGGTGCGCCGTCCGACACCCAGTGTTTCGAGTACGACTACCAACGGCGCATGACCGAGGCGTGGACTCCCTCTTCGGGTGAATGCGCGACGGCCAAGTCGGCGTCGGCGCTCGGTGGTGCCGCGCCGTACTGGAAGTCGTATTCCTTCGACAAGACCGGCAACCGGACGAAGGAGGTCGACCACAAGTCGACCGGCGACGTCACGAGTACTTCCACCTATCCGGCGGCAGGGCCGACCGCCGTCAAGCCACATGCCCTGCAGAAGGTGGACACGAGCGGCCCGAACGGCACGTCGACGAGCGGCTACACCTACGACGACGCCGGCTCGATGCTGACGCGGAACGTCGGCGGCGATACCCAGACGTTCAGTTACGACCACGAAGGAAGAACCGCCGGGGTCGCGACGCCGACGGGGGAGAGCAAGTACATCTACGACGCCGAAGGCAATCGGCTCGTCACCCGCGCTCCGACCGGCGCCACGCTGGCGATCGGCGACCTCGAACTGGTCATCACCACCGGCACGACCGGGGTGACCGCGACCCGCTTCTACCAGCACGGCGGGGTTCAGGTCGCTGTGCGTGTCGGTGGGTCCAGTCTCAAGTGGATGCTCGGTGACCTCCACGGCACGAACGGCCTGGCAATCTCCGCGGGAACACTCGCCCCCACCCAGCGCTACATGGACCCGTTCGGCAACCCACGCGGTCCCGCGCCGTCCACTTGGCCGGACAAGCACGGTTTCGTCGGTGGCTATCAAGACGCGACCGGTCTGACCCATCTCGGCGCACGCGAGTACGACCCGGCGCTCGGCCGGTTCACCAAGACCGACCCGGTGCTGGATCCCGCGGTCCCGCAGCTGTGGAACCCGTACGCCTATGCGAACAACTCGCCGGTGACCATGACGGACCCGTCCGGCATGTCGGCCTGTTTCCACATGGGCGAGGACGGCCTGTTCTGCCGCGAAGGCACCGAACAAGCCGCCTCTTGCGGCGGCAGCAAGAGCTGCACTGTCATGGCGAGTTCGCCGTCTTCGCCGCAGGGACAGCGCTACGCGGCCGAACAGCGGGAGAAGGCCAAGCGGGGCTACAACGAGAAGTCCTACAAGGAAGCGCAAGCCGTCGTGAAGAAGTCCAAATGGGACGTCTTCGTAGACGCGGCCGGTGAGTTGATCAAGAGTCTCATCGGCTGGGACGACATCATGGGCTGTATCGAGGGCTCGGTCGGCTCGTGCATCAGCACCCTCCTCAACTTCATCCCCTGGGGCAAGATCCTGAAGGTCGGCGAGATCGTCGCCAGCTTCTGGAAGGGCGCGCGGGCTCTAGCGACCTTCGGCCGCGAAGTGGAGAAGGCCCAGAAGGTCATCGCCGACACGGAACGGATCCTCGCCGACGCCGAGATGGCGGCGAACGCGGTCCAAGTTGTGGTGGCCGTCAGCGAAGGTGAGGGCGTCGTCGGCGCTGCGGCCGCGGCCATGGGCGGTGCCGACGCGGCGAGCAGCTCGAGCTGCAACAGCTTCGTCCCCGGTACGCGGGTCCTCATGGCGGATGGCACGACGAAGCCGATCGAGCAGGTGACACTTGACGATCAGGTGCAGGCCACCGATCTGGAGACCGGCAAGACCACGGCTCGGAAAGTTGTGGCCACGATCATCGGCCAAGGTCAGAAACGCCTGGTCGAGATCAGTATCGTCGACGGGGCACCGATCGTGGCCACCGATGGTCACCCGTTCTGGGCACCCGACCTGCGGGAATGGGTCCCCGCCAGCGCGCTGACGGTCGGAAGCTGGTTGCAGACCAGCACCGGTACCTGGGTACAGGTCACCGCGGTTCGGACCTGGGACGCGCCCGCCCGCGTCCACAACCTCACCGTCGATGTCGACCACACCTACTATGTGGATCTCGGGTCCGTAGCGCTTCTTGGGCATAACGCGTCACGCTGTGAGCCAGGCTCGCGTCCGGGTAAGAATTTTACCCCAGCGGGGAAGCGTGAAGTATGGGGGGAGAATGCTGGTTCCCACAACGGCGTGTACATATGTGAGTCCTGTGGAGCTGAGGTCGTCAAGCCCAAAAGGCATCAACGAGGGATCACGCCACCGACAAACGAGGGTCAAGTTGATCATGTGGTACCCAAGTCGCATAATGGGTCCGGTGATCCGTCAAACGGGCAGTTGCTGTGTCGAGTGTGCAACCGGGCAAAGTCGAACAAGTGGTGACATACGTGAAGCATGATGAGTCGTGTGATCTTTGCGGTATTGATCGAAAGAACTCTGTGTCCGGAATTCCACAAGCTGTGCGCGTCATATCTGACGTCAGGGAGTACGACTACCACAAGGTTGGCGTGTTTTCGGAGGACGCCGACGAACCGGACTTCGGCTATACCGTGGGGCTTGAGCATGTTCTCGGGCACCCAGAGGTCTTGGTTATCGGACTTGACATCGAAACAGAGTTTGCGGTTATCGACAACTTGGTTGAATTGATAAGATCCGGTTCTGTATTTGGAGATATGATTCGGACGGATTTGGCACTTGAAGGCGTCGAGGCTTGTTTCCGTCTGCTGAATAAGGATCTCTATTCGGAGTATGTGCAGCAGGCGGTGAATTTTTACAAGACAGACGAATTCTCGGTGTTGGTGCTGTATTGGCCGGATAAGGATGGACTTTTTCCGTGGGAGGAGGGGGCATCGAGTTACCTTTTGGAGCGCCAGCCGGTCTTATGGTCGGCCGATGCTGGCGATTAGCTCGCAGGTGAGCCGAGTGGTAGGGCGCGAACTGGTCACGAACACGCTGCCCCGAGCTTCGTAGTGATCAGGCTGTCCTCTCGACGTGGCTGGTCAGGTATCGGATGACTGCACCATGCGCAGGCAACAAGCAAGAAATGGTCCAGCCGCTAGGGCAGACCAGGTGATCTCGCCCAGCAGATAAATCAGGCCTGAGTGCACCCTCGATAGGTGATCTATCGCGGAACCCCCTCTCGCCGGTAGCACATGCTTCGAAGATCTCCGCGGCCGCCGAGCGCGACGACGACCTGTCCTGGTTGCGCCGACCATGATGGACGGCCACGAGATCTGATCGCGACACCTTCTTGAGTAGGCATACTCAAGACATCGGGCGGCCGTCGGCGCACCTTGGTACGCATGACGAAAACCTCCGCAGCGCCTCCCACCACCGTCGCGTTCTTCGTCCAGGCTGCGCTCTCGTTCGGTCTCGCGCTGATCGCGGTCGTCATCGGCATCTGGTACCTGCCGGTCGACGGCTGGGTCCGCGGCTTCCTCGCCCTCGGCATGCTCTTCCTGACGACCTCGGCGTTCACCCTCGCCAAGTGCATCCGTGACAGGCAGGACGAGAACACCGTTGTCAGTAGAGTCGACCAGGCACGGGTCGACAAGCTCCTCGCCGAGCACGACCCCTTCAAAGCGCCCGCCCTCTAGCCCTTTCCGGCGTCCTTGATCGTGGTGATGCGGTGGTAGACGCCGTCGCGATAGGCGAGGACGACCGGGTCCTTGACCTCCGGCGCCGCGACGGCCTGCCAGCCGGAGCGGCCGGTGCCGTTCATGAACTGCGAGATGTCGTCGCGGGGGAGACCGACCGTGCCGCCGCCGACGACCTTGCCCGAGCCGTCCGTGATGAGGATGCATTGGGCCTGCTGTCCGCCGATGAGCGCCCAGCCGTTGATCTGCTTGTCGCCGGTCACCGGCGCGGTGTCGACCGCGCCCGCGGTGTCCTTGGTGCCGTAGCCGGGGCCCTTGAGTTCGACGGCCTTGGCGAGGTCGACGTTCGTTTCTAGTTCCGGTCCGCCCGCGCCGCAGCCCAAAGTGAAGTCTGGGACGAACGGGTAGATGCCCATCGCCCGTTCCTGCTCGAGGAAGTCGGGGTAGGCGAACATCTTGCCCATCACGTTGCCGGCGTTGACCTGCATCGCCACTCCGAGGACGGGCTGGTACGCGTAGCGGTACCGGGTCGCGCCCGCGGCGGTGTTCCCGATCGCGTAGACGCACAGCGTCATGACCAGCGCCAGCGGGATCGCCTTCAGTCGCAGTGCCCGCGGGCCGCGAGTCACCAGCAGTACGAGTACCGCGCAGACGCCCAGGAGCCCGATCCCGACGTAGCGGGGCGACATGCCTTCGGTGGCGTTGTAGCCGCCTCGGCTGACGCCGATCATCGCGCCGTTCAGCGTCACCTGGGCGGCGAGCCCGAACCAGCCCGCGACGGCGGCGACCGGCGCCTGGCCGTCGAGGGTTCCGGTGAAGTTCTCGGTCTTGGCCGTGAGCCGCTGCTTCACGGCTGCCGCGATCAGGACGCCGAAGAGGCCGACGGTCAGCGCGCCCGCCAGGAACGCTAGATCAGGGGACTTGGTGGACCAGGACTGGCCGATGGTGCTGGTCATCGCGCCGAGGTAGGTGTCGGCGCCGACGACGTTCGGCTTCTGGTAGCTCGGTGGCCACGGCGCGAGGCGCCAGAGGATGAAGACGACGAGGCCGAGGCCGAGCGGCAGCGCGGTCCTGATCCGGCTCTCGCCGCGGAGCCAGAGGACGAGCGCCAGGACGATCCAGACCGGGAACGCCACACCGTGCCCGAGGCTGCCCATGAAGGCGAAGAGGAAGGCGGGGATCAGCTTGCCGTGGTGCGCGAAGGCGATCGCGATGACGGCGGGTGCGAGTCCGAGGAGCCACTGGACGCCCATCATGCCGTCACCGAAGTACTCGACCGTGCCCGCGGAGAACACCAGGCCGGAGAGTCCGGCGACGACGCCGGCACGGCGCAGGCCGGTGAGGGTGCGGGGCAGCATGCTCCACAGTGCGGCGAACATGCCGGCCGCGAGGACGACGCTGAGGAAACCGAGCGGTGGCTGGGTCCCGGCGAACAGTTTCGCGTCGAGCCAGAAGACGATGCCGACCAGCACGATCGGGTGTTCGTGGTAGAGGTGGAACAGCTGAGCGACGTCGAGGTCGCCGTTCTTGTCGGCGATCAGGCCGAGGACGACCCAGTAGTCCGCGTGGTTGATCTTGGGCGCGCGGACGACCTCGGCGATGGACAACACGATGGGTACCGCGGTCAGCGCCCAAAGGGCCCAGTAGGGGAGCCTGTCGAGCAGGCCTCGCTTCGCGGGTTTGCCGGACTCAGGCGTCTCCCGCTCGGCTTCCATGGTCGCGACGGGACCGCCGTCGCGCACGCTCTCGCTCATCCGTGTTTCCCCACCTCGAAGATCCGGCCCACAAAGTACCGAACGCCCAGGTGACGACCGCCGCCAGCAGGCCGACATATGCACAAATCCGAATTACTACGGTCGTGTGACTCCGCTCACCGAACCTGTAGCACTTAGTAACCAAGAAGAACAACGGAGAAACCGAGGAACAAGAAGATCAACGTGCCCCATGCCCACCCGAAAAGGTGAGGTGAACGAACCGTGGGGGTCCGGGGGGCTCGGCCCCCCGGGGATTATGGCGAGCAAGCCATGGTCCAGGCGTTCCCTGGACATACCTCGCCCACTTGCGAGCGGATGACGGGATTCGAACCCGCGACCCTCACCTTGGCAAGGTGATGCGCTACCAGCTGCGCTACATCCGCATGTAACTCGCTGCTTCGACACTCGTTTGAAGCAGTGGGACAACCATACACCGACCGTCAGTAGCCGTTTTGACCCACCCCGGCACGTGCTCCGGTGTCACGCCTGGCGTACAAGGGGTGACGACGGCTGCATACCTCCGTATGGTGTCCCCATTCGACCGAATGGTGAGTCCTTCGGGGAGGAGGTGCCTGGCCGGATGACCGAGCAGGGCACAGTGCCGCTTCAGGCGGTCTCGGAATCCGACGAGCAGGCATTGCTCCAACGGCTCCGCGAGGGGGAGGACGCCGCTTTCGGGGAGCTTTTCGAGCTTCACGCCGCCGCGGTGCGGCGGCTCGCGCGCAGTCTGGCCTCCGATCGGTCGGAGGCGGAGGACATCACGGCCGAGACTTTCTTCCGGGTGCTTCAGGCGCTGCGCCGGGGCGCGGGTCCGCGGGACTATGTCCGGGCGTATCTGCTGACGGTGGCTCGCCGGGTGTCGTGGGAGTGGCATGGCGCGCGTCGTGACGTGCCGGTGAGCGACGACGAGCTGACTTTCCGGGCCGGGGCGGGGGCGGACACGCATGCCCGTACGGCCGAGCATTCGCTGATCACGACCGCTTTCACGAGTTTGCCGGAGCGCTGGCGTTCGGTGTTGTGGCAGACGGAGGTCGAGGGTGAGCAGCCCTCGATGGTCGCGCCGCATTTCGGGTTGAGCGCGAACGCGACGGCGGCGTTGGCGCGTCGGGCGCGGCAGGGGTTGCGGGCGGCGTATCTCCAGGCGCATCTGTCGGTGAACCGCGGGCCGGATTCGTGTCGTGCGGTGGTGGAGAAGCTCGGCGGGTTCACCGCGGGCAGTGTCACCGGTGCCGAGGCTCGCCGGATCAAGGCTCATCTGATCGGGTGCCAGTCCTGCCGTGCCACGCACGACGAGTTGCGTGACGTCTGTTCTTCGCTGCGGGCGCACGCCGGTGTGGTGGCCCTGCTGGTGCCGGGTGCCGCCGGGATCTACGCGAGCGGGTCTTCCGGGGCGTTGTCCGGGCTGGCCGCGTCGGTCAAGGGGATCTTGCTCGGGTCGAAGGTCAAGGTCGGGCTGGCGGTGGCCTCGACGGCCGCCGCGGGCGCGGTCGGGATCGTCGCCGGTCCGGCCGTGTTCGGCACCGACGTCACCCACACCATCGGGTTGTCCGGTGGCGGGCTGCCGGAGCTGGCGTTGTTGCCGGCGCAGGTCGCCCCGCCGGGCCAGGGCGGGCCGGTGGAGATCCCGCCGCAGCGGATCGCCGAGGACCAGCTGCACGGCAAGGGCTCCCAGCCGATCGAGACCGGGCGGGGCCCGGCGGCGGAACTCGGCGCGGCCGACGTGCCGAGCCTTCCCGGTGCCGGCAATGCCGGCAAGTCGCGGAAGGAACTCGTCGGCGACGACATCCATCAGCCGGAACCACAACAGCCCCAGCCCCAGCCTGGCCTGGTCCCCTCGCAGGAGGAGACGTCGCCGCGCAACGAGGTCCCGGAGACCGGCTCGAACCAGACCACCTCGAAGCGGGACGACATCCCGCCGTCCGAGGGGTCGCTGAGTCCCACGACGACCACGCCGCGGGAGTCGACGGATCCGAACAACAAGCCGGAGTCGACCACTGACCCGGAAGGGTCCACTTCGCCGGTGACAGGCACTCCTGAGAGCACGACCGAGACGCCGTCCGGCGAGCCTTCGGAGGACGAGCCGAGCCCAGTGAAGCCCACTTCCCACTATCCGGAACCGGGCGTCGACTACCCCACGTGCCCGTAACGCTCGAGAGGGACATATCGCCTTCGAACTCTCGCGAATCCAGCCGTGATCACGGTACGGTGGAGCTCGCTCACCACGAGCGAGCGGCCGCGCGGGAGGCGACTGAATGAACCGGCTGGTGCACGGCGAGGACGGCCGTGACTGGGTGGTCCGAGCCCAGATGGAATGGCGTGCTCCCGCGACTGCGGACGACTTCGAGCACGATGTGGCGGGCAGCTACGGTCCGGGTATCGCGATGATCGTCGTGACGGCGCTGCTCGCGATCGTGCTCATCACGTGGACCCCGGCGGACGTGATGATCCCGTCCTGGGTTCCGCTGGCGCTCTTGCTGATCGCGTTGTTCTTCCCGCTGCGGTGGATCCTGCGCCGCCCGTGGACCGTGGTCGCCGAGACCGAGGGCGATCTGGCGGGCGACCGGCCGTCCGAGCGCTGGGTGGGCACCATTCGCGGCATGTTCACCGTGCGCGGCGAGGTCTCGAAGATCACCAAGACCATCCAGAAGCACTCGCTGCCGGATTTCGACGGCCCGCTGCACCCGGTGGAGTAGTCGAAGCGGCCTGAACGCGCGAGACTGGGGCCATGCCCGAGTTACCCGAGGTCGAAGCGCTCGCTCACCACCTGCGTGAACACGCGGTGGGCAAGACGGTCTTCCGCGTCGACGTGTCGTCCCTCAGCGTCCTGAAGACGGCGACACCGCCGTGGACCGAACTGCACGGCCGCGAGGTCACCGGGGCCGGTCGCTTCGGCAAGCATCTCGACCTCGTCGCCGGCGATCTCCATCTGGTCGTCCACCTGGCAAGGGCGGGCTGGCTGCGCTGGTCCGACGCCTTGTCGCCGACGCCGCTCAAACCCGGCAAGGGGCCGATCTCGCTGCGCGTCCACCTCGACGCCGCCGCCGGGCCGGGCTTCGACCTCACCGAAGCCGGCACGAAGAAGGGGCTAGCGGTCTGGATCGTGCGCGATCCGGAGAAGGACGTCGCCAGCATCGCGCGGCTCGGGCCGGACGCGCTGTCGCTGGACCGGGCTGGACTCGAGAAACTGTTCGCCGGGCGCACCGAGCGGTTGAAGACGGCGCTGACCGATCAGTCGCTGATCGCCGGGATCGGCAACGCCTACTCCGACGAGATCATGCACATGGCGAAGCTTTCTCCTTACGCCACAACCGGAAAGCTGTCCGAAGGAGCGCTGGACGGGCTCTCGGAGGCCATCCGCGAAGTGCTGACCAGCGCCGTGACGCGTTCGGTCGGCCAGTCCGCGGCCCGGCTCAAGGGGGAGAAGTGGTCCGGGCTGCGGGTGCACGCGCGGACCGGGCTGCCGTGTCCGGTCTGCGGCGACACGATCCGCGAGATCTCGTTCGCGGACAAGTCGTTCCAGTACTGCCCCACCTGCCAGACCGGCGGCAAACCACTGGCGGACCGGCGGATGTCGCGACTGTTGAAGTGACTCAGCACAGGGCCACGGCCACGGCAGGGAGCGGACTGCTTGGCAGCGGCGCCTCGTGTGCCACGTCCTTTGCCAGGTCGTACACGTTCAACGCCAGCACGATCTGCTTCGAGCCGTCCTCGGTGCTCATCGAGACGCTGTAAAACCCTGGCCCCGCCCCGGTGTTCCCCCAGACCGTCTTCGGACCGCCCGGGCACGGCAGGTTGAGCGTCTCGACACCGGCGCCGTACGCGCCGAACTCGCTGTACGGCGCCAACCGCTTGAGTTCGGCTTGCTGCGCGGGTTCCAGGAGCCGTCCCGCCAGCAGCGCGCGATGGAACGTCGCGAGATCGCCGACCGTCGACACCATCGCGCCGGCGGTCCAGTCATACGACGGACTGAACACGGTCATGTCCTTCGCGGGCTCGCTCAGGTCGTACCCGTGCAGATGCGGGCCGCGCAGGAACGGCGACCAGACCGGGAAATACGTCCGCTCGAGACCGAGCGGGCCGAGGAGCCGCCGCTGGATCTCCTCGCGGACATCGTGGCGGGTGACCTTCTCGATCACCTTGCCCAGCAACAGGAATCCCGTGTTCGAGTACTCGGTCCCGGTGCCCGGCGCGAACGAGGGCGGATCGACGAGCGACCGCCGGATCACCTCCGATGGCGTGATGATGTGCGCCCGGTCGCCCCGCACGAGGTACGGGTCGAAGAAGTGCGGATCCAGCGGATCGTGCACCCCGCCGGTGTGGTTCAGCAGCATGCGCAGCGTGATCTTTTCCGGCTGGTAGCCCGGTCCGCGGACCACGCCGGGGAGTCGCCGCTCGATGGTGTCGTCGAGCGAAAGCGCGCCTTCACCCGCCAGTTGCAGGACCACCGCGGCGACGAACGCCTTGGTGTTGCTGGCGATCCGGAACCGGTGGTGCGGTCCCGCGAGTTCGCGGGTGACCGGGTTCGCGTACCCGGCGCCGAACCGCGAGACCGCCTCACCGTTCCGGACCTCGACAACCGCGCCCGGGAAACCCCCTTTCGCGACCAGGTCCCCGACCGCCGCGCGGACCGGATCGCCCGCCGCGGCCGCCGTCCCCGCCGTCGCGCTCGCCAGCAGGACCCCCGCCAGCGCACCCGCCGCGAGTTTCCCCATTCCGCGCATTGTGTTCCTCCCCCGGAAGCGATTGCCTGCGGACAGTCTTCCCGGTGCCACGGGGAGTGACCATGGGGAGAACCCCCGGTCTTGGGTAGGGTCGACCCCACCCTCAGTTGTCACAACTCAACGGAAAGTGGGGAGCAGACCTTGCACCCGGTTGGTCGAGCGCAGAGCATGGACGCCGTGTCCGGGCTCGAGATCGCGCAGATCATCCCTTGGGGTGTCGCGTTGCTCCTCGCGATTCTCGTGGTCGTCCTGCTGATCAAGCTGCGGCGTCCCGCGAGCATCGTGGAGAACGCGGTGCTGCAAGCCGTCCACCGGATGTCGAAGGCGACGCCCGACCTCCGCGAGGGGCTCGACGAACAGGTCGCCGACAAGATCACCAGTCAGCTGCTTGAGATGCTCGACTGCGTCGCCGTCGGCATCACCGACAGCGAAGGCACGCTGCTGTCCTGGGACGGCGAGGCCAACGACCACTACGTCGATCTCGTCGACGCCATCGGCAACGCGATCCGCAAGCACCGCCGCGAGGTCGTCGCGCACGACAAGATGCCGTGCAACCACCGCGGCACCTGCCGGATGCGGACCGCGGTGATCGTGCCGCTGATCGTCGAGGGCGAGACCGAGGCGGCGCTGCTGGTCGTCGGGCGCACACGCGGGCGGCTGGTGCAGATGGCCGACGCGGTGGCGCAGTTCGTCTGCACCCAGTTCGAACTGGCGCGCCTGGACGAATCGAAGAACCAGCTCCAGCAGGCCGAGATCAAGGCGCTGCGCGCGCAGATCTCGCCGCACTTCGTCTACAACGCGCTCAACACGATCTCGTCGCTGATCCGGACAGACCCGGAAGAGGCGCGAGAGCTGCTTCAGGACTTCGCCGACTTCACGCGCTACTCGTTCCGGACGTCGGGCATGTTCACCTCGCTCGCCGAGGAACTGCGGAACATCGACCGGTACCTGACCATCGAGAACGCCCGGTTCGGCGGGCGACTCGAAGTGCGGATGAAGATCGCGCCCGAGGTGCTTTCGGTGGTCGTGCCGTTCCTGATCATCCAGCCGCTGGTGGAGAACGCCGTCAAACACGGCCTCGCGTCGAAGCCGTCCGGCGGCTGCGTCACGGTGATCGCCGAGGACTACGGCGCCGAGGCGCTGATCAGCGTCGAGGACGACGGCATCGGCATGGAGCCCGCCAAACTCGCGGACCTCCGCAGCCAGCACCGCACCGGCGCGCACGTCGGCCTCGGCAACATCAACCAGCGGATGCAGCAGGTGTTCGGCCGCGACTACGCGCTCATGGTCGAGACCGCGCCCGGCGCCGGTATGAAGGTCACCCTGCGGGTGCCGAAGTTCATGCCCGGTGTGCGGCCCAACCTGCCGGACTTCTCGGCCGACAGCGCAGCGGTCCCGTCTCAGGGCGGCTCGAACGAAGCCAGCGGGGTGACCGGTTCGCGCAGCGGCGTGCTGCCGTCCTGAACGTCGGTAACCTGGCGGTATGAGCGTTGCGGACAAGTTGACCTCCCGTCTCCCGATGATCGGCGATCGGGGTGAACGCAAGGACGTCGTCGCCGTGGTGAAGCTGCACGGGGTCATCACACCGACCCCGTCGCCCCTGGCGAGAGGGTCGATCAACCTCGCCGCCGTCGAATCGGCGCTGACGCGCGCGTTCGCACACGACCGGCTGAAGGCCGTCGCGTTGCAGATCAACTCGCCGGGCGGGGCGCCGACGCAGTCGGGCCTGATCGCGGAACGGATCCGCCAGCTCGCCGACGAGAAGAACGTGCCCGTGCTGGCCTTCGCCGAGGACGTCGCCGCGTCCGGTGGTTACTGGCTGGCCTGCGCGGCCGACGAGATCTACGCGCATCGGACGTCGATGGTCGGTTCCATCGGCGTGATCAGCGGCGGCTTCGGGTTCACCGGTCTGCTGGAGCGGTTCGGTATCGAGCGGCGGCTGCACACCGCGGGGGCGAACAAGTCCCGGCTCGACCCGTTCAGCCCGGAGAAGCCGGAAGACGTCGAGTGGCTGAAGAAGATGCACGGCCAGCTCCACGAACTGTTCGTCGACTGGGTCACCGAGCGTCGGGGCGAGCGCCTTTCCGGTTCGGACGACCTGTTCAACGGGGACGTCTGGCTGGGCGCCCGCGCGGTCGAACTCGGTCTCATCGACGGCGTCGGCAGCCTCCGCCAGGTGATCACCGAGCGGTACCCGGACGCCGAGATCTCCGTCGCCGAACCGAAGAAGGCGCTGCTGGCACGGCTCGGCATCGGCGCACCGGCCGCGGCGAGCGCGCTGCTGGACGCCGTTCAGCACAAGGCCGCCTGGAGCCGCTTCGGCCTCTGACGCCGATGTTATGAACGGACCTTTCATAACAAATTTTGTTATGAAAGGTCCGTTCATAACGCCCAAGAGCCGTGACCGCCTCGGACGGATTCACCCGAACGGTGGTAGGCGTAAGTGGTTCAGACCAGGTGTCATATCGGACATACCGCTTTGTTGTGAACGGCAACAAACCCTCGACAGTGTTGACGAGGAGGTCCGATGTCCGTTACTTCTCCCCAAGCGAGCCGTCCGAGCCACCGGAGTCGCTGGAAGCTCGCGCTCGGCGCGGCGGTCGGCGCGGCGTTGATCGCCATACCGCTGACGCTCCCGGCCGCGGCCGCCGTCCCGCCCCCGCCGTCCGGCTGGACCACCGTGTTCACCGACGACTTCACCGGCGCCGCGGGTTCGCTCCCGTCGAACGCGAACTGGATCATCGACACCGGTCACGCGTACCCCGGCGGCCCCGGCAACTGGGGCACCGGCGAGATCCAGAACTACACCGCGAACCCCGCCAACCTCGCCCAAGACGGTTCCGGGAACCTGCGGATCACGCCGCTGCGTGACGGCGCGGGCAACTGGACCTCCGCGCGGATCGAAACGCAGCGCACGAACTTCAAACCGCCGTCGGGTGGCGCGCTGCGCATCGAGGGCCGGATCCAGATGCCGAACGTCACCGGCGCCGCGGCACTTGGTTACTGGCCTGCGTTCTGGGCGCTCGGCTCGCCGTATCGCGGCAACTACTGGAACTGGCCCGCCGTCGGCGAGTTCGACATCATGGAGAACGTCAACGGGATCAACTCGGTCTGGGGCGTCCTGCACTGCGGCGTCAACCCCGGCGGCCCGTGCAACGAGACCACCGGCCTCGTCGGCAGCAGGGCCTGCCCGGGCGCGAGCTGCCAGAGCGCGTTCCACACCTACACCTTCGAATGGGACACGAGCGCCAGCCCCAACGTGTTCCGCTGGTTCGTGGACGGCCAGCAGTTCCATTCGGTCAGCCAGAACCAGGTCGATGCCACCACCTGGGCGAACATGACGAACCACGCCGGCTACTTCGTGTTACTGAACGTCGCGATCGGCGGCGCGTTCCCGAACAACAACTCCGGCACCACGACGCCGGGGCCCGGGATCGTGCCGGGGCATCCGATGCTCGTCGACTACGTCACCGTCCTGACCCGCGGCGGCGGCACGACACCCACCACACCCACGACGACCACGGGTTCTCCCGGCGGTGGCAGTGCGTACGGCACGATCCAGGCGGAGTCCTACAGCCAGGCCGCCGGGATAGCCAAGCAGGCCACGTCCGACCCCGGCGGCGGCCAGAACATCGGCCCGGCGGGCAACGGCGACTGGGCGCTGTATCGAGGCGTCGACTTCGGAACGCAGACCGGCAGGCAGTTCCAGGCGCGGGTGGCGTCCGGCGCGGCGGGCGGCGTGAGCGGCCTCGTGGAGGTGCGGCTCGACAGCCGGTCGAACGCGCCCGTCGGCAGCTTCGCCGTCGGTGACACCGGAGGCTGGCAGAACTGGCGGACCGTGCCGGCGAACATCAGCGGGATCACCGGAAAACACGACGTCTACTTGACCTTCACGAGCGGGCAGCCCGCCGATTTCGTGAGCGTCAACTGGTTCACCTTCACCCCGTGAAGGAAGAGATGTGGCACGGCTAGGCGGTTCGTGTCACCGGAAAAGATGACGGCACCGGCCACCCCAGGCGCGGGGGTGCCGGTGCCGTCCTTTTCGTTCGACTTTCGTGAAGCGGGCTGGACAGGGAACCCGGCAATGGGCATTATGCGACTCACTGTGAGTGCTCACGATGACACCCGGAAGCTCATTGTCCTTGCGGTGGACGATGAGCCCAAAGGGCTAGACGAACTCGTTCACTGTCTCCGGAACAGCCCGCACGTCGCCCTGGTCTTCCCGGCGATCGACGCTTCGGAGGCGCTGCGCCTGCTGTCCACCGACGACCCGAGGCTCGGCGACCGCAAGGCGCGCGGCCTCCCGATCGTGGACGCGGTGTTCGCCGACATCGACATGCCAGGGCTTTCCGGCATGGAGATGTCCCGCGTGTTCGCCGCGTTGCGCCCGTCACCGGCGCTGGTGTTCGTGACCGGGCACGCCGAAGAGGCCGTCAACGCCTTCGACCTCGGCGCGCTCGACTACGTGCTCAAGCCGTACCAGCAGGACAGACTCGACCGCGCGATCGTCCGCGTGATCGACAAACTCGCCGCGAACGCCGCGCCGCAGCGGGGCGGTCCCGAGGGGACGGGGCTCGTCCAGAACGACGACGAGGTCATCCCCGTCGAGCTCGCGGGCACCACGAAGCTGATCCCGCGGTCTTCGGTCCGGTGGGTCGAAGCGCAGGGTGACTACGCCCGGCTGTTCACCACCGACGGCAGCCACCTGGTCCGCATCCCGCTCGCGCAACTCGAAGAGCGCTGGGAGAAGGCGGGTTTCGTCCGGATCCACCGGTCGTTCCTGGTCTCGCTGCCGCTGGTCACCGAGTTGCGGATGGGGCAGGGCGGTTACCAGGTCGTCATCGGCAACGAGGAGAAGGTGCTGCCGGTGAGCCGCCGCCACACGCGCGCGCTCAAGGACCGGCTCGTCGGCACCAACCGGTCGACGTAGCGGCGGGACATGACCGACGACTTCTACCGCCGCGTCAACGGCGTCCGCGAACCGGACCCGACGCTGGGCAAGGGCAGGCACAAGAAACCGCCGCAGCCCGAAGGTGCCGTCGTCGAGCCCGTGCCGGGTGCGCCGTCCGGCCCGAAGCACGAGCAGGCGAAGCCCGAACACCACGCGAAACCCAAGCGGCAGCGGGTGATCCTCGCCGATCCGCGGCAGGCCACGAGCACCCTGCGGGCGAGGGTCGAACTCGAAGAGCAGACCAGCTGGGGAAAGCTCCTCGTCCGGGATCTGGTGAAGATCCAGCTGCGGACGGCCTCCCTGCTGGCGCTGCTGGTGATGGTCACGCTGTGTTCACTTCCGGTGCTGTTCTACCTGATCCCGTCATTCGGACGGGTGGTCGTCGTCGGCATTCCGTTGCCCTGGTTGATCCTCGGCGTGGCACCGTTTCCGTTCCTGTTCGGCATCGGGCTCTGGTACAACCGGCTCGCCGAACGCCATGAACGCGACTTCGTCGACATGATCGAGAACTGATTACGGAGCTGCACGTGCGAGGATCCCTGCTGTGCAGCAGCTGAATCCGTGGGCCCTCGCCGGCATCGTGCTGGTAGCGGTCCTGACCTTCTACTTGGGGCATCGTTCCTCGAGGTCGGCCGTCAGCACGCACGACTTCCTCGTCGCCCGCCGCACCGTGCGCTCCCGGCGCAACGCCGCCGCGATCTCCGGTGAATACCTGTCCGCCGCGTCGTTCATGGGCGTCGCGGGCATCGTGCTCAAGGACGGCGCCGACGCGCTGTGGTTCCCGATCGGCTTCACCGCCGGTTATCTCGCGCTGATGCTGTTCGTCGCCGCGCCGCTGCGGCGGTCCGGCGCGTACACGCTGCCGGACTTCGTCGAGATGCGGCTGGGCTCGACCATGCTGCGCCGGGTTTCGACGGCGTTCGTGGTGTTCATCGGGATCCTCTACATGGTCCCGCAGCTGCAGGGCGCCGGCCTGACGCTGACGACCATCCTGCCGGTGCCGGTGTGGGCCGGAGCGCTCCTGGTCACCTTCGTGGTCGGCTTCAACGTGATCGCGGGCGGGATGCGCGCCATCACCGTCGTCCAGGCCTTCCAGTACTGGCTCAAACTGTTCGCCATCGCGGTGCCGGCGTTCGTCCTGTGCATCGTGTTCGTCGGCTCCGGCGGGCCGGGCAGCGCGCGCCCGCTGGGGCAGCCCGCGCCGCCGATGTTCACCGAGAACACCACCATCTCCGTCCAGACCGACGTCACGCTGAAGGTCACCTCGGTCACCGTCCTCGAGGCGTACGGCCAGATAGAAGGCGCGCGGGCCAACGGTTTCGCGGTGTGGACACCGGAAGCCGGGCACAAGGTCACCAAGGGCACGACGCTGAAGTTCACCGCGGGCACGCCGGTCCCGGTGGTCAGTGACGCGCCCGCGTCCAACAGCGACTGGCTGCGGCCGGGTTCGGGCAGTCTCACCGATCTGCTGCAGGTCTATTCGCTGATCCTCGCGACGTTCCTCGGGACCATGGGCCTGCCGCACGTCCTGGTCCGCTTCTACACCAACCCCGACGGCAAGGCCGCGCGCCGCACGACGGTGCACGTCCTGCTGCTGCTCGGCCTGTTCTACCTGTTCCCGACGCTGCTGGGCGCGCTTTCGCGGATGTAC
The DNA here is from genome assembly GCF_046269425.1 of Amycolatopsis sp. cmx-11-12. Classification (NCBI taxonomy): domain Bacteria; kingdom Bacillati; phylum Actinomycetota; class Actinomycetes; order Pseudonocardiales; family Pseudonocardiaceae; genus Amycolatopsis; species Amycolatopsis sp. cmx-11-12. The sequence continues at coordinate 201,596 of NZ_JADNQM010000001.1, read as the reverse complement.
GTCCCGGAACTGCTGGTGACCGGGAAGACCGACGCGGCCGTCCTGCTGCTGCCGTCCGCGGTCCTCCCCGGTCTCTGGGGGCAGATCCTGGGCGCGGTGACCGCGGCAGGCGCGTTCGCCGCGTTCCTCTCCAGTTCGTCGGGGCTGCTGGTGAGTGTCGCCGGGGTGGTGTCCACCGACGTGCTGCCAGGCCGGGTCCGCGATTTCCGGGTGGCGACGGCGATCGTGGCGCTGATCCCGTTCGCGCTGGCGGTCTTGCTGCCGTCGGAGGATCTGTCGCTTTCGGTCGGGATGTCGTTCGCGCTGGCCGCGTCCACGTTCAGCCCGCTGCTGCTGCTCGGGGTCTGGTGGCGGAAGCTCAGCTGGCCCGGCGCCCTGGCCGGGATGCTCGTCGGCGGCGGCCTGGTGCTGACCGCGCTGGTGGTCAACATCGTCAGCAAGTACACCGGCGGCTGGGCGCCGTGGTTCTCGAACCAGCCCGCGCTGATCACCGTGCCTGCCGCGTTCCTGACCACCTATGTGGTGAGCCGCGCGACCGGGTACGGGCGGCCGGACGACGTCCACGGCGTGATGCTGCGGCTGCACGCGCCCGACCCGCTCGGGTTCATGCGCGATCGCGCGGTCGCCCGGTTCGGGCAGGCCGAAGAGAAGACGCGGACGGCCGGAAAGGGTCGTCACCGGAAGTAGTTCACCCGGTCGTGTCGCGACTGTCTACTCAGGGTCGTACCGTTCACTCAAATGGATTGCCCCTCTCGCGCCCTATAAGGGGCATGATCTTCCGTGACACCGAAATCTGCGAGTGGTCGCGTCAGGTGGGAGGTCCGAAGTGCGTGATGCCGATCAAGACCTCGGGTCCGATCCGGAATCCGACTGGGAAAAGGTGCAGGCGAGCGCGGAATTCACCGAGCTGCGGCGACGGCTCCGGGTATTCGTTTTCCCGATCTCCGCGCTGTTCCTTCTCTGGTATCTGCTCTACGTGCTCCTCGCCGACTACGCGACCGCGTTCATGAGCACCAAGCTCTTCGGCAACATCACCGTCGGCCTGGTCTTCGGCCTGCTGCAGTTCGTGTCGACTTTTGTGATCACCGGCCTTTATGTCCGGTATGCGAACCGGAAACTCGATCCGCTCGCCGACAAGATCCGGCACGAGGTCGAAGGGACCGAACGGTGAGCACACTGGCCGCGGGTGTCCAGGGCAGCAATCCGGCGCTCAACATCACCATTTTCGCGGTATTCGTCGCGATCACCCTCGTGATCGTTTTCCGGGCCAGCCGGAATACGAAGACCGCTTCCGACTACTACGCCGCAGGTCGCGCGTTCACCGGCCCGCAGAACGGGATCGCGATCTCGGGCGATTACCTTTCCGCGGCGTCGTTCCTGGGTATCGCCGGTGCCATCGCGATCAACGGCTACGACGGTTTCCTCTACTCGATCGGGTTCCTCGTCGCGTGGCTGGTGGCGTTGCTGCTGGTCGCGGAACTCCTTCGCAACACCGGCAAGTTCACCATGGGCGACGTCCTCGCCTTCCGGATGCGGCAGCGCCCGGTCCGCGCGGCGGCCGCGATCTCCACCCTCGCCGTCTCGTTCTTCTACCTGCTGGCGCAGATGGCGGGCGCGGGTGGCCTGGTGAACCTGCTGCTCGGCATCGAGGGGAACCTCGGCCAGGACGTGGTGATCGCCGTCGTCGGCGTGATCATGATCCTGTACGTGCTGATCGGCGGGATGAAGGGCACCACCTGGGTCCAGATCATCAAGGCCGTCCTGCTGATCGCGGGCGCGTTCGCGATGACGTTGTGGGTGCTCGGGAAGTACGGCTTCAACCTCTCCAGCCTGTTCCAGGCCGCCGTCGACAAGGGCGGCGCGACCGGTGAAGCGCTGCTCGGGCCGGGTAAGCAGTACGGCAAGACCGGTACGACCAAGCTGGACTTCCTGTCGCTGGGCATCGCGCTGGTGCTCGGTACCGCGGGTCTGCCGCACGTGCTGATGCGCTTCTACACCGTGCCGACCGCGAAGGACGCGCGCCGTTCGGTGGTCTGGGCGATCGCGCTGATCGGCATCTTCTACCTGTTCACGCTGGTGCTCGGCTACGGCGCGGGCGCACTCGTCGGCCCGGACGTGATCGCGAAGGCGCCCGGGACGACCAACTCCGCGGCGCCGCTGCTGGCGCTCGAACTGGGTGGCCCGGTGCTGCTCGGGTTCATCGCGGCGGTGGCGTTCGCGACGATCCTCGCGGTGGTCGCGGGCCTGACGATCACGGCGTCGGCGTCGTTCGCGCACGACGTCTACGCCAACGTGATCAAGAAGGGCAAGACCGACGCCGACAGCGAGGTCCGCGTCGCGCGGATCACCGCGCTGGTGGTCGGGGCGGTCGCGATCGTCGGCGGGATCCTCGCGAAGAACCAGAACGTGGCGTTCCTGGTGGCGCTGGCGTTCGCGGTGGCGGCGTCGGCGAACCTGCCGACGATCCTGTACTCGCTGTTCTGGAAGCGGTTCAACACCCAAGGCGCGTTGTGGAGCATCTACGGCGGCCTCGCGGTCTGTGTCGTCCTGATCGTCTTCTCGCCTGCGGTCTCGGGGAAGCCTGTCGATCCGAAGACCGGGAAGAGCGCCTCGATGATCCAGGGCGTCGACTTCCACTGGTTCCCGCTCGACAACCCCGGCATCGTCTCGATCCCCGTCGCGTTCTTCCTCGGCTGGCTCGGCACCGTGCTCTCCAAAGAACACAACCAGAAGAAGTACGCCGAGATGGAGGTCCGCTCCCTCACCGGTGTGGGCGCCGAAAAGGCGACTCAGCACTGAGATCCGCTTCACGCGCGCGCAACGGGACGGGATGCGAGGATGGCAGGGTGGTGAGCCCTGCTGACATCCCGACCGTCGCCGTCCGTGATCTGCCGAAGGACGGCGTCGCGCTGCTCGACGTCCGCGAGGACGACGAGTGGGCCGCCGGGCACGCGCCGGGCGCCAAGCACATCCCGATGGGCGACCTGCCAGCGCGCGTCGGCGAACTCGACGACCTGCCCGACGACCAGCCGGTCTACGTGATCTGTCGCAGCGGCGGCCGGTCCGCCCGCGCCGCCGCGTGGCTCAACGCGAGCGGCTGGGACGCGGTGAACGTCGCCGGCGGGATGGGGTCCTGGAAGCAGGAGGGGCGCCCGATGGTCGGCGACCATCCCGGCGTCGAACCCGAAGTGCTGTAACCGTGCAGCCAGGCCACTACCCGCCGAGGACGCCGGTGCCGCCCGTGCGTCCCGCGCCGATGCAGCAGCCGCGGCCCCAGCCGGTGCGTCACCGTGTCCGCTGGGTCGCGTCGCCGCCTCCTGGCGCTTGGCCGCTGCGGCGCAAACCCGTTGCCGAGCGCTACTCCGGGCCGCCGTCGTACCCGGTCCCGCCGCGGTGGGGCTTCCCGAACCTGGTCTGGCGCCGTCCGACCGCGGTTCCCGGCACGGCGTCCGGCGAGGTCACACCGGGCGAGCGACTGCGGGTGATCACGCGCAGTCTCCTGCCGGTGCTGTGGACTTTCGCCGTCCTCGCGCTCGCCGCCGCGGCCTCCGAGATCTGGCGCTACGTCCTGCTCGTGCAGAGCCGCGACTCGGCGTTGTCGACGTCCGTCGTCACGGTCTCCGACAGTTTCGTGATCACTACCGGCCTGCTCACGACGATCCTTTCGCTGCTGCCGTCGGGACTCACCGTGTGGTGGCTGCTCGTGGCGAGGCACGCCGCCGCGGACGTCTCCGGCGAGGTGCCGCCGAGGCGGCAGTGGCAGGTGCTGACGTTCGTGCTGGTGCCGGTGGCGAACCTGATCCTGGTGCTGCCGATCGTCGCCGAACTCGAACACGCCGTCCTGCGCCGGACGCGGGAAACGCGGCCGAAGCCGTCGCGGCTCGTGCTGGTGTGGTGGGGCGTCTGGGCGCTGAACTGGCTGCTGCTCGTCCTCGTCATCGTCTGGCGGTTCCGCGACGGTGTCCAGGCGCTGGCCGACGGTGTCGTGCTGGTCGCGCTGACCGACCTGGCCGCGGCCGGGCTGGCGGTGGTGACGGCTCTGCTCGTGAAGCGCATGTCCGGCCTGCTGGCGCCTGTCGCGGAGAAGCGGCTTCGCCTGCTTCGCGTGCTGAAGGTGGACGGCGCTCCGGACCCGGAACGGCGCGAGCGTCCCGCCTCTTCCGTGCGCTGACCTGCGACCTCGTCAGTGGTAAGTGACGTGTCGCGAAAGCCACTTTCGGGACGTCTGATGTCCCGAAAGTGGCTTTCGCGATACGGCCATGGGTGGCGGCGTGAGCCAGGTCACCGTTGACCTCCAGCTCACTCGAGGTTCGAGACTGGTGATCATGAGCGACGACGGCGTCACCTTCATCAATGTCTTCGAAATCCCCGCCGACCGCGTGGACGAGTTCGTCGAGACGTGGCGCGAGCGCGCGAAGCTGATGCGGGACGCGCCCGGTTTCCGTGATGCCAAGCTCCACCGCGCGCTGCTGCCGGATTCGCGTTTCCAGCTCGTCAACGTCACGCACTACGACAGCCGGGAAGCCTGGGAGGCGGCCGGGAAGAACCAGGTGTTCACGGCGTCGGCCGAACGGGCCGCGGAGATCGCCACCCCCAACGCCGCGCTCTACGAGGTCGTCGTCGAGTACCCCTAGCTCGCGGTGACGGGGAGCGCGCGCAGGCCCCGGATCACGAACTCCGGTCGCCGTTCCGGGGTCTCCGCGAGTTCCAGCCCTGGCAGTTTCGTGGTCAGCGCGGTCAGCGCGGCCGCGATCTCCACCCGCGCGAGCGGGGCGCCGACGCAGTAGTGGATGCCCATGCCGAAGCCGAGGTGCGCGTTCGGTGTGCGGCCGATGTCGAGGGTGTCCGGCCGGTCGAACACCTTCGGATCCCGCGCGGCGGCGCCGAGGAGCGCGCCGATCTTGTCGCCCTCGGCCACCCGGAACCCGGCGATCTCGACGTCGGTGGTCGCCGTCCGTTCGAAGAGCTGGAGCGGCGCGTCGAAGCGGATCAGCTCTTCGACGCACGGGTCCAGGAGGTCAGGGGAGGCCACCAGCCGCTCCCATTGGCCGCGGTGGGTCAGCAGCGCGTTGACGCCGTTCCCGATGACGTTCACCGTCGCCTCGTGCCCGGCCATCAGGAGCAGGACCGCGGTCGCGACCAGTTCGTCTTCGGTGAGTTCACTGCGCAGAAGATCGCTGACGATGTCGTCGCCGGGGGAGTTCGCGCGCTGCTTCGCCACGTCACGCAGGTACTCGACGAACTCCGCCGAAGCGGCTTCGGCGGCGTCGCGCTTCTCCTCGGCGAGGCCGTATTCGTACATCTTCACGATGTGGTTCGACAGGGTGACCATGCGCGGCCCGTCCTCGATCGGGACGCCGAGGAGTTCCGCGATGACCGCGACCGGCAGTGGCTGCGCGAGGTGCGCCAGCAGATCGGCCGAGCCGGTTTCGGCGATCTCGGCGGCGAGCCCGTCGACCATGCCGTCCGCGAGTTCGGCGACCATCGGCCGCAGCCGCTGGACGTGCCCGCGCCCGAACGCGCCCGCGATCACCCGCCGCAGCCGGGTGTGGGCAGGCGGCTCGTTCTCCAGCAGCGAGTTGCGGTGCAGCAGGTTGAACGACGCGAACCGCTCCACCGGCAGCGCGTCCTGCCAGATCCGGCCGAGCCCGCGATGCCGCAGGACGGCGGCCGACGCCGAATGCGACACCGCCACGGCGATGCCGAGGCCGTCGTGCCGGTGGACTTCGCCGCGCTCGAGGAGGTCGGCGAAGTACGGATACGGGTTCGCGAGGAAGGCCGGATCGGCGAGGTCGAACACTCGCCGACTGTAACCCGGCCCGGCGCCGCGCCGGGGAGTCCGCCCCGGCGCGACCGGGAGCTACAGATGCAGCCAAAGCCCCAGGTGCAGGCCGAGACCATGGTGGTGATGGCCGTGGTGGTGCCCGACGCACAGCAGCAGGCAATGCCGGGCGTGGTCGGCTCTGTCCGGCTGCGGCGCGGCCGAAGCCGTGCCCACCGCGGGCCCGGCCAGCATCAGCCCGAGTGCCACGGGCAACGCGGCCAAGGCGGCCCGGCGCTTTGAGGTGCTCATCTGTGATCCCTTCTCCGCACTACGACGCCGGATGGCGCCGTGATCGAGTATTCGGTGCGGTGAGGGGAAAACGGCAGGCTGATCACCCGCGGTTAGATCATCCGGATGATGACAACCGTTTTCAGTCACGTTTGCGTGGTACACGAACGGCCGCTGAAACCGGCCGATCCGGCTAATTCGGAGGAGATGGGCGTCGTTCGCGGCGCGGGGGGTGTTACGAGCCGCGCGCCCTTCCCGCGATAGCGTTCTGAACCGAGCTTGAGGAGGCTGACGTGGGCAAGGGTTCGCGCAAGAAGGGTCCCAAGACGACCTCGGACCGCAAGCCGAAGGTGCGCGACGTCTTCGTCGGCCAGCCCTTCGAGGGTCTCGCGGCCGAGACCGAGCTGATCGCGCTGCGCGAGTTCGTCCCCTCGGCGACGGCGTCGCTCACGCTGGCGGGCTCCGGCGAGAAGGTCACCCTCGGCACGGTGCTGCCGATGGCGGCGGCCGCGTTCGTCCGGTCCGACGGTGAGCGCTACGTCGGGATGCAGGTGCAGACCCGGTCCTCGGACATCAGCCGTGACCTCGGCCGGTCGCTCCAGTGGGTGCTGGAGGCGAAGGAGGGCGACGTCCTATCCGTGCCGGACACGACGACCCCGCCCACCGCCGACGAGAAGGCCCGTTTGCAGGACCTGCTCGACACGAGCGTCGAACTCGACGCCACGCTCTACAACGACTTCGCCTGGTGGCTGCCCGAAGACGCCGACGCGAGCGGCGACGTCGCGCTGTCCCTCGAGCGCGCGAACGCGGCGATCATGCCGACCGAGCGCCTCGGCGCGGGCGCGTACTGGGTGCTCGCAGGCGAGAAGGCGCACCTGCGCTGGGTCCGCCCCGAACCGGAGAACCTGCTGCTGCAAGCGCTTGCGCGGCTGTCCGCGGCCGGTGAACTCGGCCTCGGCGAGGGCTCCCGCTACGCCGGTTCTTTCCGCGCGCACGGGCTGCTCGTGCCGGTGTGGGACCTCGACTCCGAGGCGCACGCCCGCGAATGGGCCGACGCGAAGGACCAGCTCGGCGTCCGGCTCGATGCCGCGCTGAAGTCCCTCGACACCGAGCCGCTCAACGCCACCGAGCGCCGCTCGCGCGACGGCCTGATCGGCCGCCAGCTCACCATCCGCTGACCCACCCCCGTCGCAATTCGGCACCTGGTTGCGGTGGTTGCGCGCGCAACCACCGCAACCAGGTGCCGAATTGCGTCAGGATGGGTGCGTGATCCTTCATATTTGCCCTAAGGGTGACTGGGTGCCCGAAGGCGGCGTCTACACCGCCGCGTCGCTCGACTCCGACGGCTTCATCCACTGCTCGGACCCGGGAACCGCGCATATCCCGGCCAACGCCGTGTTCGCCGGCCGCACCGATCTCGTGCTGCTGGAGATCGATCCGGCGCTCGTCGGCTCGCCCGTCGTCTGGGAGGACGGCGACCCGCCGCATCCGGCCGGTGTCCAGTTCCCCCACGTGTACGGACCGATACCCCGTAACGCCGTGGTGGCCGTCCACGAATTCCCTGTTCAGGGGGATGGTTCGTTCAGAATTCCCGAGTCCCTGTCGAGACGTTGAGGCGGGCAACTCCTCATCCGGATGGGCGTCCCTCGAACGAGTTCGCGGCAAGAGACAACCTGTGGGGGCGGTCATGCGTTTCGGGAGAGGTGAGCCAGGTGTCCCTGGCCGAGGGACCCCGGGAGGAGGCGATACGGTGACCGCTGCCGCGACGGTCATCCCGGGGACGGACGTCTGGGGGGCCGGCGAGGGCCGAGGGAGTGACGTGCCGGGCGAACTCACCGACTTCGGCGACTTCGTGCAGGCCAGCCTGCCGGGTCTGCTGAGGTACGGGCACGCCCTCACCGGGAATCCGCACGACGCCGCCGACCTGGTCCAGACCGTGCTGGAGAAGATCGGCTCCCGCTGGTCCTACGTCCAGCACAAGACCGGCGACCCGATGGCCTACATCCGTCGTTCGATGGCGAACGCGCACGTCAGCCGGTGGCGCCGGACCAAACGGGAGAGCCTGGTCGCCGACCTTCCGGACACGCGGCCGTACAGTCCGGCGGACCCGTTCGAACACGAACCGCTGTGGCAGGCGTTACGCGCGCTGCCGCCGAGGCAACGCGCGGTGATGGTCCTGCGTTACTACGAGGGGCTGTCCGAAGCGGAGATCGCGGACTCGCTCGGCATCAGCCAGGGCACCGTGAAAAGCCAGGCCAGCAAGGCGATCACGTCCTTGCGCACGAAGCTCGCACTGTTCGAGACCAAAGGTGAAGGGAGGGAAGCGGGATGAACATGTCCGAGGAGGACGTGCAGCAGAGGCTGCGCGACCTGTTCTCCGACGATCGGCTCGGGGTGCCGTCCACGCTGAATCCCGAGACGATCGTGGCCGGCGCCAAACGCCGCCGCCGTCGCCGCCAGATGATGCAGACGACGACCGGGATGGCCGCCGCGGTGGTCATGGTGGGCAGCGGACTCACCGTCTTCTCGATCCATGACAGGGACAACGGCGCGGCCTTCCCTCCCGAGCAGCTCAGCTTGGGGCAGTCCGCGACCAGCCAGGTTCAGCCGGGGCCCGCGACCGAGCCGCCACCGCCGGCGTCGTCCTCGGCGCCGCAGTCGAGCCTGGCGGCCCAGCCGCCGCCGTCGACGATCTCCGATGGGCCGGTCAAGCCGCCGAAGAGCACCGCGGCCACGAAGCCGCCCGCACAGGGCAAGGTGACCACCGGCTCGCTGCTGACCGCCGCCGGTTTCGGCAAGCTCCGGCTCGGGATGAGCGAGTCCGAGGCGGAGGCCACCACCGGGCCGCTGCGGGCGAAGGAGGTCCGGGGCGGCTGTACGTACGGCTACGCCGAGGGATCCGCCGTTCCGGGGCCGACGTCGGTGTCGCTGACCGAGGGCGACGGGATCACCGTCATCAACCCGGCGGGCACGGTGCACACCCCGGAGGGCATCGGGGTCGGCTCGACCGAGGCGGACATCCTCGCCGCGTATCCCGGCAGCACCAAGGACGGCGGTGCCTACGTCGCGCCCGCCAGCGCGGTGAGCGCGTACCGGATCTTCGTGTCCAACGACGGATCGGCCGTCAGCATCCTGCTGACCAGCATCAACCAGGACTGCCAGTTCAGCTGAGCCGTCCGCACAGACGGAAAACCCGGGCTGCTCCAAGGGGGAGAGCCCGGGTTTTCTCTGTGGTGGGAGAGCGTCAGTGCGTCAGAGCGCGCCGCCCGCGACCGGGGGCATCCCCGAGTCGGCGCCGCCGTCTCCGATGGACTCGCGGTGCAGGTGGTTCTCCACCTCGAACAGGTTGCCGTTCGCGCGTTTGACGATGTTGAGCAGCGTGGACATCTGGGAGATCTCTTCGACCTGCTCCTTGAGGAACCACTGCGTGAACTGCTCGCCGATGTAGTCCTCTTCGGCGCGGGCGGCCTTGGCCAGCTGCTGGATGTCGGTCGCGACGTCCTTCTCTTGCTGCAACGCGAGCTCGATGAGCTCGGTGACGTCGGAGAAGGTGTTGCGCACGTCGCCGGTGCCGGGGATCTCCACGTGGTGGTCGGTGTCCAGCATGTACTGGATCAGCGCCATCGCGTGGTTGCGTTCCTCGACGGACTGCTTGTAGAAGTGCTTCGCGAGCTGCGGCAGGTCCTCGGCGTCGAACCAGACCGCCAGCGCGATGTACTGCTGGGAGGCGTTGAACTCGTTGTGGATCTGCGCCTGCAGCAGTTCGTAGAACTTCGAGCGCGGTTGCTTCTTGGTGAGGGCCATGCATTCAAAGATACGTCATGCGCTATTCGATTTCCACTTTTTGCTGGTGATGTGCCCCCTATTAGGTTACCATTGCCGATAATAGGTCCACCTCAATTAAGTAAGCCTTCCCTAATCAATCGCAATCAATTAGGGAAGGCTTACTTTATTTCTGTTTCAGATGCTTTCGCGCCGGATCGGGCACGACATGCAGCGCGGCCCGCCGCGGCCGGAGCCCAGTTCGGAGCCGGTGATGGCCAGTACCTCGATACCGGCCTCCTCCAGGCGTGCGTTGGTTTCCACATTACGTTCATAGCCGACAACGACGCCGGGAGCGAGCGCGAGCGTGTTGTTCCCGTCGTCCCATTGCTCGCGTTCCGCGGTGACCGGGTCGAGGCCGGTGTCGATGACGCGGAGCCGGTCGATTCCCATTGCTTCGGCGGCCGCGGTGAGGAATGGGGCCGGGCCTTCCACCTTCATGGAACCGTCATCGGTCGGCCGCATGGTGAACGCGGTCAGCGAATCACGGGAAAGCGGATACATGACGACGGCGTCGGCCGCGACCATCGTGCAGACGGTGTCCAGGTGCATGGTCGCGCGGGTCTGCTGGATCGGGACGGCGAGCACGGTGTGCGCGATCCCGTCGGCGAACACCGACCGCGCCAGCGACTCCGCGCCGGCCGCGGTGGTCCGCTCGCCGACACCGATGGCCAGGACACCCGGCGAGAGCAACATGACGTCGCCGCCCTCGATCGGCGCCGAATGCGCGCCGTACGCGCGGGACGCGTGGCGGAACCACGGGTGGTAGGCGTAGATCAGGTCCAGCACCGCGGTCTCGCGGACGCGGGCGGGCATGGTGAGCGAGGAGACCGCGACCCGGTCGCCGATCCACGCCGACGAGTCGCGGGTGAACAGCAGGTTCGGCAGCGGATCGACGGCGAAGTCGTTCGGGTGGTTCATCAGCCGGACCAGCGAGACACCCTCGGAGGCGGGCAGTTCCTCGAAGGTCATCCCGGCCATCAGCGCCTCGGCCAGCACCTCGGGGGAGACACTCGACAGGTGGGAGCGCAGCGAATCGGCCAGGTCGATCCCGAGCCGTCGCTCGTCGACGGCCGCGTGCACGCCCGCCGCGTGGGCACGGGTGTCCGAGAGTGCCGTGCGCAGCGCGTCGGCCAGCAACAGCACCTCGACATCGCGGCCGCGCAGCACCTCGGCGAACGCGTCGTGCTCGTCCTGCGCGCGGTCCACCCAGGGGATGGAATCGAACAGGAGCTGGTCGTTGTTGCGAGGCGTGAGCCTTTTGAGCTCGTTGCCGGGCCTGTGCAGCAGCACCGCACGCAGGGGGCCGACTTCGCTGTCAACTCGGGGTGGAGTCGTCTCGTCAATCACTCCGCGAGCTTAGCTACGGGAGCCAGGAAACTCGCCCCTTGAGCAGCGCGTATCCGACGAAAGACACGAAGTCGAGCGCGGTGTGCGCGGCGATCAGCGGCCACAGCCGGTTCGTCTTCTGCCACAGCCTGCCGAACACCAGGCCCATCACGACATTGCCGACGAAACCGCCGAAGCCCTGATACAGGTGATACGACCCGCGAAGCACCGACGAGGCGACCAGCGAGGTGTTCTCGCGCAGGCCGAGCTGCCGCAGCCGGGTCAGCAGATACGCGACGACGAGCACCTCCTCGGCGAAGGCGTTCCCGAACGCCGACAGCGTCAGTGTGATCGGACGCCACCACGTCTCGCCCAAAGTGGACGGTTGCACCGAGAGGCTGAATCCGAGGCTGTAGGAGAGGAAGTACAGGCCCAGTCCCGGGATCCCGATCGCGGCGGCGAGCAGAACGCCGTGGCCGATGTCGCGGCCGGGTCGGCTCCGGTCCAGCCCGATCTGTGCCAGCTTCATGCCGCCGCGCCACAGCAGGTACAGGCCGAGCGCGCCCCAGCCGACCAGCTGGCCCGCGCTCAAAAGCTGCTTGAGCATGTCGACGAGGCTCAGCGTCGCTTGGGGAACGTTGAGCTGGGCTTGTTGCTGCGCCAGCGGAACCGGTTGCAGCAGTGAGTCCACAAGGGACAGCAGGCTGCGCAACCCGGACAGGCCGAGGGTGATTCCGAAGACGACGACCAGTTCGATGACGATCGCGCGACGGCGTGCCGGGTCTTCCACGAATTCCGGCAGCGCCGGGCGTTCGGGACGCAGCCAGCTCATCGGCCGCACGTTACCTTGGGGCTGAAGGACGCTTTCGCCGCATACCACGCGGTGAAGGGAGCTTTCACCGCGTCGCATGCGGGCATGGTCCCCTTCAGCTTCCCGGCGGAACTCGCCTAACCCTCGGAGAAGAACGGGCAGCCGACCAGCCTGCGGATCTCGCCGGCGAGCTGCGGCGGGCCGTCGACCGGGCGCGAGAACGCGAGCCGGACGTCGTGGTCGCCGGAGTCGGCCTCGACCCGCAGCCGCAGGCCGTAGCGGTCCAGCCCGAGCGGCCGGATCCAGCCGCCGCGCAGTTCGGTCGGCACATGTTTGGCGAGCTGCTGGACGACGTCGGCGTGGTCGGTCTCCAGATGCCGCAGCCAGCCGGCCTCGTAGTCGTGGAAGGGGTCCGGCGGCGCGGCGCTGAACATGTGCGGGCGGAGCGAATGTGTGCCCTCGGCGTCCGCGAGCACCAGTGACGCCGGGGTCAGCCGAAGCAGTGTCAGGCCGTGTCCGACGTCCAGCAGCCGTTCGTCCGGCCGGGTTTCGGCGATGGAGACCGCGCGGGCGCGGGCGGAGACGTCGGAGAGCGGGCGGAGCCAGCCGGTGATCCACAGCAGCCCGCGGATGGGTTCCCGCAGGGCGACCGGCGCCTGATCGGTCAGCTCGACCATCACCGCGAGCTCGCCCCGCTGCGCCTCGCGCGAGCGTTTCACCAGGTGGTGCTCGTCCGGCAGCAGGATGCTGACACTGCCGCTCGTGTGCACGTGGTGCAGCTCGGGAATGACGCGGCCGTACTGCCCTGGCTGGTCACGCTGCTCCGCGGTCGGCATCAGCGTCGCCGGCCCGTTGCGGGTGGCGATCGTCTTCGCGCGTTCCGCGGGGTTCGGCGCCGGCGGGCGGCGAATGGACGTCGGTGTGGTCACGGCTCACCTCCTAAGTTAGGTGAGCCTAACCTGATTTACGCGTCGAGCGGAAGTAGGCTCGATCACGTCTCACCGAAACGCGTATACGTTGACCAGGTGGAAGACCGCAGAATCCAGGTGCTCGAACCACCCGAAGGGATTCCGGCGGCGAACATGCCGGTCCTGGTGCCCTTGCTCGACCGCTCGGCCACGACCTCGGGCACGCTGGCGTTCGCGGCGGGACTGCTCACCGTGCTGGGCGTCGCCCTGCTGGTCACCGGCCGGTTCGGAATCGCCGTACCGCTCTTCCTCCTCGTCTTCATGGCGCCGGTTTCGGTCTTCTACGGCCACCTCACGATCGCCGGATCCTTGCCGATGCGGCGCCTCGCCGACAAGCCGTTCCGCCTGGTGAGCGGGCTCGAAGGCGCCGTCGTGGCCGGTTCGCGGGTGAGCGTCCCGCTCGACGGGCGGTGGCTGGTGGTACGGCTCCCGGCACCGCTTCGCGCGCAGCTCGCGGCTCAGCGACGGCTGTGGGCGCTGGACCGGTTCGTCCTGCTGCCGGGGGTCATCGTGCCCCGCCGCGGCGCGATCCGGGGTGCCCCGGTGAAGGGTTCGCGGCCGCTGGCCGCGGAGCCGGTTTCACCCGGACGGCTTCTCTCGCTGCAACGCCGGTTGCTGGGGCAGTACTACCTCTACGGAGCCGGGGTCACCCTGGTGGCGGGCGCCTTTTCGGCGTGGATCGCCCTCGACCTCCCGGAACGCGACAGCTTCCTCTCGCTGAACGCGCAGATCTTGGCGGTCCTCTGCGTGCTGGGGACGCTCGGTCTCGCCATCACCGCGCTCGTCGTCTCCAGGCCGGCGCCCGAGCCGCGCTGGACCGAACTGGCTGTCGTGTCCGGGCCGGCGTCGGTCAACCACTTCGGCATGGTCATGGTGAAGGGCTGGACGGTCCTGCCCGACGGACGGCAGGTCACCGTGAGCGCGGGCGGCTCGGACCAGTCCCTCGCCGCCAACATCGCCGCGACCGGACGGTTGTGGGTGCTCGGCGTGCCGGTCGCCGGAAAGGCCGCGAAGGCCGGGGTGCCCGGTCACGCGGTCATCGGGCCGGTCAAGTTCGGCCGGTGACTTCGCGGGTCAGGTGAGCGAGCGCCGCGTCGCTTCTTCGGTCTCCACGACGCCTCGACGGATCCCTTCCAGCTGTTCGCTCAGTTCGCCGATCGTGGTGGTGTCGAGCAGCGAATCGCCGGTGGCCGCCGACAATTCGGCCGCCCTGGCGACCAGGCCGTCGAGTCCGAGCGCGCCGGATCGCAGCTGTGCCAGCAGTTTCCGCTGCGCGCTCGACAACCGCGCGTGCACGTCCTCCTGTGCCTGCACGGCTTCGAGCGACTGTGTGAGGTCGCCGCGGATGTCGTCGTCGGCGGTCTTCAGTTCCTTCCGCAGCCGGGCCTTCTCGGCGGCGACCGAGCCCGCGTCCACCCGCGCCAGCGCCTTCCCGGTGGCGGACGTGCGACCGGCCAGCCGCCGGAGGGTGTCGACGGTTTCCCGCACCACCGGTTCCATGTCGGCCACCCGGTCGGCGAGCGGGCCGGTGACGAGCGAGTCGGAGATGGACTGAAAGCCCTCGGCCGCGGCCTCCGCGCGCAGCAACCAGCCCGCCTCCGGTGAACCCGGTTCGACGTCGGGGAGAGCCCGTTCTCCGGGCTCGGGCGCGGGTTTCGCCCGCGTGGCGGCGGCGATCCCGGCGCGGGCGGCGAGCACGGTCACGCCGACACCCAGCGCGGCGAGCGTCGGCAGTTGCACCGCCCAGGCCGCACCCGCCGACGTCGCCGCGAGGAGCAGTCCCCACGGTTCGGCTAGCTCACGGACGAAGCGCATAGTCGAGGATCTCAGAAATTCGAGATCACGGCGGTGAAGACCTGGTCGATCGAGTCCGGTTTGGACGAGTCGTACCCGACGCCCTGGGTGGTCTCGGCGATCTCCTTGAGCACGTCCAAGTCCGCGTCGGAGCCGTAGGCGATGGTGAACATCCGCACCGCCTCACCGCCGCCTTCGGTCCGCAGCTGCCCGACGAGGTTGGGCAGATCGATGCCGCCCGGATCCTCGTTCCGGCCGTCGGTGAGCACGACGACGGCGTTGATCGTGTTCGGATCCAGCCGCTGCTTCATGAACTCGTACGCGGCGAGCGACGAATCGTAGAGACCGGTGCCGTTCTGCGGGGTCAGCCCGTTCAACCGCGACGCCAGTTCCTGCCTGCCCGCTTCACCGCCGATCGGCGCCACCGGCCGGAGTTCCATAAAGTCCTTGTCGCCGTTGAGTTTCGTGGAGAACATCCACAGCCCGACCTTGTCCGCGTCGCTGAACTGCGGCAACGACGCCACGGCCGCCTGCTTCGCGAGATCCATCTTGTTCTTCCCGGTCCCGCTGACGCCGTCGCCCATCGAGCCGGAGACGTCGACGACCAGCAGCACGTTCGCTTTCTTCCGCAGGTCCTTCCACGACTTCAGCACCTCGGTCAGCACCGGCGGGCTCGGCGGGCGGATCAGGTTGAGTTTCGCGTCGGGCTGGGCGCCGTTCTCCGAGGTGGTCTGAGATCCGGGCTTCCCGTCGAACGTGCGGAAGCCGATGTCGCTGAACTTCTGCTGCGCTTCGGCACCGCGAAGATGCGCGAGGAAGTCCGCCGCGACCTGCTTGTGGAGGTCGTCGGCCCAGTTCAGCACGGTGAACGGGTGATCGGAGTTGAGCGTGCCGTCGCTCGGGTAGATCCCGACGAGCGGCACCTTCGGCGGCGCGTGCTGCCCGCGCTTCTCCGGATCGTTGGTGGGGTTGCCCTGGTTGTAACCGACGAGCGAGTTCTCCTCGACCGTCACCGCCGAGATGTACGACAGCGCCGCGCCGCGGTCGTCGGCCTTCTGCAAGTTCGTCAGGAACGTCAGCGTGTTGTCGCCGTAGTGGACGATGGCCTGCTCGACGTTTTGCACGAACGTCCGCGCCTCCGGCTTCGCGAGCGCGTTCGCGGTGAGGTCCGAGGACGTGCCCGTCGCCGCGTAGTAGGCGCCGATGGTGGCGTTGAGGCCGGACGTCGAGATGTTCGGATTCGTCTTGCCGAGCCGGAACTTCCCCCACTCCGGGTGGCCGTACTTCGCCCAGCCCTGCGGATCGGTGGCGAGCGCGGCGAGATCCTTCCAGCCGATGCCCTTGCCGGGCCAGCCGAGCGCCTCGGCCATCGGCTTCGGCATGGCGACGACCAGCGGCGCGTTCGCGACCGACTCCGGGTCACCCTCGGGGACCAGCGCGGGGTGATCGGTGCCGGTGAGGTTCTGGCGCAGCAGGTTCACCCAACCGGACGCGGCGGGCGTCCAGACGTCCGGCCTCGGCCCGTCCACCGCCTCGTTCCAGCCACGGGACAGCGCCTGCATCACGGTGCCGGAGGACTTCGACTGCACGAGCACGTCGACGCAGCGCCCGGCCACCGTGCGGCCGCTGTAGCCCTTGGCGATCTCGGTGACCACGCCGGCCTTCTCCGGCGACGACGACACCTGGAGCTTGATCGCGTCGCCGGTGGTGCACTTCGCTTCCGCGGCCTCGTCGCCGGAGTCGCTGGTGATCGCGCGCAGTCCGATGATCAAGCCGATCGCGACCACCGCCGCGGCCACGAACGCCAGGACCTTGCGGCCGCCTCGGGACTGACCGGGATTCACGACCATGGAGAACCTCCAGCGGTGGGAACACCGATTATCCGGAGGTTTCCCCTCGTCCGGGGGCGCGTTGCCGAACCGTTGCGGCCATGGCGGTACTTATCCCGCCACGTGCCGCAATCAGTCCTCTAGTCGCGTTGGCACCTGCTCGCGCGTGCCTTTGAATACCGCAACTAGAGGACTAATTGCGGCGATCACTGAGCGCCGGGGCCTCGGCCGGACCAGGTCCACGCGTAACCCGGGTCCTCCGACGCGTCGGCCGCTTCGCCGAGGTCCAGCGGCGCGAAGGTGTCCACCATGACCGCGGTCTCGTCGAAGAACTGGGCCCCGATCGACGCCTCCGCCGCCCCGGGCTGCGGCCCGTGGGTGAAGCCGGACGGGTGCAGCGAAAGCGAGCCGACCTCGATCCCGGAGCCCTTGCGCGCCTCGTAGTTGCCGCGGACGTAGAACATCAGCTCGTCGGAGTCGACGTTCGCGTGGTTGTACGGCACCGGGATCGACTCGGGGTGGTAGTCGACCTTGCGCGGGCAGAACGAGCACACCACGAAGTTCGGGCCCTCGAACGTCTGGTGCACGGGCGGCGGCTGGTGCACGCGGCCGGTGATCGGCTCGAAGTCGTCGATGTTGAACACCCACGGGTACAGGCAGCCGTCCCAGCCGACGACGTCGAACGGGTGGGTCGCGTAGGTGTAGCGCGTGAGGCCCGCACGGTGGCGCACGAGGACCTCGACGTCGGTGCCGTCGACCACCAGGGGCTCGGACGGCCCGCGGATGTCGCGCTCGCAATACGGCGAGTGCTCCAGGAACTGGCCCTTCGCCGACAGGTAGCGCTTCGGCGGGCCGATGTGGCCGCGCGCCTCGATGGTCAGCAGCTTGACTCCGCCGTCGTCGTGGGGAAGCACGCGATAGGTGCACGACGTCGGGATGACGAGGTAGTCGCCGTCCCCGATCTCCAGCGAGCCGTAGATCGTCTCGACGGTCGCGCCGCCGCCCTGGACGTAGAAGAGTTCGTCGCCCGCCGCGTTGCGGTACAGCGGCGAAGGCTTCGTCGCGTGGACGAAGCCGATGGTGACGTCCGCGTTGCCGAACAGCCGCCGCCGGTCGGTGGCCGCGTCGGCGTCGCCGAACTTGAGGTCGTGGGTCTTGAACGCGCGGGGCTTGAGCGGGTGGTTCGGGGTGATCGGCCCGCGCTCGTCCTCGATCGCGACGGCGTCGACGATCGCGGTGGGCAGGCCGCGGTGGTACAGCAGCGCGGAGTCCGCCGAGAAGCCCTCGACACCCATCAGTTCCTCGGCGTACAGGCCCCCGTCGGGCTTGCGGAACGCCGTGTGGCGCTTGTGCGGGATCTCGCCTACCTGCCGGTAGTAAGGCATCGGAATCTCCCCGGAACGTGTCCGTTGTGCGAACGATTTTGTCCTGATGTCGTACGCTACTAGCGTGTCAGTCGTGTCAAGCGCTGTGGAACTCACGCCACCCGGCCCCCGAGGAATCCCTCCCCTGTTCGCGCGGCTCGTCGACGACTCGGCGTTGTTCCCGCCCGGCGAGGCGTCCATGCCCGAAGCGCTGCGTGCGCACTTCGCGTCGAGGTCCGGTGAACACTCCGGCGTCCTCGGCGTGTTCCTGTGCCAGGCGTCGAGGCTGCCCGAGCTCATCACCGAACTGATCAAGATCAAACCCAAGGAACCGCTGCCGCTGTCGCTGATCATCGACACCGGCCTCGGCGGGGTCCCGAAGGCGATCTCGATCGTCGAGTCGCGCAGCGAGATCCTCGCGCTGCGGATGGTGGAGATGCCGGCGCCATCGGACGTCGACGAGGTCTGGCTGGAGCGCGTCTCCGAGTTCGTCCCCGAAGACGTCATCCGCGTGGTCGAGCCGCGGCGCGGCGTCGGCTGGCTGGACGGCGTGCGGAAGGTGATCGAGCACGGCAGCTGGCCGAAGATCCGCTGCGGCGGCAAGGCGGGCGAGAACTTCCCCAGCGTCGACGAGGTCGCGGACTTCCTCGCGGTGGTCAGCGGCTCGACCGGGGCTTCGTTCAAGGCGACGAACAGCCTGCACCGCGCCGTCCGGCACACCGACGAGACCAGCGGCTTCACCCATCACGGGTTCCTGAACCTCATCGTCGCGTCCGCGCGTTCCCTTTCGGGCGGCGACGTGCGCGACGCGCTCGAGTCGACCGACAGCGCTGCGCTGGCGGCCGAGGCCAAGGGCATGTCGGAGCCGGCAGCGAAGGCCGTTCGCGGACTCTTCGCCTCCTACGCGGCTGCTTCGTTCGACGAGCCCGTCGCCGACCTCGGGGAACTCGGGTTGTTGTGACTCGTGAAGGGTCACTGACCCTGGACAGAGGGCTCGCCCTGCTGCAAGCGGTGGCGGACGCCGGTGGCGAGGCGGCGACGATCTCCGAACTCGCCGCCGCCATCGGCGCGAGCCGGGCCGCCGTCTACCGCCTGCTCGTCCCGCTGTCCGAACGCGGCCTGGTGTGGCGCGACGGGAACAAGGTGCGGCTGGGCGTCGGCCTGCTCCGGCTCGCCGGGCAGGTCCTCCCGCAGCTGCGGGAGGCGGCGAGGCCGGTCCTGCGTGAACTCGCGGAGAAAGTCGGCGCGACAGCGCATCTCTCGGTCGCGCAAGGGGACCAGGCGCAGGCGGTCGCGGTCGTCGAACCGACGTGGACGAGCTTCCACGTCGCCTACCGGGTCGGCACGCGCCATCCGCTGTCCGCCGGAGCGGCCGGCAAGGCGATCACGTTGCGTCCCGGCGGCGGCGAGGGCTGGGTGACCTCGTCCGGCGAACTGGAGGCGGGCGCGTCCGGGGTCGCCGCACCCGTGCGCGGGGTTCCGGGTCTGAAGGCCAGCCTCGGTGTCGTGTCGCTGGAGCCGCTGGAGGCCGCCGTGGTGGGGCCCGCGGTCGTGGCGGCCGCCGTCCGGCTGGCCGAGGTGCTGAAACAGCCCGAGTAGCGTCAGCGGTCGCTGAGCAGTGGGCGCACCATGGTCGCCAGCAGGGTGAGGTCGACCGCGAACAGGAGCCGCTCGAACAGGCCGAGCGTGACCTCCTGGTGCGACGGCCCGGTGAGCATCGTCCAGACGAAGCCGCCGAGCACGATCACCACGGCGGCGAAACTGGCCACCGAAAGCCGCCGGATCGTCGTGCGGCGCGGCTCCCACGGGCAGCGTGCCCGGCCGGGGCGGGTCAGCACCCAGGCCGCGGCCGGAAGCGCGAGGAAGGCCGTCAGCGCGGCGTAGTTGTGAATCTGCCCGGCCAGCGAACGGGCCTGGCCTTCGGGATCGACGGGGACGAGCGCGAGGACGAACAGCCCGGCGCACCACACGCCGAGCAGGACGAGAACGGACTCGTAGCCGCTGCGGTGCGCCTTCGCGATGCCGCCGAGCAGGGCGAGCGAACCGAGTCCCAGCGCCAGGCACATCGCGCCGAACAGCGGGGCCGCGGTCGAACCGGGCGAGAGGTAGCCGTAGACGTACTCGGACAGCGTCTGCCAGATCGGGCTGACCTGGCTGGACAGCCGCAGGTGCAGGTCGATCGAGATGGCGACGGCGACGGCCATGCCGAAGATCGCGAGCCTGCCGTGCAGCGGGGAGACGGCACGGGCCGCGACGATCTTGGGCAAGGTCACTACCGGGTTCTCCAAGCACGTCGGGGCAGGTGTTCACCGTTTCGTTCCCGAAAGGTTACCCGGCGAACCTGTGAAAACCCCGTGCGCCTCAGAAGGCGAGCTGGGTCAGCGCGAACAGCGAGAATCCGGCGAAGACGAAGCCCGCCACGCGCTGGATGAGCTTGGGGCGGATGCGGCTCCGGACCTTCGCGCCGATGAAGACGGCGAGTCCGGCGACGGCGACCAGTGCGACGAAGGAGCCGAGCGCGACCGCGAACGGGTTGCCGAAGCGAGCCGTGAGGCTGGCTGTCGCGAGCTGGGAGGCGTCGCCCCACTCGGCGGCGAAGAGCACACCGAACGACGTCAGCGCGGAGCGGAAGAAGCTCGCGGGGCTCGGCCCGGAACGCGACGCGTCCTCTCCGCCGTCCTTACCGGGCCGGAACCCTTCACGGAGGAGCATGTACGCGCCGATACCGAACATCGTGGCGACGATCGCCGTTACCAGCTTGTCCGGCAGCAAAGTGAGCACACTGCCGAAAGTGGCGGCGATCGCGCATTGCACGGCGAACGCGGCGGTGACCCCTGCGAATACCGGCCACGCGCGGAAACGGGTGGTGAGAACCAGGGTGGCGACGAGCGTCTTGTCCGGTAGTTCCACGGCCAGTACCAGGCCGAACGCGCTGATGAGCGCCAACATCGAGTCAGACATGATGATTCTTCACCCCTTCACTGCAACGATAAAGGGGTGATTCGGTAAAGGGCAAGCTGATGGCTTTTCCGAATCGGTCGGCATGTACCAGCGAATTGTATTTCTTGGCTGAGCGGAAAGGAGGTTTCGGTAAACCGAATTCTTTTTTCAGGCGCCGCTGGTAGCGTCCGCGATCATGGACGAAAGAGTGCGTATCGAAGACGTGTGCAGGCGGCTGAAGGACCACTACGTGTTCCCCGACGTGGCCGAGAAGCTGACGGTGTACTTGCGGGCGAGGCTGGGCGAGGGCGCCTACGCCGGGCTCGACGACGAGGCGTTCGCCGACGCGGTCACCCAGGACCTGCAGTCGGTCAACGGGGACAAACATGTGCGGCTGCGATATCACGTCGACCCGCTGCCCGAGGTGGACGGCCAGTACTTCGATCTGGAGGAGTTCCGGCGCGAGGCGGAACTGAACTGTCACGGCATCGCGTCGGCGCGGCGGCTACCCGGGAACGTCGGCTACCTGGAGACGACGCTGTTCTACGGGCCGGACATCGCCGGCGAGGCACTGGCGGCGGCGATGACGCTGCTCGCGACGACCGACGCGCTGCTGATCGACGTCCGGGAGAACCGGGGCGGCGACCCGATGGCGGTGGCCATGCTGATCGGTTACCTGGTCGACGAGCCGACCCACTACAACAGTATCTATCTGCGCGACGGCGACGTGACCAACCAGTTCTGGTCGCTGCCGTACGTACCGGGTCGGAAGTTCGGCGCGGACAAGCCGGTGTGGGTGCTGACCGGTCCGGTCACGTTCTCCGGCGGGGAGGACCTGAGCTACTCGCTCCAGCAGCTGGGGCGGGCGAAGACGGTCGGCGCGGTGACCCGGGGCGGGGCGAACCCGAGGAAACAGTACAAAGTGGACACTCATTTGGATGTCACCGTCCCGGGTGGGCGGGCCGTGAACCCGGTCACGGGGACCAACTGGGAAGGCGTCGGCGTGCGGCCTGACATTGACGTCGATGTCGAGGCGGCGTTCGACACCGCGTACGCGCTGGCCTTGGAACACGTGCTGACACTGGGGGATTCGGGCCTGCGGCGACAGGTCGCCGACGAGGCGAGGCTCGCCCTCGCCGACCTCGGCTGAGCCGGATGCGGGACCTACGTCCCGCCGAGGTCAGGACCAGTTGAACTGGCGGGCCCACCTCGGGTTGAGCAGGCTTGAGGCGTGGAGGTTCTCGATCTCGCTAGGTGGCAGTTCGGCATAACCACCGTCTATCACTTCCTGATGGTCCCGCTGACCATCGGGCTTTCGGTCCTGGTCGCCGGGATGCAGACGGCGTGGGTCCGGACCGGTGATCCGCGCTATCTGAAGATGACCAAGTTCTGGGGGAAACTCCTGCTGGTCAACTTCGCGATGGGCGTGGTCACCGGGATCGTGCAGGAGTTCCAGTTCGGGATGAACTGGAGCGCGTACTCGCGGTTCGTCGGGGACGTGTTCGGCGCGCCGCTGGCGATGGAAGGGCTCGTCGCGTTCTTCGTCGAGTCGACCTTCCTGGGGTTGTGGATCTTCGGCTGGGACAAGTTGCCGAAGAAGGTCCATCTGGCGTGCGCTTGGGCGTACTCGCTGGCGACCGTGGCGTCCGCGTACTTCATCCTGGCGGCGAACTCGTGGATGCAGCATCCGGTCGGGGTCGAGTTCGTCGACGGGAAACCGACGATGAACTCGATCTGGGCGGTGCTGACGAACAACACGGCGCTGGCCGCGATCCCGCATACCCTCGCGGGTGCTTTCTCGGTGGCGGCGGCGTTCCTGGTCGGGGTGGCCGGCTGGCAGTTGTGGCGCAAGCGTTCGGGGGACGACGAGCACCGCGCGGTGTGGCGTTCGTCGTTGCGTCTCGGCGGCTGGACCGGGGTGGTGGCGTTCGCGGTGCTGGCGATCACCGGTGACGTGCAGGGCAAGCTGATGTTCGAGCAGCAGCCGATGAAGATGGCGTCGGCGGAAGCGTTGTGCCATACGGAGAAACCGGCGAGTTTCTCGATCATCGCGATCGGCGACGTACGGAACGCGAACTGCGAGGACGTCAAGACGTTCAACGTGCCCGCCCTGCTCTCGTTCTTGGCGCACAACGACTTCTCGACCGAGGTCAAGGGTGTCGAGAACCTGGTGACCGAGTACCAGGCGAAGTACGGCACGAACTATCCGGACGACCCGCAGCTCGGCTCGCTCGCGGGCAAGCCGATCGACTACGTGCCCAATCTGCCGGTGACCTACTGGGGTTTCCGCGCGATGATCGGTTTCGGCGCGATGTCGGCCGGGATCGGGCTGCTCGCGCTGTGGCTGACCCGGCGCGGGCGGATCCCCGGGCAGCGGTGGTTCCCGTGGCTCGTGCTCGGCGGGATCGCGACGCCGTTCATCGGCAACAGCGCCGGCTGGATCTTCACCGAGATGGGCCGTCAGCCGTTCGTGGTGGTGCCGAACCCGACCGGTGTCGACGGAGTGTGGATGTTCACCGCGAACGCGGTCTCGAAGTTGTCCACAGGCGAGGTGTGGACGTCGTTGATCGCTTTGACGACCGTCTACGCGGTGCTCGGCGTCGTCGAGGTCTACCTGATGCGCAAGTACGTGCGCGGCGGTGTCGACGCCGTCATGCCACCCAAGAAACCGGCTTCGACCAGCAAGAACGACGACCCGGAAGGCGGTGACAGCGATGACGACGCACTCGCCTTCGCCTACTGATCGCCTCTTGACGTCACCTACCCAGCCCCCCGCCCTTCCCGGGGGACGGCCCCGCACCCAGCGTATCGGGGGTATCGCTCAGGCGGGTTACCCACAGCCAATCTGTGGACAACTCGGGTGGTTGTGGATAACTCAGGGCGATCAGGGGCGGCGGCGCCGGATCGGTCGGGGTGGAGTGGTAGCGGCGGGTCCCGAAAGTGGCTTTCGCGACGCTCAACGTCTCGAAAGTGGCTTTCGCGACATCCGGGGCGGGCGCGGGCGCGGCCAGGCGGAGCGGCGGGCCGAAGGGGCCCATGGCCGCATCGCACGCGCCGAAAGCTCCCTTCGCCGCGTCGCATGCGGTGAAAGTCCCCTTCAGCCCCCAGCAGCAGGGAGCACCCGATGACTCTCGAAACGATCTGGTTCTGCGTCATCGCCCTCTTCTGGCTCGGGTACCTCTTCCTCGAAGGCTTCGACTTCGGCGTCGGCATGCTCATGCCGGTCCTCGCGAAGGACAACACCGAGCGCCGCGTCATGGTCAACACGATCGGCCCGGTCTGGGACGGCAACGAGGTCTGGCTGATCGTCGCGGGCGGCGCGATGTTCGCCGCGTTCCCCGGCTGGTACGCGTCGCTGTTCTCGGCCGCGTACCTTCCGCTCCTGGTCGTCCTGCTCGCCCTCATCGGCCGCGGCGTCGCGTTCGAATACCGCGGCAAGGTCGACTCCGACCGCTGGCGCCGCAACTGGGACCGCGTCATCGGGATCGGCTCGTGGATCCCGCCGTTCGGCGTCGGCCTGCTGCTCGCGACCACCGTCCTCGGTCTCCCGCTCGACGCCAAGGGCGACCGGGTCGGCGGCGCGTTCGCCGCGCTCAGCCTCGAAACCCTGCTCGGCGCGGTCGCGGTCGTCGGGTTCTCGCTGGTCCACGGCGCCGCGTTCCTCGCACTCAAGACCGAGGGCGATCTCCGCCACCGGGCGCGAAACCTGGCCACCCGCCTGCTCCCGGTCGCGCTGCTGCCGCTGCTCGCGTTCCTCATCGTCGTGCAACTCCGCTCGGGCGACCTGTGGACGCTGCTCCTGATCGGCGTCGCCGTCATCGCCGCGGTCCTCGCCTGGTTCCGCGTCCGCGCGGGCCGGGAAGGGCAGGCGTTCGCCGCACTCGGCGGGGTCATCGCCGCTTCGGCGGTCGCGATCTTCGTCGCGCTGTACCCGAACGTCCTTCCGTCCACTTTGGACGCGGCGAACACGCTGACCATCGCGGGTGAGGCGTCGAGCCCGTACACCCTGACCGTGATGACCTGGGTCGCGGTGTTCGGCGCCCCCGCCGTCCTGATCTACCAGGGCTGGACGTACTGGGTGTTCCGCAAGCGCATCGGCACCCGGCACATCCCACCGGTGCACGCACCATGACCGAACTTCCCGGCCGCGACACCCTTTCCGCCAAGGAGTCCACAATGGACCCAGCGCGACCGGGAAAGGGTCCGCTCGGCGCGCTGGCTCCACTTTCGGGTGCGGCGCGCCGAGCGTTGATCCTCAGCGGAATCCTCTCCTTCGTCAACGCGGTTTTGCTGGTGGGACAGGCGTTCCTGCTGGCCGATGTCCTCTCCGCGGTCGTCCGCGGAACACCGGGGGACCGCACCGCCCAGCTGGCCGTGCTGCTCGCGCTCGTCGCAGGGCGCGCGTTGACCGGCTGGGCGGTGCGGGTCGTTTCCGCCCGCGCGGCAGCCCGCGCGAAGGAAGAATTGCGCGCCAAGGCCATCGACCATGCCCTGCGGCTCGGCCCGGAATGGATCGCCCGCCGCGGCCACGGCGAGCTGACGTCGTTGACCACCAAGGGATTGGACGCGCTCGACGCCTACTTCACCCAGTACCTCCCGGCGCTGGTGACCGCCGCGATCGTGCCACTCGCCGCCGGCGCCGCGATCCTGTTCGCCGACTGGCCCTCGGCCCTGCTCATCGCGATCACCGTGCCGCTGGTGCCGCTGTTCGCCATCCTGATCGGCAAGCACACCGCCGAGCGGGTGGCCGACGCCGCCGACGCCGAACACCGGCTGTCGGGACAGTTGCTGGAACTCGTCCGCGCGCTGCCGATCCTCAGCGCGTTCCGCCGCGCCGAGGCGCAGGCCGAGACGGTACGGAAGATCTCCGAACGTCATCGCCGCTCGACACTCAAAACCTTGAAGGTCGCGTTCGCGTCGGCGTTCGCACTGGAACTGATCGCGACACTTTCGGTCGCGCTGGTCGCGGTCGTTATCGGCGTCCGGCTGGTGTCCGGCGAACTGCCGCTGGCCATCGGGCTCGGCGTGCTGATCCTCGCGCCGGAGTGCTACCAGCCGTTACGCGCGGTCGGTGCCGCGTTCCACGCCAGCGAAGACGGCGTCGAGGCCGTCCGCCGGGTCGCGGACGTCCTCGCGGAACCCTTGCCGCCCAACGGCTTCGAGGCAGCGGTCAAGGGCGAGGTCCGCGTCGAAGGACTTCGTGTGGCTCGAAGGGGCGGATTCGCGCCGGACGGCGAGACGTTCAGCGTCCGGCCTGGCGAACTGACGTGGTTGCGCGCTCCCAGCGGCGGAGGCAAATCGACGACGCTCGCCGCACTGCTCGGCTTCGTGCAGGCCCACGACGGGGCCATCACCGTCGGCAGCACCAGCCTCGCCGACGCGGATCTCGAGCGTTGGCGCGAGAACGTCGCCTGGGTTCCGCAGTCGCCGGTGTTCGGCGGGGGCACCGTCCGCGACGAGGCCGGCGCGGACGACATTCTCGGCGAACTCGGGCTGACCGGCCTGGCCGAACGCCCGGTTTCCAAGCTGTCGCAAGGACAACGCCAGCGAGTCGCGGTGGCGCGGGCCTTGATGCGGATCCGGTCGGGCGCGTGGCTGCTCCTGCTCGACGAGCCCACCGCGCACCTCGACGAGGTCAGCGCCGGACTCGTCATGGCCGCCGTCTCCAAGGCCGTCGACAACGGCGCCGCCGCGATCATCGCCGCGCACGAACGCACGCCCGGTATCGATATGTCGACAGGCCTGCCGGAGGAAGTCGTCACGACGGACGAGCAGTCCCCGACCCGGCCGGTTCCGTGGCGCGAGTTGCTGCACCCCAGGTTCTTCGGCGGAGCGCTGCTCGGCGCCGCCGCCCTGCTCGCCGGAGTCGCGCTCGCCGCGCTTTCGGGCTGGCTGATCGCCAAGGCGTCGCAGCAGCCGCCGATCCTGACGCTGACGGTGATGATCGTCGGCGTGCGGACGTTCGGCCTCGGCCGCGCGGGGTTGCGGTACCTCGAACGGCTGGTCACGCACGACGCCGCGTTCCGGACCGCCGGAAGCCTGCGGGTGCGGCTGTGGCGGTCGCTGGTGCGGCTCGGACCGGCTCGGGCGGTTCGGGCCGGTGAGGAGCAGCGGCGACTGGTCGGCGACACCGACACGGTGCGCGATCTGCTGCCCCGGGTGATCACGCCGCTGGTCGTGGTCGCTTTGGTGGTCGTGGGTGCCGTCGTCGTCCAGGCCGTCGTGCTGCCCGAAGCCGGGCTCGTGCTGGCCGCGGCCGTACTGGTGGGTGCGTTCGCGCCGCTGCTCGCGCTTCGGGCGGAACGCCGCGCGACCAGTGCGCTGGCCACCGGACGGCGGTCGGTGTCGGCGCAGGTGCTGAGCCTGTTCGAAGCCGCCGCCGAGTTGATCGCGTACGGGGTCGACAAGGCACGACGTCGCCGAATCGCCACGACCGACGCCGCGCTGACCGCCGAAGCGCGGCGACAGGCCTTCGGTGCTGGAGCGGCCGACGCCCTGATCATCCTGGCGACGGGTGCCGCCACCGTCGTGAGCGCCGGGCTCGCCCTGAACGCCGTCGCCGCCGGTGCGCTGAACCCGGTCCTCGCGCCCGTGGTCGCCCTCGTACCGCTCGCGCTGACGGAAGTCCTCTCCCTGCTTCCGCCTGTCGCGCAGCACTGGGACACCCTGCGCCAGGCCCGTCTGCGCCTCGGCGGCTGTGATGAACGGACCGTTTATAACAAATCCTGTTATGAACGGACCGTTCATAACACCGGTGGGGTGCGGATCCGCGACGCCGACCTCGGCTGGCCCGGCACCGAGCACCCGGTGCTCACCGGTGTCGACCTCGACATCGCGCCCGGCACGCACGTGGCCGTCGTCGGCCCGAGCGGCGCCGGGAAGTCGACGCTCGTCGCGGCTCTGCTCGGTTTCCTGAAGCCGAGCAAGGGCGACGTCGCCGTGCCCGAGAACGTCGCCTGGGCGCCGCAAGAACCGATGCTCGTCTCGACGACGGTCGCCGAGAACCTGCGCCTCGCCAAACCGGCGGCGTCCGAGGCCGACCTGCGAAAAGCCTTGTACCAGGCCGTTCTCGAGGACGTCGAGCTCACCACGATGCTGGACAGCGCGGGTGCCGGGCTGTCGGGCGGGCAGGCGCAGCGGCTCGCGCTCGCGCGTGCCGTGCTCGGCGCCGCGCGCGCCGATCTCGTCCTGCTGGACGAACCGACCGCGCACCTCGACGAGCTCACCGCGCGCACCGTCCGCGAACGCCTCGGCGAGGCGCTGGCCGGGAAGACCGTCGTGCACGTCACGCACAACGCCGCCGAAGCCGCGGACGCCGATGTCGTCCTTGAGGTGCGAGAGGGTCGCGTCACAGCGCGCACACCGGTCGGGGCGGACTAGGCCGTGTCCTGTGAGTCTGTTCGCGGTCTTCGCGCCCAGGCGGCCCCTGACGGCACGGGCGGTCCAGCCGAGTACAACCCGGTACGAGGCCGAACCGCCCGCACCGCCAGGAACCACCTGGATCACGAAGCCCCATCGAACACACTCACAGGACACGGCCTAATGTCGATAGCGCTCATGGATCCCACGCTTGCCGCGCGCGCACTGTCCGCCGCCACCGAGATCACCGGCACCGCCCTGTCCGGCGACGACCCGGGCGACGTGCTGGAGACCGTCCTCGCCCGCGCCGTCGAACTGGCCGAGGCCGACCTCGGTCTCGTCATGGTGCGCGCGGACGACGGCCAGGTGGTCGTCGAGGCCGCGCACGGGGCCACCACTCAGGGCCTCCGTGGGCTGGCCTTCGCCGCCGATTCCGCCGCCGGGCAGGTCGCCCGCGGCGGTAAACCCGTGGTGAGCGAGGACTTCACCGTCGATCCCCGCACGGCGCCGTTCGTGCCGCCGGAGCTGCAAGGCTTCGGGCCCTTCGCGGCGTCGGCGTTCGGCGCGGGCGGGCGGGTCCTCGGCGCGCTCACCGTGTACCGCCGCCACGGCGGGGCCCCGTTCTCCGCCAGCACGGTCGAGGTGCTCACCGCCTTCGCGGCGCAGGCGGGCGTGGTGCTCGCCCTGGCCGAAGGCGCCAACGCCCGGCACCGCGTCACTCTTTACCAAGAGCGCGAACGCATCGCGCGCGAACTGCACGACGTCATCGTGCAACGCCTCTACGGCGCGGGCATGCAGCTCGACCGCGTCCGCAAGAACATGCGGAAACGGTTCGCGCAGGCCGACGGCGTGCGGTTGTCCGAGGCGATCGACCAGCTCGACCAGACCATCGAGGAGATCCGCGGCACCGTACGCGCCCTGCGCAGCCCGGAACCCGCGAACGAGACGGTCACCGCCACCGACCTCGCCGAGTCCGCGCGGGGCGAGGTGCGCATCGCGGGCGAGCTGCTCGGCTACCCGCCGACCCTCGAACTGTCGGGAGAGCTGGCCGACATCCCCGCCGAACAGGCGGACCACATCCGCGCCGCACTGCGCGAAGCACTGTCCAATGTGGTCAGACACTCCGGAGCGAGCGAGACCCGCGTGACGCTCAGCCGCGACGCCGAGGGCGTCAAACTCCGCGTGCGGGACAACGGATCCGGTGTGCCCCAAGGTGTCGCCAAACGCGGCCTCCGGCATCTCGCCGAACGCGCGACGACCTCCGGCGGGCGCTTTTCGATCAATTCGTCACCGAGTCTGGGGACTTTGGTCGCTTTCGACGTGCCACTTGACCAACCCGTGTGAAATTAACGGGCGCTGTCGCTCGATAGAGTGACGATTCGCGTTTTCCGATTAATCCGTAACAGCCTGCGTCGGCGCGCGATTATAAGGGTATCGAACGCGCTCGGAGCGCGAATTCCCATCGAAAGGACTCCACATGTCCTCGGTTCGTCGCGCCATCGGCACAGTCGTGATCCTCGCCGGATTCTCCTTGTTCGGCCCCGCTTCCGTCGCGTTCGCGCTGGCCGAAGCACCCGCGATCGCCGACCTCGACTGCAAGGACTTCCAGTACCAGGAAGAGGCGCAGGCGGAGTACGAGAAAGATCGATCCGATCCGCACGGTCTCGACGACGACAAGGACGGAATAGCGTGCGAAACGTTGCCGAAGCGGGGAACGACGCCGACGAAAACGATCACACCGACCGTTTCTCCCAGCGCAACCGAAACGAAACCGGCGCCGAGCAGTACGAAATCCGCGGACAAGGACTGCGCCGATTTCCCGTCACAGGCCGCGGCGCAGGCCGAGCTCACGAGGAACCCGAGTGACCCGCACAAGCTCGACGGTGACAACGACGGTTACGCCTGTGAGTCCAGGTTCGGCGAGCCCGCGAAATCCGGCCAGGTGAAGGTCAAGCCCGTCGGCGGTGTCGCGACCGGTGGCGGTGAGGAAGCCGCCGAAGTCAACGGCGGTCTCCTGGAGATCGGCGCGGTCGCGCTCACCGGCGCGGCACTGCTGACCGCGTCGGCCGCGGGCGCCTCCGTCGTTCTCCGGCGGCGTGCGGAGCGATGACCAGGGCTTCTTGGCGCCGATGGCCGTTCCCGATGGTCATCGGCACCCTCATCGGGGTGATGCTCGCGGCCGCGCTGGCCGCGTGCGCCGCCCCGCCGGCGGGCAAGGTCGCGTCACCGGCGGCACCTTCCACGGTGTCCTCGATGGTTTCCTCGGTGGCGCCGTCGGCCGTCGCGGCCCCACCGCTCGGCCCCGGGAAACCGGCGACGCTCGAAATCCCGGCGATCGGGGTCCGCACCGGCGAGATCGTCGACCTCGGCCTGGCCGGTGACGGCAGCCTGCAAGTGCCGCACGACGCGATCACCACCGGCTGGTTCACCGGCGGCCCGGCACCCGGCGAGATCGGCCCCGCCGTGCTCGCGGGGCACGTCGACTACAAGAAGGTCCCCGGTGTCTTCGTCCGGCTCAAGGAACTGAAGCCCGGCGACGAAGCCGTCGTTCATCGCAAGGACGGGGCCACCGCGGTGTTCACCGTGTACGCCGTCGAGCGGCATCCGAAAGCGACCTTCCCGACGGAGAAGGTCTATGGCGACACGTCCGAGCCGGAACTGCGCCTGATCACCTGCGGCGGGGACTTCGACTCCTCGACCGGCAACTATCTCGACAACGTCGTCGCCTACGCCAAATTGACCCGCGTTTAATCCGGGGTATGCGCACCGTCCACGTCGTCACCCATCCGCAGGCCACCCACCACGTCGATCACCTCGTCGGCGGCTGGTACGACTCCGAACTCACGCCCGAAGGCGAGCGTGCCGCCGTCGCCATCGCGGAGTCGCTGCACGCGAAGGTGCCGGAGGACGTGGAGCTGTACTCCTCGGACCTGCGGCGCACGGCGCGGACGGCGGAAGTGATCGGCGAAAGGCTCGGCGTGACACCGGTTCTGGACCCGCGGCTGCGCGAGAAGTCGTACGGAGAAGCCGGTGGCAAACCGCAGGAGTGGCTGGACAGCCGGTTCGTCCCGCCACCGGCGACCGGCGAGCGGCTGGGGCACGACGAGGGAATCCCGGGCGCCGAGACCAAAGGCGCGATGGCCGCGCGGGTCTACGCGGCGATGGAGTCGATCCTCGAAAGCGACCGCGAGCACCAGATCGTCGTGACACACGGCGGCGCGCTCACCTTCGTCATCGCGGCGTGGATCCGGATGCCGCTCGAGTCGGCCGGGTACGTCGACTTCCGCGGTTCACCCGGCAGCGTCATCGTGCTCCGTGAGGACGACTACTTTCACAACCGGCAGGTCGTGCTTCCCGCCGGCAAATGACAGGATCTCCCCGGAAAGCCGAAGAAGACGTGGGGAGATGACATGCCGAGGTTCCTGCGAGCCGTGGCCCTTGCCGCCGCCGTGGCGGTCGTGCCGATCGCCCTGCCCGCCACGTCGGCGGCCGCGACCGGGTCCCGCTGCCCGCAGCTGCGGCTGGCCGACTACTGGTATGGCGACAACGCCGCGAAGATCCAGCAGGTCATCGACGAACGCGGCCGTTGCGCCGGGAAGCACGGCGAGCGGCCGGTGGCGGTGTTCGACTGGGACAACACCGTCATCAAGAACGACATCTCCGACCAGACCGTCTTCTGGATGATCCGGCACGACAAGGTCCTCCAGCCGAGGAACAAGGACTGGCGCACGACCAGCCGGTACATGACCGACGCCGGGGCGAACGCGCTCGCCCGCGCGTGCGGCACCGCCACCCCGGCCGGGAAACCGCTGCCGACCAGCAAGAACGTCGCCTGCGCGGACGAACTCTTGTCTGTGCGGAAGAACGCGAAGACGAGCACCGGCGAAGAAGTCTTCGCGGGGAACAACCGGCGCTACATGGAGGCGGCCTACGCCTGGGTCGCGCAGATCAACGCGGGGTACCGCCCGGACGAGGTCCGCGCGATCGCCCGGCAGGCGAGGGCGGCGGCGTTGCTGGCGCCGGTCGGGGCGACCCAAAAGGTCGGTTCGAGCACCCAAATCGCGTGGATCCGGTACTATCCGGAGATCAAGGACCTGATCGCGACGCTGAACAAGGCCGGGTTCTCGACCTGGGTCGTTTCCGCCTCGCCCAAGGAATTCGCCGACGTCTGGGGTTCCGCGATCGGCATCCCGCCGAGTCGCACCCTCGGGATCTACTCGCAGACCACGAACGGCCGGATCAACGGGCACCTCGAAGGCTGCGGCGGGCACGCCGACGGCGCCGACGAGGTCATGACCTACATCGACGGGAAGCGCTGCTACATCAACGAGCGGATCCTCGGGATCCGCGGCGCGAAGGCGATGGAAGCGGCACCGGCGGCCAAGCGGCAGGCGCTCGCCGGCGGCGACGCGACCACCGACGTCACGATGCTGCGCGACGCCACCGGAGTCCGCGTCACGCTCAACCGCAACAAGGACGAGCTGATGTGCCGCGCCTACGACAACGCCGACGGCAAGTGGGCGGTGAACCCGATGTTCATCGAGCCCTTCCCCGCACTGAACCGCACCTATCCGTGCTCGACGACGGCGTACGAGAACGCCGACGGCACCCACGGCCCGGTGCTGCGCGACGACGGCACGGCGATCCCGGACCAGCGGGACATCGTTCACCCCTGAGCGGGTTCACGAAGCGTGACCCTCTCCTCGCCCCGCTGCTACCGTGGCGTTCTGGGCTGAGTGAGGGGGAGGCCGTGGTTGACCTGTTGCAGGTCGTCGTGGACGAAGCCGCGAAGGCGGCCGCGGCCTCGGCGGTGGGGTCCGTCTCCACAGCGACCCGGAACGTGGTGTCACTGCTCAAGGAACGGCTCGGCACGGGCAAGTCCGGTAAGGACGCGCTGAGCCGCCGGGCACTCACCGCGGCCCGCGCGGACAAGGAGTGGGCGGATCGCCTGATCGAGGCGGTTTCCGTCCTGCACGACGAAAACGTCTCGACGGCGACAGCCGGAATCGAGAACTTCCGCAATCACCTCGCCATCCTCGCCGACCCGCCGAGGACAGGGCTGAAGCTGATCGTCGGCCCGGGAGGTTCGGGAAAGACCGAACTCGCCCGCCAGCTCGCCGAAAGGGTGCGGGAAGACTTCCCGTCGGGCCGGGTCGAGGTGCCGCTCGCCCGGTACCGCGACGGCGACGAATTCGACGCCGCCGCGGTGAAACGGTACGTGCTCAGGGAATTCGGGATCCCCCACGGCGAGATCCCGGTCGACGACGAACAGCTGGACCGGCAGTTCCTGTCGGTGCTGGTCACCAGGTCGTTCGTGCTGATCCTGGACGACGTCGAACTGGCCTCCGAGCTGGCCTTGTTCACCAGGTTCCGCACCAGCCTGGTGCTGGCGACGGCTTCGGTGTACAGCCGCGAACTGAAAGCGTGCGATCCCGCCGCCATCGAGTTGCGGGGGCTCGACGTCGAGGGCGCTCGGCACCTTCTCGCGGACTTCTGCGGCAAGGTCCGGCCGTTGGACGAGCCGGTCGAGACCGATCGGCTGATCGACCTCTGTGACCGGATGCCACTCGCACTCCGCGAGGTCGGTGTCACCCTCGCCGGTCGCGCCGGCGAAGCCCGGCCCGTGGCGGCGTTGCTCGACGAGTACCGCGACACGGGTGTCGTAGACGCTGAAGGAGTCATTCACGATTCCCTGCGGCGCACGTTCGCACGGCTTTCGGACGCCGCCGTCGAGGCCTGTGCCGTACTCGCCGATCATCCCGGTGGCTTCTTCACCCGGGCCACCGCGGCGGCGATGACCGGCGAGGCGAAGGTCGTCGACGAACTGATCGCCGCGCAGCTGACCTATCAGGTCGGCGATTGGTATTCGCTCACGATCCTCGCCGGACAGTACGCGCGCAAACTGCCGTCGGACCGGGACGCGGGCTTCGATCGGTTGCTCGCTCATGTCCGTGACACGGCGGTCGCGGCGGACTTTCGGGAGAACCCCGATCGGCTGCGCACCTACGTCGTTCCGTCGAAGCGGGTCTGGGAACCGCGGATCGATCACATCGACTGGCTGGAGTGGCACCGGTCGCTGATCGGCGAGCTGGTGAAGCTCACCTGTCTGCGCCGCCGCTACAAGGAAACCTTGCAGCTGGCCGGAGCCTTCGAGACGCTCGTGAACAAACGCTGGTACTGGCGCGAATTCATCGAGATCAGTGACTGGGCGGTGAAAGCCGCCGAAGCGGACCGGGACGCGAAACCCGCGCAGCTCGCGCGGGCACTGATGATGCGGGGCAAGGCCCGCTACATGGCTCGCTGGTTCCCCGCCGCGCTGGAGGATCTCGACAGGGCGGCGACGACCCTGTCCGGCCCGGCGGCGGGGTTCGCGGAGAACAGATGGCGCAAGCTCCAGGCGTCGCTGGCGGAGTTCCGGGGGCGTTTCCACGAAGAGCGCGCGGATCTGCTCGTCCACCGGCGAGCCGGTGAAGCGGAAATCAA
Source organism: Amycolatopsis sp. cmx-11-12 (assembly GCF_046269425.1). Classification (NCBI taxonomy): domain Bacteria; kingdom Bacillati; phylum Actinomycetota; class Actinomycetes; order Pseudonocardiales; family Pseudonocardiaceae; genus Amycolatopsis; species Amycolatopsis sp. cmx-11-12. Next base: position 166,845 of record NZ_JADNQM010000001.1, on the reverse strand, counting down.
GCGAGAACTCGCCGAGGCCGCACGTCAGCTCCGTCTCGCGTGCGCCCTCAGCACGGAACTCGCCGACGGCCCCGCTCTGGCCATCCACCCCCGGATGCTCGCGAACGTCCTGATCAAACTCGGTGAACCGGCCGAGGCGATCGCGGTCCTCGCCGCGATGATCGCCGCCGGACGCAATCAGGCCAGGGTCGAGATGGTCTACGCCAACGCGTATCTGGCGCTCGGCGAACTCGCCGAGGCGCGGGTGCGGTTCGACTCCGCGTGGCATCAGATGGCCGCCCAGAGAGCCACTCAATACGTCTGGGAACTCAGGGAACTCCAGGCGCGGCTCATGACCGCCGAAGGTGACCCCGGCGCGATCGACGTATGGGGACAGCTGGCTTACGACGCCACCCAGATCGGCCACCCGCGGGCCGACCGGTACTTCAGCGCACTCGAATCGTGACCGCCCGATCGCCGACCTCGAGCAGTTCGGTCGGCGACAACCGGCCGAGGTAGGCGAGGGAAGCGGCGATCAGCGGGTCGATCGATCGGACTGCCAGCGTCAGTTCCCGCTGGACACCGTCGCGGGTACGGACCAGGCAGGTGCTCCTGCCGACCGTCGCCGCGGCCACCATGGCGTCCGGCCACTGCCGGAGGATTTCCTCCGACCACCGGGGAAAGCGTTCGCTGTCCTGCTCCTCCAGTCCGATGTAGACGATCGCGGCACTGGACAGCTGCCGCACCGTCGCCCGGGTTTCGTGCGCCACCAGGTGTTTGCCCGCCAGATCGTGCCGTCGGCCGGTGCTCGGGAACCGCACGATCTTCACGGCGGGCCCGGTCTCCTCCGCGCCGACGACGAAGGCGGCGACGTCCTGCGGTTCGACGTCGGGCACCTCGTGGGGCGGGAACGTGGCTTCGGTGGCGGGTTCGGAAAGATCCATCAGCCGGTACAGCTGTGGCCGCAGCAGTCCTGCCGACATGTCCGCGGCGCCGACGGCCTGTTTGACGACGGCCGCGTGGTCACCGGGGGTGTGCCGTCGGATCGCGAGATCGATCTGGGGACCCAGCGCGTCGCCCGGATCGAGCCGCGCGGTCTGCGCGGCGAGCGCTTCGATGGGGGAACCGGGGACCATGGTCTCACCGCCGTCGCCGATGAGGAGCAATGGCCGGTCCACCGCGGCGGCGTACAGCGCCAGCGAACCGAAGTCCGAGATGACACACGAAGCGGCGGTGAGCGCGGCCTGCCAGCCTGCTTCGGGAGAAAGCACCTGGAGCCCCGCTTGCCGTGCCTCGGAGAGCCAGGCGTCGACCTGCCAAGGGCTGTGGGCCGCGGTGATCCCCGGATGGAGCACGGCACAGCAGCGATAACCGTCGTACTCCAGTTCGGACACCAGCCGCAGCGGGAGATCGGGCACGGTCCCCAGCAGGGAACCGGGGCCCCACGTGGAGGCGATGACGACCAGGGTGTGGCCGGGATCCCCGAAGGCCGCGCGGTAGGCGGAGGCACGGTGCATCCCCGCCCGCAGGCGGTCGTGGCACGGATCCCCGACCATCACCGCGCGGGCCGCCGCTTCGGGACCCGCTTCCCGCAGGTGGGCGCGCTGCTCGGCGTGGGAGAGCGCGACCATGGCGGGAACCACCCGGCCGTCGTGCACGAGCCGGGCCGGGTTCATCCCGGCGACCGTCCGGCTCCGCGGGTAGTACTTCTGGTAGCCGATTCCGTGGGGTACCAGGACGATCGGCGCGTCGAAGAGGTGGAGGTCGTCGTTCTCGCTCGCCGCGATCACCAGATCGAAGCGGCTTTCGAGGGCCTGCCGCCACGAAACGACCGAGGCGCGAAGTGTGCCGAGGAATTCGGGCACACCGGCGCTGAAGATCGCGGTGCTGTCCGCGTCGTAGGTGAAGACCAGCTGGATGCGGCGATCGCTTTCGATCAACGACAGGATGTCCAGGAGCCTGGTCAGCGTCGTGACCGTGCGGACGACCACCAGGACCTTGCGTTCGATTCCGATGGTGAGCCACTGATCGAACTCGGGGTCAACCGGGACTTTCGCCCAAAACGACGGGGGGGGGTACCTTTTTCGCGCACTACCTGTCCCGGCGTGCGATCCACGCCGCGGCCTGCGTTCGCCGCTGCATGCCCAGCTTCGCGAGGACGGACGTCACGTAGTTCTTCACCGTCTTCTCGGCGAGGAACAGGCGTTCCGCGATCTCGCGGTTGGACATGCCCTGCCCGATCAGGTCCAGTACTTCGCGCTCGCGTTCGGTGAGCGACCCGAGTTCGTCCTCGGGCGGATGCCGCAGCTTGTCCAGCACCCGCGCCGTCGACAGCGGGTCGAGCAACGACCGGCCCGCGGCGACCTCGCGGACCGCGTTGACGACGTCCTGACCGCGGACCTGTTTCAGCAGATACCCGGCCGCGCCCGCCATGATCGCACCGACCATGGCCTCCTCGTCGTCGAACGCGGTCAGCATCAGGCACTGCGGCGGGTTCGCCTTCGAGCGCAGTTCACGGCAGAGCGCGATACCGTCGCCGTCGCCGAGACGCACGTCGACCACCGCGACGTCCGGCTCGACGTGCATCGCCACGGCCAGGGCCTCGTCGACCCCGCTCGCCTCGGCGACGACCTCGATATCGGGCTCGTCGCTGAGGAGGTCACGCAGCCCGCGCCGCACCACCTCGTGGTCGTCGATGAGCAGCACCTGGATCGGCATACCCCCACGTTACTTCGTCGCCTTGGCGACCACCCGCTCCACCAGCGGAGACGGCAGATCGGCTCGTTCGGCCAGCCAGCACGCCCACTTCCGCAGCAGCGCCATCGCCACCGGGTCCCGCCAGTCACCGATCACGTCCAGGTAGTAGCCGATCCGGCCGGGGGAAACGCTGAATCGGGTGTCCGGCACCAGGCCGTCCATCCATTCGCCCGCCAGGTCTTCCACGGCCTCGGGATCGGGTTCGCCGCCGTAACGCTCGCTGTGCCACTCGAGGAACGGACGGGCCATTTCGGCCGGGTCGGAGTCGTCGAAGAGCGATCGGTACGGCGGGAGCGGCAGGTCCCGCTTCTTCAGCGCCGTTTCGAGGTCCTCGAACCGGCGTTGCGCGCGATACCAGTTGTCCAGTGCGTCGCGTGACTCGAAACCGATGACCTGGAAATCGCAGCTGGCCAGGCCGATCAGCCGTTCGGTATCGGTCACCGCCTTCGGCTCCGCGTCGCCGGCTTCGTCGCCGAGTTTCTTCCGCCACGCTTCGGTGGCTTGCTCGACGTCGTCATAGACGCGGCCGCCGGTCAGGGCAGGGATCCCGGACAGGTCGACGTCGAAGAGATACACACCGGGATAGGTGTACGTCGCGATCACCGCGAGGCGGGTGCCGTAGACGTCGCGCATCTCCCAGACTTCACCGGTCGACTTGATGTCCGAGAGGGATCGTGGCCAGTCCGACAGACTCTCGCTCTCGGACCCGACACGGGCGATCGCTGACCGCAGCGCCGGCTCCACACCGGGAGCCGCGATCGCGAGCAGGCCGTGCAGCAGCCGCCACAGTGCTTCCGTCGGCTCGGCCTTCGCCAGGGCGGACACCTCGGCGACCACAGCGGCGAAGAACAGGTCGAAGTCGAGACCGTAGTTTTCGTCGTCGATGGCGCGCTTCAGTTCGGCCCCGAGCAGCTCGCAGGTCGCCTGCTCGAGGTCGCGAGCCGTCTCGCAGGCCAGCAATCCGTCGACGCCGCCGAGGACGTTCTCGACTCCCTCCTCGAACCAGTCCGGGAAAGACACCGGTTCGGCGGTCAACGGCACCTTCGGCTTTGTCGCCTGCTTCTTGTTCTTCTTGGCCTTCTTCGGCTTCCGGCCACGGGAAACGGGGGACATGGCCGCCAAGCGTAGACCGTCCTGGTCAGCCGGCCGCCCAGAAAACCGCCTTGGCCACCTGTGCGTACAAGCCCTTCGGGTGATCGCGGAACAGCGGCTCGGTGCCGAACAGCACCACCCGTCCACCGAGCCCCGAGGTGCCGGAGACGACGGCTGCCTGTCCCGCCGCTTGCAGTGGCCCGCCCGTCCCGTCGTCCCGCGTCCGCCAATGCCCCGCGACCAGCGGATTCCCGCTCGCGTAGCGCTGTTCCACGCTGACCGAAGAGCCGAGATCGGTGAACCAGAACGGTCCGTAGACGAACGAGTCGGGCAGTGCTCCGGCACCGACCGGGCCGGTCCCGTTGACGACCGAAACGACGCCGTTGCCGTCCTCCCAGCCCGCGACCGGACGCGCTTCGAGAAGTCCCCCATCAGTGTTGAACCGCGCGCCTGTGGCGCCGCGGGTGACCACGCCACCGCGGGCGAGGAAGGCACGCAACGCGTCCTTCGCAGCGGGGGTGAGATCGGTGTACCGCAGTCCCGAAGAGACGAACAGCAGGTCGATCCGCGACCAGTCGAAGCCCGCGTTGAGCACCGCCGCCGACACCGGGCGGACGTCGAAGCCCATGTCCCGCAACGCTTTCAGCTCGTCCGGGCCGACGGCTCCGGCGATCGTCTTGCGGCTGAGCGGAGTCGAGGTCCCCCGTGCTTCGGTGAACCGGACGCCGTAGCGGTCCGCCACTTCGGCGGCGGCGGGGCGGGCCGAAGCGGGCACGACGATCGTGCCGTCGGCCGCGCGTCCCAGTGCGAATCCGCGGTTCAGCAGGTCGTTGGCGGCGCTGACGTCCTTGCCGTCGACGAGCTTCAGCGCGAGATCGCGACCCGGCGCCGCGTCGATGCCGCCGGTGGGTGACGCTGCGGCGACGTCGTGCGCCCGGACGTCGAGCCTGCCGTGGGCGACGATGTCGACCGAAGCGCCCCACAGCAGGCGATGACTCCAGCCGGAGATGTCGTACATGACCGGCACCTTCGCCGAGATGTCGCTGCCCTGCTCCAGCATCACGTTCGCCAGACCGCGTTTGGGCTGGTGCATGTCGACCAGATACGAACCGGCCGGATACCGCCGCCCGGCCAGCGAGAAGGCACGATCCGCCTGGCGGACGCGGACGTCGTTGGCCACCAGGTGGTCGACGAGCCGCGAAGCCGCGACGGCCGAACGCTGGTCCGCGCCGGCGGGGATGACGTACGCCCGCGGGAATTCGGTGCGGTAGCGGTCTTCCGGCCCGAAGCCGGGCACGAACCCGTCCGGGATCTCGCGCTGCGCCTCGCCCGCGCTGCCGCGGCGGAACATCTCGATCTGGTTCGCGATCAGCTCACCGCGATTGCGGTCGACGTAGCTCAGGGTGCTGCCGATGGTGGCCTCGACGACCTCGGTGTTGATCACCGAACGCCGCCGCAGTTCCTCGACGGGCCGCGTTTCGTAGTCCGCGTTGTTGACCCGCATCGGGATCTCGATCGTGAACGACACCGCGCCGTGGTACATCGCGTACTGGGCGGTGTAGATCGGCGCCCAGCCGTCCCAGCTGCCCGGTTCGTAGTCGCGGAACGGGATTTCGGGCTTCGCCGTCTCCGGCCGCCCGAGTGCCTTAACCGCCTGCTCCATCCCGAGACCGTTGGCGTACCCGTGCTTGAGGTAGAGGTCGAAGTCGTAGTTCTGGCCGTGTGGCGGCGTGGTCGGCTCGATGAGCGTGTTCGCGACGTAGCCGTGTTCGTCCAGCATCATCAGCGGTTGCTTGCCGATGGCGATCCCGCGCATGGCCCGCACTTCCGGCTGCGACGCGGTGACGAAGTCGCGGTTCGGGTCGAACCCCGCCGACGTCTGCCGGGTACCGGCGACGCGACCGTCCGGATTGGCCGTGACGTTGAAGTAGAAGCGGTTCCGCTTCAGCAGTTCGGCGGTCTTGGGATCGTTCGACGTCGCCAGCTTCTCGATGACACGGAGCGCGCCGTCGGTGCCTTCCCATTCGTTGCCGTGGATGTTGTTGTTGATCCACACCGGGGCTTTGTAGCCGTGGCGCAGGAACGGGTCGCGCGCGGCACGGGCCGGATCGTTCTCGATCAGCGAGCGCCACGCGTCCTGCCGCCGCGTCTCGAATCGGCTCTCCGGCGCGGTGAGCGTCACCAGGTAGAGGTCCCGTCCGAGACCGGATCGCCCGGCGATCTCGACCGAGATCCGGTCGCTGCGTGCCTGCAACGCGTTCAGCTTCGGCGCGATCGCGTGATACGGCGCGAGGCCGAGCTTGATCGACTTGTCGGCCGTGTTCTCCGGATGGACGCGCAGCTTCGTCTTGCGCGGATAACCGGAGTGGTCGCCCGCGACGTTCTCGCCCGCCGCGGCCCGCGCGGCGCTCATCGGCGGGTCGGTCGCGGCGATCTCGTTGCGTTCCGGCCCGTTGCCGGGGTCTCGATGCGTCGTCGGCGGTGGCGCCGCGTACGCGGGCGCGGTGACCGCGCTCAGGGAAAGCAGCAGAGCCAGGACCACGGTGCGAGCCGAACGCGACAAGGGCCACCTCCAGGGACGTCGGCACAGTGTTTCCGCTCGCCAAAGACGTCACAAGACCCGAAAGGCGGCTAGGCCGGGAACCGATGCTCGTTCCGGTCGATCTTGGCGTTCGCCGCCTCGATCAGGTCGACGCCGAGACTGTTCGCCAGCTGGAGGAGATACAGCGTGACGTCGGCGATTTCGTCGACGACGTTGTGCGCCAGCTCGGGGTCGGAACGCCACTTCGCGGACTCCTCCGGCGTGAGCCACTGGAACAGCGAAGTCAGCTCACCGACTTCGCCGGACAGTGCCATGACCAGGTTCTTCGGCGTGTGGAACGGTTCCCAGGCTCGTGCCGCGGCGAAGTCACGGAGGCGCTGGTTGAGGTCTTCGAGAGTCACGTGCCGTGCCTACCAGATCGTCACGGTGCGCAAACGGCCGTATGGCGGACGGGCGTTGACGTGCAATTTGCAACTTGCATAACGTCACACGGCGTCGGGAGACCGATCCGGAAGGAAAGCCTTGAGGTCCCAGCGAAGCATTCGCTCTCGCATGCTCTCCATCGCGTTCGTGCCGAGCGCGGCCCTGGTACTGGTCGCCTTGGTCATCGGCGGATTCCTCGTCCACCAGGCCGTCCGCATGCGCGACGACGCCGAAGACGGCGCGGTCGCCATGATCGACGCGAGCCGGGGCATCGCGGCGTTGCAGCGCGACCGGGCGATCGCGTTGAAGGCGCCGGGAAGCCGCTCCGCCACCTACACCGCGTATGCCGATCACATCGACACCTCGCTTTCCTCGTTGCGTGAGATCGCGCGGGCCGCCCCCGACGCCGAGATCGGCTACCAGCAGGCACTCGCCGTCGAACTGCTCACCGTCGCCGAAGGAATGACCCGCAGTGACTCCCTCGCGGTCGCCGGGATCGACGACGAGGGGCGGCGCGACTACGCCGCGGCCGTCGGCGCCTACCGGTCCAGGCTCGACGCCGTCGCTGGAAAACTCACGGAAAGTAGCCGTCAGATTTACCGGGATCTCGTCGGAAGCGCGGACTGGAGCCGGTTCGGCGCGGTCGAAACCGCGTTGAGCGCGGCCACGCCACCTCCCGTCGGCCAGGACGCCTGGCGCGTCGCGGCCGGGGTCGTCGGACGATCGCTCGGCGACCTCGCCGTCCGCCAGATCGAGTACTCGGCGCGGCTCGCGATCGACGGCGGACGCCGGGTGTTGAGCGGTGCTTTCGCCGCTACCGCGGCGATCTCGCTGCTCGCGGGGGTGGTGATGGCGGTCGTGATGCTGCTCGCCCGGCGGCTCCCGATCCCGGTCATCCGCTGCCCGGCACGTCTCGAAGCGGCGCCTTTGGGCTGGTCACACCGTGTGCACGACTACGCCGAAAAGAGCACGCTGTTGGCCCACACGCGTCGGCGAACCGGTCGGGCAGACTTGTCCGGTGAGTTCCACGACGGATCTGCGCCCCTACCTGCGCACCTTGGACGCGGAGACGCTGGCGGACCTGCTTCATGCCCACGCTGAGCGTGACCCTGTGTTACGCCAGGCCCTGGAGAGCCGCTTCGTCACCCAGGGGAGTGACCTCGCGGAGGCGCACCGCCTCCTCGACACCGCTGTCATGGCGGGCAACGTCGAGTACGCCGCGAAGGTCGGCTCCGTTCTCGACACGCTTCAACGCCTTCTCGACGCCGGCAGCCGGGCCGATCTGGCCCCGCTCGCCCGCCGGACCGTCGACGACATCAGCGAGATGCTGGAGCAGATCGACGACGCCTCGGGCGAGGTCGTGGACCGGCTGGACCGGGCCGTCGAGCTGTACGCGCGGGCCTGCGTCGCGCACCCGCCGGACCAAGAGAGCCTGGCCCGCTGGATCCTCGAAGTGGAGTTCGACGGACCAGGCTGGCCGGTCATCGAGCTGGCCGACTTCGCGTCCGCTTTGGGGGACAAGGGGATCGCGCTGATCAGGTCCACTGTGGACAGTGTGCTCGCGGAGCAGGTGTCCGGATCGAAACGCGAGACGGCCGAGCGGTTGCGCGAGGAACTGGCGGAGGTGTCCGGCGACGTCGACGCACTCGTCGCGATCCTCGCCGCCAAGCCGCCGCGGGTCGACGTCAGCCTCAAGATCGTGCGCGTGCTGCGTGCGGCGGGACGGCACAGTGAGGCCATCGCGCACGCGGCGCGGGCACTCACGCACGACAAGAAGGAAGAGGCGCCTCCGCTCGAAGAGGAGCCGGTTCCCTTGTCGCGCAAGGACTTCGACGAGCGACCCGGCGCCGCGTCGTATCTCGCGCTGCGCGAAGAGTCGTTGGAAACGGGGCGGTGGGTCGCGCAGCGGAAGACCGCGCTGGCCCGGTTGCGAGAACTCGCCGCCGAGAGCACGGATGCCGCCGACGAACTCGTCCGCGCCCTGCTCGGAGAGGATCGCGCCGACGAGGCATGGCGGGCGGCGGTGCGTTTCGAAGCCTCATTGCCGGTGCGCGTCGAACTCGCGGATTCGCGTTCCGTAGCCCATCCGGCCGAAACAATTCCCATCTACCGGGAGCATATCGAAGAATTGATCACACGGAAAGATCCGAACTCCTACCGTGAGGCCGCCCGGCAACTTCGCAAACTGCGCACCGTGCACAAAAAGGCTGGTACCGCTGAAGAATTCAGCTCGTACCTCGGCACATTGGTGGAAATACACAAACGCAAGACACGGCTGATCGCCGAGGTCAAGGCGGCGAGAGTCGCGATTCCGAAACCCGTCAAGGCGTAACCGCGCGCACCGCCGGTCGTTATTCGAAGTGAACCGAGGAAACCCGGCGGAGAAGGTCGAGCCACCCTGGCGGGCCGTTTGAAGTCGCGGTGGTCCTGAACCGGTGTCCGCCCGCGCCCTCCCCGCGACCGGGACACCGCGTGCCGCGCCCAGGGCCACCGCGACGAGCCCGTTCGGGGCCGCGTGGAAACATGTGATTCATGAGTCCGGTCCGGGAATCGTCGGCCCGCTACGCACCCGCAGCCCGTTCGGTGAAACCATGTGATTCATGAGTCCGGTGAGTCGTGCCCGCAAGAAGGCAGCCCAGCCCTCCACCCCGAGTGTGACGGGCCTCTTCAAGGACGTCCTGCGGGACTTCTCGACCCTCGGTGCCGAACCCGAAGTGCTCGACGTCGAGCTGCTGACCTCCGAGGTGCTCGGCCAGTGGTGGGACATCGAGGTCGAAGAGGACGAAACGTCGCTGGGCCTGGAGCTCATCGCGTTCGCCGCCAGGAAGATCACTCCCGCCGCGGCCGCGCTGCTCGCCGGACTGCGTGTGCTCGCCGAGACCGAAGAAGAGCGCGAGGCGGCGGCCGCCGCGCTCGACACCGTGCTGGGCCGCGGCATCCCGGAGCCGGAGTGGGCGGCGGACCTGGCCGCGGTGACCGTCGGGGACTGCTGGCGGACCGGTGACGTCTTCGGCGACGAGTCCTCCCTTCTCTGTGTCTTCTCCCGCGGCGGTGTCGAGCACGGCCTGCTCGCGCTGGTCGACTTCACCGAAGGCGGCCGGATCCGCGACGTCGTCGTGGTCGACAAGCCGCACGACGTGCTGTCCGAGATGCGGCAGCAGGCCGCCGACGACCCGGAGCTGGTCACGCTGGAGCGGGTGCTGCCCGAGCGCGCCCACCAGCTGCTCGCGGACGGGCTGGCCGCGACGGACGTCGTCGAGGAGCCCGACGTCAGCGAGGACTACGCGCGGTTCCACGCGATCGCGCTGGCCTGGATCCGGGCGCTCCCCACTCCCGAGCCCTCGCCCGAGATCACCGAGTGGCCCGAGCAGGTCCGCGAAGAGGTCGTCGCCGACTTCATCGGGTCCGGGCTCGTGGAGGACACCGAGGCGACGCGGTTCTACGCGCGCCTGCTCGTCGACTACGGCTGCGAGACCGAGCCGGGCAGCCCCTTGCGGGTCGGGCCCGAGAAGCTCGCCCGGTTCCTCGAATCGCTGCTCGACGGCGAGTTCGAGGTCGACGAGGCGTATGAGGACGCGCTGGAGCCCGCGCTGCTCGGCTGGGTCACCTGGGCGGCCGACCGCGCCGGGCTCCCCGAGGCCGCCCGCGTGGCGCTGCTGGAGAGCGCGACCGAGTTCCTGGAGGAGTTCGCGCAGGACGAGGACTCCACGCTCGACGTCTACTTCGACGGCTCCGAGGGGATCGAAGACCCGGCGGAACTCGCGGAGGCGCTCGAACGCCGGATGTTCGCCGTCCCGACGGTCTACGCGGAGATCGGCGACGAGGAGCTGGAACTCGAGCCCGCCGACCCCGAACAGCGCCGACTGCTGGTGATCGGCGAGCACCCCGAGTACCACGAGGCGCTGGCCGAGGAGACCTTCGACGGCGAGCCCCGGATGCGGCTCGCGCTCAAGACCACGATCGTCGACCAGCTCTGGGCCGATGAGCCCGCCGAGGTCTGGCAGGCCGTGCGGCGGCTGAGCGAGACCGGGCAGGAGCGCGACGAGATCTTCGAGCACCTCATCGACGCGCTGTCCGCCCAGCTCACCGAAGCCGGCGAGCACGAGATGGACTACGACCTCGACGACTACCGGAAGGCGCTCGGCGACCTCGCCTGACCGGCCGGAGGCCTGTCACCGGACTCAAGGTCGCTCGCCGAGCCGGGCGACCAGCGCCCTGGCCGCGTTCCGCAGTTGCCCGCGGCGCGTGCTGTCAGTGAGCCCTTGCAGGTGGAACGCCCACTGTGCCTCGACGAGGCCGGCGATGGCATAGGCCGTCTCGGCGACGCGATCGGCCGGTGCGGTGGCGTACGCCGCCTGGAGCTGCTCTTCGGCCGCGGGGAGCCACCGCCGCGTCCACAGTTCGTGCAGTTGGTGGCGGACGCCGGTGTCCCTTGCCGCGAGCGCCACCAGTTCGGTCCACACGACGAGGTCTTCGGCGTGCCGGTACGCCCCGGGCTCGAACAAGCGATCCAGCCGGTCCTCGACACTGTCCCCCTCCTCGCCCAAGACCATCCGTTCGCCGTAGGCGGCGACGGCTTCGGCGATGAACGCGGTCATCAGCTCGTCGCGGTCGCGGAAGTAGTGCAGCACCAGCGTTCGCTGCAGGCCGGCCGCCGCGGCGACGTTCATGATCGTCGTGCCCGCCAAGCCGTCCCTGGCGACGACCGAGGCCATCGCTTCGAGGATCTGCCTCCGTCGTTGACGGGTCATGGCCGGACGGCCTACTTTATTTACTGACATGACAGTAAATATACTAGGGGAGCGACCATGCGAGTACTGGCCCTCGGCGGTGCCGGGGCGATGGGGGTCCATGCGTGCCGCACCGTCGCCAAGGTCCACGAAGATGCCGAGCTGATCGTCGCCGACCTCGACGCCGAGCGGGCCGCCGAGGTCGCGGCGGGCCTCGGTGACCGGGCGAGGAGTATCGGCCTGGACGTCACCGATGCCGCGGCCCTCACCGAGGCGATACGCCGCGCCGACGTCGTGATGAACACGGTCGGGCCCTTCTTCCGGTTCGGCGTGCCGATCCTGCGTGCCGCGATCGAGCAGGGCCGCGACTACGTCGACATCTGCGACGACTGGGAGCCGACTGTCGAGATGCTCGGCCTGAACGAGGCCGCGAAGGCGGCCGGGAGCACCGCGTTGGTCGGGATGGGCGCGAGTCCGGGGGTGTCGAATCTGCTGGCCGTCTCGGCGGCACGTGAACTCGATCGGGTGGACGAGATCATCACCGGGTGGGATCTCACGACCGGTGGACTCGACGTCGCGTCGACACCGGGTGTGCCGAGTGCGGCTGTCGTCCACGCCATCGAGCAGATCACCGGAACGATCCGCGTCACCAGAGGCGGTCGCCCGGTCGACGAACCGGCCTTGCGGCGCACGCGCCTCGACTACCCGGGTGTCGGGCGGCGGACGGCTTGGACCTTCGGACATCCCGAAGCGCTCACGATGCCCGCGGCTTTCCCGTCGGTCACGACCAGCCTCAACGTGGCGTTCGGCGACCCCGCCACCATCGCCGGGTTGCGCGTCATCCGCGCGGCCGTCGACCGACGGCTCGTGTCGGCCCGTCGCGCCGCACTGATCGCCGAACGCGTCGATCGGTGGTCGTCCGCCAAGCCCGCGTTCCGGGGACGGCGGCTCCCGCCCCTGTTCGGCCTCGCGATCGGCGCCCGTCACGGCGAACCGGCATCGGTGGGCTGCGCCCTCGCCCAGATTCCCGGTGGCCTCACGATGGGCGAGGTCACCGGTATCCCCCTCGGTGTCGCGATCGGCCTGCTGGCCGGTGCACGACCAGGAGTCGGGACTCCGGAGACCCTTCTGGACCCCGGTGACGTCTACGCCGCGCTGGCTCCGCACTGCATCGGCGACCCGGACCCCGCGAGCATGGTCGTGACGACTCGATCCTGGGAGGCTCACGCCGCCGCCGACCTCCACGACGCACTCGACCGGGCGCGTGCCTTGCTCGTCTGAACCCGGCTCGACCGCCTGGCACGACGTCACGAGCCAACCTCTTGCAACTCCCCCCAATTCCATCTAGTCTGTCTAGATGGAAGCACCAACCTGGCAAGTACAGGACGCCAAGCAGCGGCTGAGTGAGCTGCTGCGCCGGGCCGCGGCCGAGGGGCCGCAGTTCGTCACCAAACATGGGGAGGAGGTGGCCGTAGTGCTGGACATCATGGATTACCGCAGGCTGGCCGGAGGCGGTGAAGCCGTCGATTTCAAACTCGTGCTCTCCGGCGAGCAGCACCATCCCGAATATGGGGAGGCGCTGGCCGACGTGCTGGAGGAGATCGCCGCCGAACGCGCGGAGGATCTGCCGAGGGATGCCGTGGAGGTGAGCGGGTGAGCTTTCTGCTGGACACGAACATCGTGTCCGAGGCCCGGCGCCGCACGCAGAACCCGGGTTTCGCCCGGTGGTGGGGCGGGGTGTCGTCGAGCAGGCTCTATCTGAGCGTGCTGACGGTGGGGGAGATCGAGAGAGGGATCGGCAAGCTCAGGCATCGAGGAGATCAAGACCGGGAGCGGGCGGACGCGCTGGCCGACTGGCTGGCCGGGCTCACCGCGCAGTTCTCGGAACGGATCCTTCCGGTGACCGCCGAGATCGCGGCCGAATGGGGCAGGCAGTACGCGCCGCGGAAAGTGCCGTCCGTCGACGGGCTGATCGCCGCGACCGCCCGGATCCACGAGCTGACCCTGGTCACCCGGAACCTCGCCGACATGGCCGGGCTCGGAGCGCAGGTGCACAACCCGTTCGACTGAGGAAGTGATCAAGACGTCCGGACGTCTTGATCGGCCGGGCTCAGTCCGGTGTCGCTCGGTCCGGTGTTCGGTGTCGGGTGTTCAGCCCAGCGGTGCGGCCGGGGTGCCCTTGCTGTCCGTGACTTCCGGCTTCTTCCGGCGACGGTCCCCACGGGCGTCGTCGAAGTCGACGACGAAGGCGCCGGCGGCCATGGCCACCAGGAGTGCGAGTCCGAGAATCGAGCCGACCCAGGTCAGGATGATCGAGAACATCGTGAGCCTCCTCCCTGCTCAAGGTCCTTTTCGAGACCTCTTGTTCCCCTGACACAAGGGTCGCCTCGGGGGCCTGTAGCCGGTATCGGCCAACCGGTTACACGTACTGAGCGTGGATCGGCCGATCGGCCGAGGAAACCCGCTCGCCGATCGCGGTACGCGACCGGCCGGTACCGCCGGCTCGCCGGTGGTGCGAAGGCTGGTGCTTGTGAGGGAACGGCCGGAATTCGCCCGGGTGATCGGCTTCCGGCGAAGTGATCTCGGTCGTCGTCGTGAAACGCTCGCCGTGAGTAGAGATCCCGTGAGGATCGGTTACCCAGTGTTTCGGTTTCGCGGACTATTGGCGGAGCTGAGATGCCCTGGAGAAGGCGACCAAACAGGTGGACCCGCCCCGGCCGAAGGCCCCGCTATCGCGGTGGCAGGGCGCCCTGATCGCCCATCACGACGTAGTCCACCCAGCGGCGCCCTGCCGACGTCGATCGCGGTCGCGGGTTCACTGACAGCAACTCAGAGCTTGCGGAGCCGGACCCGGTTGATCGTGTGGTCGGAGTCCTTGCGGAGGACGAGGGTCGCGCGCGGCCGCGTCGGCTTGATGTTCTCCATCAGGTTCGGCTCGTTGATCGTGCGCCACAGGTGGCGTGCCTCGGCCCGCGCCTCGTCGTCCGGGAGACCGGCGAAGTGGTGGAAGTGTGACGCCGGGTCAGCGAACGCGGTGTGCCGCAGCTTGAGGAACCGCTCGACGTACCAGCGCTCGATGTCGGTCGTCGGCGCGTCCACGTAGATCGAGAAGTCGAACAGATCGGAGACGGTGAGCCGGGGGCCGGGCTGGAGGACGTTGAGCCCTTCGAGGATCAGGATGTCGGGTTGCCGAACGACCTGTTCCTCGCCGGGAAGGATGTCGTAGGCGAGGTGCGAGTACACCGGCGCGCTGACCCGTTCCGCCCCGGACTTCACGTCGGTGACGAACCGCAGCAGGGCCCGCCGGTCGTAACTCTCCGGGAAACCCTTGCGGTGCATGATCCCGCGCCGGACGAGTTCCGCCCGTGGATGGAGGAACCCGTCGGTGGTGACCAGGTCGACCCTGGGGTGATCCGGCCAGCGGGCGAGCAGGGTGCGCAGGATGCGCGCGGTCGTCGACTTGCCGACGGCGACGCTTCCGGCGATCCCGATGATGTACGGCACCTTGGTGCCCCGACTGTCTTCACCGAGAAAGGTGGTGGTGGCTTCGTACAACCGTTGCCGGGCGGCGACCTGGAGATTGATCAGCCTGGAGAGCGGCAGGTAGACCTCGGCGACCTCGGCAAGGTCGACCTGCTCACCGAGACCGCGCAGCCGCAGTAGTTCCGCGGCGGTCAGCGGCAGGGGAGTAGCCCTGCGCAACTCGCGCCACTGCTCACGGTGCAGCTCGACGTAGGGACTGAGCTCACGGACCCGCGGCATCGCACACTCCTCGCCCGTCGCCTGCGCTGGCGCCGTACAAAAGCCGTGTTGACGAGTTCTCGGCGGGGATACGTGCCTCGAACCGGATGAAGCCGCTTTAACGGTAGGGCTTACGGCTCGTGAACGCGCTGCGATGTGATGTAGCCCGCTTCGGGGCGTCAGCGCCTGTAGCGAACCCGCGTCCGCGATCGGCGTCGGCAGGACGAGGCCTGGTCATTCACCTCGCCGATGCGGAGAAGACGCCCTGCCACCGCGATAGCGGGGCCTCGGCCGTGGCGGATTCACGCGTTCGGTCACTGTTGGTGGTACATCTCAGCTCCGCCACCAGGCTCTTACCGTCCGTTACGAGGGCGGCCGGGGGCGAAGACCTCGTTCCACGCCGCGGCGACCTGCCGGGCGCAGGTGGCGGGCGCGACCCCGCCGACGCCGGTACCGAGTCCGGGCATCGCGATCGTGTGCACCAGGTCACGGACCCGGCCCTGGTCGAGCCTTCCGTCACGCCACTGCCGGAACACCGCCCTGGCGGCCAGGTACGGATGCACGGTGTCGCGGGGAAGGAGCTCGCCGGGTTCCCGCATCGTCGGCGCGCTGATCAGCCAGGCGGGCTCCGCCTCGCCGGTGGGCACGATCACGGCTTCACCGATCGGGAGTTCGCCACCGTGGTAGGCGAGCACGGCGCTGCGCACGTTCTGCTCGACATCGGGGTAGGCGCGGGCGTAGACGGCGTCGATGCCGCCGCGCATCCAGCCGTAGGAGTTCGCGGGGCTGACGACGGCTTGTGCGACGACGTCGAGCACTGACCCGCGGTGCACGAAGATCCGTCCGTCCACAGTGTCCGCGACGGTGGTCCAGGCTTGCGCGAGCAGGTCATCGACGGCACACAGCACCAGCTCCGGGGTGGGATGGTCGGGCAGGGGAGCGAAAGAGGAGCCGACATCCTCGTGGCCGGTGTGCGTGCCCGATTCGGCGGTCACGCTCTAAGCATGGCAAAAAAAGGCACCCGGCGTAACCGGGGCGCGTACCGGCTGTCCGAGTGAAAGTCGCCACCCGCGGCGTGCGTAATCTGGCGGGGTGTCACGGATCGCCTACTTCGGCCCCCAGGGAACCTTCACCGAACAGGCCGCACGCCGGCTCGCCCCCGGCGAGGAGCTGATCCCCGCGGAGACCATCCCGGCGGCGCTGGCCGCGGTGCGCTCGGGTGAAGCCGACGCGGCCTGCGTGCCGATCGAGAACTCCGTCGAGGGCGCGGTCACCGCCACCCTCGACAGCCTGAGCGAGGCCGAGCCGCTCGTCGCCGTGGCGGAGGTGCTGCTTCCGGTCCACTTCAGCGTGCTGACCAGGCCGGGCACGACCGAGATCCGCACCGTGGCGAGCCATCCGCACGCGCTCGCGCAGGTCCGTCACTGGGTCGAGGCGAACCTCCCCGGCGCGCGTCCGGTCGCGACGTCGTCCACCGCCGCGGCCGCGGTCGCGGTCGACGCGGGCGAGTTCGACGCCGCCGTCACCGCGCCGGTCGCCGTCGAGCACTACCCGCTGGACGTGCTGGCCACCGAGGTCGCCGACGTATGCGACGCCAAGACCCGGTTCCTGCTGGTCCGGCTGCCCGGCGAGCTGCCGGAGCCGACCGGGGCCGACCGCACGTCGATCGTCGCCGCCGCGACGAACCGGACCGGCGCACTGGCGGAACTGCTCACCGAACTGGCGGTCCGCGGGATCAACCTGACCAAGCTGGACGCCCGCCCGACCAGGAACAACTTCGGCGAGTACCGCTTCTTCATCGACTTCGAGGGGCATGTGGCCGAGCCCCGGATCGGCGACGTGCTGGCCGCGTTGCGCCGCCGGTGCCGCAACGTGCGGTTCCTCGGTTCCCACCCACGGGCGGACGACGGCACGACCGCGGTCGAGCAGGGTGCCGCCAACGAGGATTTCACCGAAGCGATCGACTGGGTCGAGTCGATCCGGAAGGGAGCACAGGCGTGAAACTCCTTCTCGTCCGCCACGGTCAGACCGACGGCAACGTGCGGGGCGCGCTCGACACCGCGCTGCCCGGCCCGCCGCTCACCGAGCTGGGCCGCGAACAGGCCAAGGACCTCGCGGCGCGGCTCGACGGCGAGCCGATCGTCGCGGTCTACGCCTCACAGGCCGTCCGCGCACAGCAGACCGCCGCGCCGCTGGCCGCCAAGCTCGGCGTCGACGTCCAGGTCGTCGACGGGGTGCACGAGGTCGCCGCGGGTGACCTCGAAGGCAACACCGACAAGGACTCGATCACGACCTACATGAGCGTCGTGCGCCGGTGGACGCTCGGCGAACTCGATCCGCCGATCCCCGGCGGCGAGACCGGCACGCAGGTCCGCACCCGGATGCTCGACGCGGTCGCCCGGCTGCGCGCCAAGCACGAGCAGGCCGACCCCGATGGCACGGTGGTCCTGGTGAGCCACGGCGGCGCGATCCGGCTCGGTGGCGAATGGCTCGCCGGGAACGTCACCGCCGAGATCGCCAACCAGGGCCTCATCCCGAACACCGGCATCGTCGAACTCGCCGCGACCGCCGACGGCTGGACCTGCCTCACCTGGGCGGAAGTCCCCGTCGAACGCGCCTAGCCGCCCCCTCGCGTTTCGTCCTCTTGTCGCGGTCCTTGCATGCGCAACTACCGCAACCAGAGGACGAAACGCGGGCGTTTGCCTCCGCTCCCGCCGGGGAATACACCCCACGAGATCAATTAACACCTTGTGGGGAATTAACCGGGGGAGCGCAACCCCGGCAGCGGACAACACGTCTACTGATCGGTGGGTCACCCGGCTACAGGGAGGCGAATGACCATGGTTCGTTCGAAGATGATCTCCATCGGCGGTCTCATCGCGGGTACCGCCGGACTCCTGCTGCTCACCGCGTGCGGTTCGGAAACCGCCCCGGCGGCGCAGAGTTCGTCCACGACGCCGTCCAGTTCGGCGGCGGAGACCTCGGCCGCGCCCAGCGCGAGTTCGAGCCCGGCACCGGCACCGGCGCCGCAACCCGCACAGGGTTCGGACCCGGCTCCGAAGAACGACGGGCTCTGCAAGGCAGGCGACGTGAAGCTCTCGGTCGCGAACGGTGACGCGGCGGCCGGGACGGTGTACCGGAAGCTCGTCATCACCAACTCGAGCGGGCACGCGTGCACCATCCAGGGCTTCCCCGGCGTCTCCTACGTCACCGGCGCGGACGGCCACCAGGTCGGTGAAGCCGCGTTCCGTGACGGTGTCAAGGGCGGCCCGGTCAAGCTGAACAACGGCGAGAGCGCGTCCGCCGACATGGGCTTCGTGAACGTCCGCAACTACGACGAGGCGGCCTGCAAGCCCACCGAGACCCGTGGGCTGCGGGTCTACCTGCCGCAGGAGACGGCGTCGAACTTCGTGGCGGTGCAGGGGCTCGGCTGCGCGGGGAAGATCCCCGGCAACCAGCTGACCGTGAAGACGGTCCTCAAGGGGGCCTAGAGCTGGGTGCAGAGCTGTTCGGCCTGTGCCAGGTGCCGCTGGCCGGAGACCTGGTTGAAGTGCAGGCTGAACACCATCCGGCTGACACCGTCGATGTGTTCGGCCAGCGGCCGGTAGGTGCCGTTGGCGGCGGCCGCCGCGGCGGAGAGTTCGCGTGCGGCCGTCATCCGGTGCAGGATCTCGGGGGCCAGCACCGCCACGGTCCGGTCGCCGGGCGCGGCGTCGGTGGTGTCCGGGATCGTGCCGACCCTCGCCAGCGCCGAACACGCGTCCTGCGCGTCTTCGAGGGCTCCCGCGTTGACGCCTGACAGCGCCCACAGCATGCCGATCACGCTCGCGCCGATCACGAAACCGGCGACCGCGGTGAGCACCTGCGGGCGTCTGGAAGGCTCTTTCGTCCCCACGCCGGCCTCCGGCACCAGTGTCTGCTGCATCGCGGACCTCCTCGCCAGCTGGCGGTGATGCGCTATTTCAGCACCAAAGGTCCGATTTTTCACCGGTCTTGGTGGAGTACCCGCAAGGCCGTGGCCGATTCGTCACCTGAACCCGGCCGCAGAGCGACGAACGCGAAGCCCGCGACGCCGAACAGCAAAAGCCCGGACGTGAGAAACGTCCGGGCCGGGGAACCGAGGGCGTGGGTGAGCACGCCGCCGAGAAGTGCCCCGACCGGGATCGCCCCCCAGACCACGGTGCGCCACACCCCGAGGACGCGGCCGAGCAGTTCGCCGGGGACGAGTGTGTGCCGCGCCGTGCCCAGCACGATGTTCACCGCGACGACGGCCGCCGCGAACAGGCCGAACAGGGCCGCGCCCGCCACCGGCGAACTCGTCAGGCCCATGCCGGTGAACGCCGCGCCACAGCAGGCGGTGCCCCCGAGGAGCACCGCGCGACGGCTGGACGTCTTCACCAGCCGTGGGGCGATGGCCGCGCCGAGCAAACCGCCGATACCGCCGACGAACGCGAAGAGCCCGAAGGCCGCTTCGCTGAGACGCAGGTACTCGATCGCGTACAGCACCAACTGCGCCTGGGCGAGTTCGCTGACCAGGCTGATCAGCCCGGCGACGACGACCAGGCGCAGCATCAGCCGATTGCCCTTCAACCAGCGGAAACCCTCCGCCAGTTCGGCGCGGAGGTCGGTGGCCGGGCTCTCGGCGGCTCTAGGCCGGTAGCTTCCAGTGAGCCCGATCAGCACGGCCGCCGCGATCGCGAAGCCCGCCGAGTTGAGCAGGAACGGGAAGGTCGCGAAGAGCGCGAAGGTGGCGCTGCCGACCGGTCCGCCGAGGAAGGTCTGGCCGACGATCTCGCAGGCCTGGAGCTTGCTGTTCGCGCCGTCGAGCGAACCCTTGCCGACGACCGCCGGGATGAGCACGTTCGCGGCGCTGTCGGCGACCACCTCCGCGACGCCGATGAGCAGGGCGGCGGCGTAGACCACCCAGATCGTCACCCCGCCGGCCGCGACCAGGACGGCCATCCCGCCGACGACCACCGCGCGGGCGGCGTTCGCGAGGATCATCGCGCGCCGCCGGTCGATCCGGTCCAGCAGCGCGCCCGCCGGGAGCGCGAAGAGCAGCCACGGCAGGAACTGGGTCGCCGAGAGCCCGGCGATGAGCAGCGGATCGCGGGTCAGGGTGACCGCGAGGAGGGGGAACGCGACCTTGCCGATCCCGTCCCCGAGATTCGACGCCGCACTGGACGCGAGCAACCAGCGCAACCGCCGGTCGCTCCTCCCGCGTGCCGTCGACTCGGCCATGCACGCCTCCCCAGGCATTCGACGGCGCTTGCCGGCGAGTGAAAAGTTTAGCGGGGGTTGTCGCCCAAAGTTGTGGGCTTGTTACACCCAGTTAAGAATCCGAAGAACCCTTGGTGCCCGACGCACAAAAATCACCGACAGTCCCGCCTCCGGCGCGGAATCCGCCGGGAAGGGAGCAAGGGACCTTTGCTATCGCCTGTCCCGCGGCTCAGCCCCAGCCGAGTTCGTGCAGGCGCGCGTCGTCGATGCCGAAGTGGTGGCCGACCTCGTGGACCACCGTGATCAGCACCTCCTCGACGACGTCTTCCTCGGTGTCGCACATCTGGAGCAACGGCCGCCGGTAGATCGAGATCCGGTCCGGCAGCACCCCGCCGTACTCGTGGGTCCGTTCGGTCAGCGCGATCCCGTGGTAGAGCCCGAGGATCGTGGGCGACTCCTCGTTGAACTCCTCCACGAGTACCACGACGTTGTCCATGGCGTCCGCGAATTCGGGCGGAAGCTCGTCCAGCGCCTCCGACACCAGTTCTTCGAACCGCTGCTGGGTCATCTCGACGGGCACGGGCTCACCCGCCGGTCTTCGGAGCCGAGGAAGACGGCGGCTGGCTCGCCTTGCCGCTCTCGGAAGGCGGGGCCTCGCCGTTGCCGACCTTGACGCTCCCGGTGATCGGGGCGAGCCCCTTGTTGTCCGGCAGGGCCGCCGCCACCTTGCAGTTCACCAGCGTCGAGCCGGCGTCCCAGCTCTCCTGCTCACGGACGTCCCAGCTGAGGATGACCCCCTTCGCGGCCAGATCCGCGTTGCCGGTGTAGTCCTGCGAGGCCGTCGAGCACGCGGTGTCCAGCCAGGTGTTCTGCTCTTCCTGCGACGGGTAGGCGTCCTTGAACTTCGTCTTGAGGTCGAGCGTCGCGATCATCTCGTAGGAGTGCGGCTGGGCGCAGTCGATGGGGTCGCCGAAGCTGTTGTTAAGCAGCGCGAGGCAGGTGCCGGGCTCCCACACCGCGGACTGGTTCTGCTCCTTCGCCTGCCCCTTGGTCGGTTGCAGTTTGCCGCCCTGGCCTGCCCATTGCAGGCCGCACCGCAGCTGCCGGTCGCCGTTCTCCCACTGTGCGGGAGTCGGCCGGAGCAGATTCATGCTCAACTTTCCGTACGGATCCAGCGTGCGGCCGAGGTACGGCTTGACGTCGACGGTGCAGCGTGACCGGGAGATCTCCTGCCACTGCTCCAGGTTCGGGCTCGGCACGCCCGCCGGATACTGCGCCCCGATGTCGACGATGCTGGTGACCTCGAACAGATGTGACTCCGCGCACGGCACGCGCCGCGCGTCGTTGGCGTCCGGGTTGTTCCAGGTCAGACAGGTGCCAGGGGGAGAATGGAACGCTTCGACCGCCGCGGGTGACAGCTTGGGGGCGCCGCCGCCCGCACCGCCCTCCGGGCCCACGTTCCACGAGAACGCCACACTCAGCGAAAGCGCGATGATCGCGCCCACGAACACACCGGCCATGACGAGCCGGGTGCGCAGGGTGCTCAGCGCGTTTCGCGGATCACGGAACCGCTCGGCCTGTTGAGACATCCACTCCATGATGCCCGCGCCGCACGTAAGGTGCGCATACCGGGTGGTTAGTGTTGGACACGGGTTCGGGCCGGCGGGCGATTACGGAGCTTCGATGACGCAGGATGACAACCAGGGGGCACAGCCGCCCCAGGAGCCGCCAAAGCGCGGCTCGATGCGCTTTCAGGACGGCGGCACGCAGGCGCGGCAGCCGTCGTTGGCCGAGCAGCGGGCACGGCAGCAGGCACTGGCGGAGCAGGAACGCCAGGAAGTACTCGACGCCGAAGCCGCTCGCGCCGCCGAGAAGAAGTCTTCGACCAAGAAGAAGATCCTGATCGGCACCGGGGTGACCGTCGGCCTGGTCGGCTTGGTCGCGACGTTCTACACCGTCGCGAAGCCGGAAGAGGTCACGGCGGTCTGCGCCGCCAAAGACACCGACATCATCAACGAAGACCAGAACTGCGACGAGAACTACGTCCGATCGCATGGCGGGTACTCGGCCGGTGGGTTCTTCTTCCTCCCGATCGGTGGTTTCGGCGGCGGCTACAACAGCTACCGCTACAACTACGGCGGCTCAGGCGCGATCGGGCAGCGGGTGTCCGGCGGTTCGTACACCGCGCCGTCGGGGGCGAACGTCAGCACCAAGTCGGGCAAGTCCGTCCAGCGCGGCGGGTTCGGCATCAGCGGCAAGAGCGGTACCTCCGGCGGTACCGGCAAGAGCGGGGGCTCGTAGTTGTATCGGGATTCCAAGCCGCCCCGGCGGGACTGGCAGAACATCGTCGAGGAGCAGGGCCTGGTCTTCGGCACCCCCGCCCGTGACGGTTCCGGCAAGTCCCGGCCTTACTGGGACGAGTCGGTCCACTACGTCTTCGACATGGACGAGATCCTGTCTGTCGAGGCGGACGTGGAACTGCTGCACTCGATGTGCCTCGAAGCCGTCGACAACGTGGTGACCACCGAGCAGTACCACCGCTTCGGCATCCCCGAGTGGGTCTGGCCGCATATCGCCGAGTCGTGGAAGCGGCAGGATCCGCACGTCTACGGCCGGTTCGACCTGCGCTACGACGGCAAGAGCCCGGCGAAGCTGCTCGAGTACAACGCCGACACCCCGACCTCGCTGCTCGAGGCCGCGGTGCTCCAGTGGCATTGGAAGACCTCGGTCTTCCCGGAGGACGACCAGTGGAACTCGATCCACGAGAAGCTGGTCGAGCGCTGGGGCGAACTCGCCGACAAGCTGCCCTCCAACGAACTGCACTTCACCTGGTCTTCCGCCGATCCGTCCGGTGAGGACCACGTGACGACGGCGTACTTGCAGGAGACGGCGGCCGAGGCCGGACTCGACACCGTCGGCCTGTCGATCGAGGAGATCGGCTGGGACCCGGTGCTCAAGCGGTTCGTCGACCTCGAAGAGCAGCAGATGGCGACCGTGGTGAAGCTTTACCCGTGGGAATGGGTGGTCGACGAGGAGTTCGGCCGCTTCGCCGTCGAGACCATGCCTCGCACGCTGTGGGTCGAGCCGCTGTGGAAGATGATCCTCTCCAACAAGACGCTGCTCGCGATCCTGTGGGAGAACTACCCGGGGCACCCGAACCTGCTGCCCGCCTTCGCCGACGACCCCGGCCTGCTGACGGAATACGTCCGCAAGCCGAAACTCGGCCGTGAGGGCGCGAACGTGCAGATCGTCGCCACCGGGTACGAGACGCAGACCGACGGCGTCTACGGCGCCGAAGGCTACGTCTATCAGGCGTTCGACCCGCTCCCCGAGTTCCAGGGGTACCGGCCCGCGCTCGGCGCGTGGATCGTCGGCGACCAAGCCGCCGGCCTCGGTATCCGCGAGACCGCGGGTCTCGTTACGGACGACGGTGCGGCATTCGTCCCGCATCGCATCGTCGAGTCGTGATAGAAGCAACCCGCACAAACCTGACATTTTCGACCTGTACCTCTGGAGAACCCCTGTGACCACCACCCTTGCGCTGTCCGACACGTTCGGCTCCGACCTCGTGCGAGGGATCGGCGCGATCCTGCTGTACGGCGTCGTCGGCCTGCTGCTGATGTTCGCCGGGTTCTGGGCGATCGACTGGACCACGCCCGGCAAGCTGTCACAGCTGGTCAGCCGCGGTCTGCCGAACGCGGTCATCGTCACCGCGTCGGGCCTGCTGTCGATGGCGTTCATCGTCGTCGTGGCGATCGCGAACTCCGCCAGCGACCTGACCGAGGGCCTCATCACCTCGCTGGTCTACGGCCTGCTGGGCATCGTCGTGCAGGTCCTGG
Organism: Amycolatopsis sp. cmx-11-12; assembly: GCF_046269425.1. Taxonomy (NCBI): domain Bacteria; kingdom Bacillati; phylum Actinomycetota; class Actinomycetes; order Pseudonocardiales; family Pseudonocardiaceae; genus Amycolatopsis; species Amycolatopsis sp. cmx-11-12. The sequence goes on along the minus strand of NZ_JADNQM010000001.1, from coordinate 142,522 downwards.
CGGTCCGGCTGCTGGAGTGGGCGACCCGCATCGACGTCCGCTCGACCATCGAGAGCGACAAGTTCGCCCCGGTCAGCGTCGTGGTCGCCGCCGCGCACCTCGCCCTCGGCCTGGTCGTGGCCGTCGGCATCTCGTGATTTTCCCTACCCTCTGAAAACGGCAAAGGCGCACGAACCCCACTAACGTGGGAGTCGTGCGCCTTTTGAGGACACCGGACGACCGGTTCTCGGACCTGCCCGATTTCGACTTCGAGCCGCGCTACGCGGAACTCGTCGACCTTCACGGCGGCGTGATCAGAGTGGGTTACGTGGAGGCCGGACCCGCGGATGGGCCGCCCGTTCTCCTCCTGCACGGCGAGCCCACCTGGTCCTACCTCTATCGCAAGGTCATCCCGGTGCTCGCCGACGCCGGACTGCGCGCCATCGCGCCCGACCTGGTCGGCTTCGGCCGCTCCGACAAACCCGGCGACATGGTCGACCACACCTTTCAGCGGCACGTCGAGTGGATGCGTGCGTTCGCCTTCGACGTGCTCGACCTGACCGAAGTCACCCTGGTCGGCCAGGACTGGGGCGGACTGATCGGCCTGCGACTGGTCGCCGAGAACCCCGATCGCTTCTCCCGCGTCGTCGCGGCCAACACCGGCCTCCCCACCGGCGACACCGACATGCCGGAGATCTGGCACAAATTCCGCCAGACCATCGAGAACACCCAGGTCCTCGACGTCGGCCGGTTCGTCCAGTCCGGGTGTCAGACCAAGCTGTCCGAGGAGGTCCGCGCCGCCTACGACGCGCCCTTCCCGAACGAGATGTACAAGGCCGCGCCGCGCGCGATGCCGTCGCTGGTGCCGATCACCCCGGACGACCCGGCCTCGGCCGCCAACCGGGCCGCGCTGAAGGTGCTCGCCGAGCTGAACAAGCCGTTCCTGGTCTCGTTCTCCGACGGCGACCCGATCACCGCGCCGTGGGGCCTCGAACTGCGGGGCTCGATGCGCGGCGCCCGCGAACTCGAGCATCCGACGATCACCGGGGCCGGTCACTTCCTCCAGGAGGACGCCGGTACCCGCCTTGGCGAGGTCATCGCGCGCTTCGTGAAGTCCTGACCGGGAGTGTTATAAACGGTCCGTTCATAACAAATCCTGTTATGAACGGACCGTTCATAACAGGTCAGGAGATGGCGGCCAGCGCGTCCGTGATGATCCCGAGCCCCTCCGCCGCCTCATCGGCCGTGAGGGTCATCGGCGGCGCGATCCGCAGGACGTTGCCGTGCAGCCCGCCCTTGCCGATCAGCAGCCCGCGCGCCTTGGTCTCCTCCATCATCCGCGCCGCGGCCGCCGGGTTCGGCGTAATGCCGCCCGGTTCGACCAGTTCGACGCCGATCATCAGGCCCTTGCCGCGCACGTCCCCGATCAGTGGGTTCCCCGCCGCGCGCAGGCCGTCGAGTAGTTCGTTGCCCCGCGCGAGCGCGTTGGCCTGGAGGTCGTGGTCGGCGATGTGGTCGAGTACCGCGGCCGCGCCCGCCATCGCGACCGGGTTGCCGCCGAAGGTCGAGATCGAGTTCGCGGTCAGGCAGTCGACGAGGTCGCCGCGCGCCACGAGACCGCCGATCGCGAGACCGTTGCCGAGGCCCTTCGCGAAGGTCATCGCATCGGGGACGACGTCGTGCGCCTGGATCCCCCAGTAGTGTTCCCCGGTCCGTCCCCAGCCGGTCTGGACCTCGTCGGAGATGAACAGGATCCCGTACTGGTCGAGGACTTCCTTCATCGCCTTGAACAGGCCGTCCGGCGGTGAGCTGAAGCCGCCGACGCCCTGGATCGGCTCGGCGATCATGCAGGCGACGTCGCCAGAAGTGCCCGTCTCCAGGACGTCGACCAGGTCCGCGACGCACGCGTCGATGTACTCCGTGTCCGACAGCGCCCGGAATGGGCTGCGGTACCGGTAGCCGCCGTGGACGTAGCTCACCTTCACCGGGCTGAGCGACGACGCCGACCAGCCGCGGTTGCCCGTGATGCCGACCGTCGCGAACGACCGCCCGTGGTACGAGTTCCGCATCGCCAGCACCTGGTTGCTGCGCCGGTACTGCGTGGCGAGCATCAGCGCGGTGTCGTTGGCTTCGGTCCCGGAGTTGGTGAAGAACACCTTCGCGTCCGGGATGCCGGAGAGCTTCGCGACGCGCTCGGCCAGTTCGACCTGCGAGCGGATCAGGTACAGCGTCGAGGTGTGCAGGATCCCGGTGTCGAGCTGCTTCCGGACGGCGTCGCTGATCGCCGAGACGTCGTAGCCCATCGAGTTCGTCAGGATGCCCGCGAAGAAGTCGAGGTAGCTGCGCCCGGTCGAGTCGATGACCCGGCGGTCCTGCGCGTGCACGATCTCGATCGGCTCGTCGTAGTAGAGCGCGAGCCACGACGGGAGAACCGCCTTGTGCCGCGCCAGCAGGTCCGCATCGGTCATCGGTTTTCTCCGTCCGCAGCAGGGAGATCTCAGTATGGGGATGGCCCGAAACGGGCGGCAACGATCAGACTGTCGGGTTATCCGCGCGGACCCGCACATTTTGTGCGGCTCGCACGGACTACTCTCAGCACTCGTGATTGACCCCAGGACTCTGCGCGATGACCCGGACGTCGTGCGCGCTTCGCAGCGCGCCCGTGGCGAGGACGAAGGAGTGGTCGACAAGCTGCTCTCCCTCGACTCCCGCCGCCGGTCTTCGATCGCCGCCGCCAACACGCTGCGTGCCGAGCAGAAGTCGCTGGGCAAGCTCGTCCCGAAGGCGCAGGGCGACGAACGGGCCGCGCTGCTCGCCAAGGCGAAGGACCTCGCCGCGCAGGTGAAGGCCGCCGAGGTCGAGCAGACCGAGGCGTCGGAGGAGTTCGAGCAGCTGCACCGCGTGGTGCCGAACCTGGTCCACCCCGAAGCCCCCGAAGGCGGCGAGGACGACTACGTCGTGCTCAAGCACGTCGGTGAGCCGAAGAAGTTCGACTTCAAACCGAAGGACCACCTCGAACTCTGCGAGGGCCTCGGCGCGCTCGACATGGAGCGTGGCGCGAAGGTCTCGGGCTCGCGGTTCTACTTCCTCACCGGCATCGGCGCCCAGCTGCAACTCGGCCTGCTGAACATGGCCATCGCGCAGGCGACGGCGAACGGCTTCACGCCGATGATCACGCCCACCCTGGTGCGGCCGGAGATCATGGCCGGCACCGGTTTCCTCGGCGCGCACTCGTCGGAGGTCTACCGGCTGCGCGACGACGACCTGTACCTCGTCGGCACCTCCGAGGTCCCGCTCGCCGGCTACCACGCCGACGAGATCCTCGACCTCGGCAAGGGCCCGAAGCGCTACGCGGGCTGGTCGTCCTGCTACCGCCGCGAGGCCGGTTCGTACGGCAAGGACACCCGAGGCATCATCCGCGTCCACCAGTTCGACAAGGTCGAGATGTTCGTCTACACGCGTCCCGAGGACGCCGAGGCCGAGCACGCGCGCCTGCTGGACTGGGAAGAGCAGATGCTCGCCAAGATCGAGGTCCCCTACCGGGTGATCGACACCGCCACCGGCGACCTCGGCACGTCCGCGTACCGGAAGTTCGACTGCGAGGCGTGGGTGCCGTCGCAGGACACCTATCGCGAGCTGACCTCGACGTCGAACTGCACGACGTTCCAGGCCCGCCGCCTCGGCATCCGCTACCGCGACGGCGACGGCCGCCCGCAGACCGTCGCCACGCTGAACGGCACCCTCGCCACCACCCGGTGGATCGTCGCGATCCTGGAGAACCACCAGCTCGAAGACGGTTCGGTCCGGGTGCCGGAAGCGCTCCGTCCCTTCCTCGGCGGAACCGAGGTGCTCGCGCCGACATCGAAGTAGGGTGCGAGCCGACGAGGAGGGGACGCATGCGGTTTCGGAATTCGGTCGCGGCCGGGCTGGCGGTGCTGGCGCTCGGCGGCTGCACGTCGACGATCGGCGGAACGGCCGCGCCGGTACCCGGACAGGGGCCGGTGATCACGAAGGCCGAGCCGTGCGGGCTGCTGACGCAGCAGCAGGCGGACTCCCTCGGTGTCATGTACCCGGGCAAGGAACGTCCGGCGAAGCCCGAACAGAAGATCCCCGGGGTCTGCCGGTTCCAGGAGCTGGAGGACGCGCCGGACGGCGTCGCGCTGGAGATCTCGCAGAGCAAGGACCTGTCCGCTGTCGACTATTACGCCGGTGCCCTGCCCGGTGAGAAGTTCGGCATCGGCGGGTTCACCTGGACGAGGTACGCGACCATCCTCGGCCCGGGCTACTGCTCGCTGGCCACCGAACTCGACGCGAAGACGTTCATCGAGGTCTCCAGCGACGCCCCTGGCGACGACAACAGCAAGGCATGCGACCTGGCGAAGGCCGCGATCCCCGCGGTCGCCTCGCATCTGCCCGGTGGGCAGCAGGATCCGCAGATCACCGCGCCGCCGGGGCAGAAGCCGATCGAGCCGTCCGGGCCGCTGGTGAGCGTCGACCCGTGCACCCTGCTGAAGCCCGAGCAGGCAGCCCAGTTCAACCTCATGGCCGCGCGGCCGATGAACGGTTCGTCCAACGACCCGAAGAACGGCTGCCAGTGGGACGACACCGACGGTGACAAGGGCAAGAAGGCGCTCGACCTCTGGGTCTACACGGCGACGAAGACCGAGGACGTTCCCGGTCTCGAAGGCACTCCCGCCGAGCAGGTGGTGAACGGCAAGAAGTGGCTCGTCTACTCGTCCCCGGACAGCCCGCTCTGCGTCGCGCTCTACCCGGTCACCCCGACCTCGGCGATCAAGCTCGACACCGGCGACCTCAGTGACAACGCGAAGGCCTGCGAGATCCCGCAGGCCGTGATGCCGCTCGTGACCGCGAACGCACCCGCGGCCTAGGTGTCTCTCGATTCACAAAGTGTCCTTCAGCCGCAGTGACCAGTAGGGCAAAGGTGGCGTCCTACATGCTCGCGCCCGGGTGCTGATCTGGGTGTCGCGAAAGCCACTTTCGGGACATCCGATGTCCCGAAAGTGGCTTTCGCGACATGCCTGGTCCTGGGCTAAAGCGTCCTTCAGCCGCACTGACCTGGGAGACGCGGCCTAGTCCGACACCTCGTCGGCGATGTGCTTCGCGATCTCCAGCGCGCTGGTCGCCGCCGGTGAGGGCGCGTTGAGGACGTGCACCTGGTTCCGCGCGGTCTCGATCAGGAAGTCGTCGACGAGCGCGCCGTCTGGGCGCAGCGCCTGCGCACGGACACCGGAGCCGTGCCGCACGATGTCGTCCTCGGTGACGGCGGGCACGAGCCGGGCGAGGCTTTCGGCGAAGCGGCGGCGGGAGAACGATCGGCGGACCTCGTCGAGCCCGGTCGGGTAGGCGTACTTGCGCGCGAGCCGCCAGACGCCGGGGAAGCGGGCGACTTCGGCGAGGTCCCTGGCGGAGACGTCGCGCCAGGTGTAGCCCTCGCGGCGCAGCGCGAGCACGGCGTTGGGTCCGGCGTGCACGCTGCCGTCGAGCATCCGGGTCAGGTGCACGCCGAGGAACGGCAGTGACGCGTCCGGGACCGGGTAGATCAGGCCTCGCACCAGGTGGCGGCGTTCGGGCTTGAGTTCGTAGTACTCGCCGCGGAACGGCACGATCCGCGCGCTCGGGGTGAGCCCGGCGAGCCGCGCGACGCGGTCCGCGTGCAGGCCCGCGCAGTTGACGAGCGCGTCCGCGTGGATCACGTCGTCGCCGGTCGCCACCTCGACGCCACCGGTGCGGCCCGGGCGGATGCCCAGGGCGGGCGTGCCGAGGCGCAGGTCGGCGTCGGACTCGTCGAGCAGGCGGACCAACGCGGCGCAGACGGCGGGGAAGTCGATGATGCCGGTGGACTCCACCCGCAGCGCGGCGACGCACGAGACCTCGGGCTCGTACTCGCGGGCCTCGCTCGGGGTGATCAGCTTGGCCGGGACGCCGTTGGCTTCGGCCCGTTCGGCGAGCACCTTCAGCGCCGGAAGTTCCGCTTCGGAGGTGGCGACGACGAGTTTGCCGCAGACCTCCACCGGCACCCCGTACTGCCGCGCGAAGTCCACAATGGACCGGTTGCCCGCGCCTGCCATCCTCGCCTTGAAGGAACCAGGCTTGTAGTAGAGCCCCGCGTGCACGACGTTCGAGTTGTGCCCGGTCTGGTGGGCCGCCCAGCGGTCCTCCTTCTCGAGCACCGTGACGTCCAGGCCCCGCTTGGTCAGCTCCCAGGCCGTGGCGAGACCCACGATCCCGCCCCCGATGACTACGACTGTACGCACGATCGACCAGGTTACCCGGAGCGCTACCTGACAGCTGTCAGGTTAGGTGGTAGCGTACCTAACCGATGTCAGGTAAGCGGTTGAGCAGGGACGAACGCCGGGAGCGGATCCTGGCCGCGGCGGCGCGCGTGTTCGCCGCGTCCGGGTACGACGCGGCCGGGATGCGCGAGGTCGCGACGGCGGCCGGGATCAGCACACCGGTGCTCTACGACCATTTCCCGTCCAAGGCGCGGCTGTACGCCGGACTGCTGGAGTCCGAAGTGGACAGTCTGCTGGCGGGCTGGGACGCGCTGCCGCCGTCGGACACCGCCGAGGAACTGCTGCGTGGCCGGGTCGCCGCGATCTTCGCCTGGATGGAGACGAACGAACGCGGCTGGCGGATGATCTTCGCCGAGACACCGTCTGATCCGGCCGTCGCCGAGGTGCACCGGCGCGGGCAGGCCAGGGCCACCGGGCAGCTGACCGGGGTCTTCGCGCAGGTCCCCGGCCTGGCGCTGACCGCGGACCTGCCGCGCGACCGCGCGAACGAAGCGCTCGCCGAAGCGGCGAAGAGCGCGCTGAACGCCATCGCCACCTGGTGGTGGAGCAACCGCGACATCCCGCGGGAACAAGTCGTCGCGCTCACGACGGATCTGTTGTGGCGCGGTCTGGGGAACCTGATCCAGGAGGACACATGAGCACGCAGACCACCGAGCGGTATCGCCGGGCCGCCGAGACCCAGGACGTCGAACTCGCGCTGAGCGCCTTCGCGCCGGACGCGGTGGTGCATTCGCCGCTGACCGGCCGGGTCCGGTTCACCGGGCACGCGGAACTCGGGCCGCTGCTGGAAGTCGCGTACTCGCATCTGCGCGACCTCCGCTTCCACACCGACACCGGTGACGCGTCGACGCGGGTCGTCGTCTACACCGCGCGCATCGGCGGCGAGGAGATCGAGGAGACGGCGGTGCTGAAGCTCGACGAAGACGGCCTCATCGCCGAAGCGACGCTGTTCGTGCGGCCGCTGCCCGGGCTCGTCGCGCTGATGGACGCCTTCGGCCCGGACATCGCACGCCGCAACGGCCGTCCCTTCGCGGCGCGGTTGCTCGCCGTGGCCGCGAAACCCTTGTTGGCCATGGTCCGGTCGGGCGACCGCCGTGCCGTCCCGCTGGCCGGACCCCGCACCGATCCCGCGTGAAGGCCCCTTTCCCTCGGCTCAGCCGAGGGAAAGGGGGCCTTCATGCGCCATCAGACTCCAGCGGAGGCGGGCGAAGCAGCCGAAACGGCGTCGTCCTCTTCGGGGTCTTCAAGGACCTTCGGGACTCCGCGCAGCGTGAACAGCGCACTGACCGCCAGCAACGCCATCAGCCCGGCCGAGGCCAGCATCGTCACCTGCATCCCGTCGACGAAAGCCACCTTCGCGCTGTCCAGCACCACCGCGCCTTGCGACGGCGGCAGCTGCGCCGCGACCTGGACCGCGCCGCCGAGGGTGTCCTCGATCGCCCCAGCCGCCTCGGGCGGCACACCCGCCGGGATGACGAGTTCGCTCCGGTATAGCGCGCCGAGCACGCTGCCGAGGACCGCGATCCCCAGCGCCCCGCCGAGTTCGGTCGCCGTTTCGGAGATCGCCGACGCCGCGCCCGCCCTGGCCTTCGGCACGACGCCGAGCACCGTGTCCGTCGCGGTCGCGAGGATCAGTGCCAGCCCGACGCCGAAGATGATCATCGCCGCGAGCAGGTCCGTGTACACGATCGTCACGCTGATACCCGAGTACAACGCGAAGCCGACCGCCGAAAGACCGCATCCCAGCGCGATCGTGACCGCCCGGCCGAACGCCTTGATCGCCAGCGGCGCGAGCACGCCGCCGACGATCGCGCCGCCCATCCCCGGCAGCCCGGCGAGCCCGGACTTCAGCGGCGACCAGCCCGCCACCAGCTGAAGATATTGCGCGAACATCAGGGAGACCGCGAGCTGCGCGAACATCGCCAGGATCGTGGTGGCGACGGTCGCCGAGAACGCCCGCTGCGCGAACAGTTTCAGGTCCATCAGCGGTTCGGCCAGCCGTGGCTGCCGCAGGACGAACGCCAGCAGGCCGCCGAGGCCGAGCACCGCGGCGACCGCGATGTCCCAATGCCCCCAGCCCTTGTACGCGACTTCCTTGATCGTGTAGACGATCCCGACCATGCCGACGACGGACAGCAGCACGCTGAGCACGTCGATCCGGCCCGGTGCCGGGTTCTTCGATTCGGGCAGGATCAGCGCGCCCGCGATCACCAGCACGATCACCACCGGCACGTTGACCAGGAACACCGAACCCCACCAGAAATGGTCGAGCAGGACACCGCCGACGAGCGGCCCCATGCCGAAACCGAGGATCGTCAGCCCGCTCGACACCCCGATCGCGGCCGCGCGTTCCTTGCCGGTGAACACGTTCCGGATGATCGACAACGTCGACGGCATCAGCGTCGCGGCGGCGATCCCGAGCAGCGCGCGGGCGGCGATCAGCAGTTCCGCGGTCGGCGCGTACGCCGTGATCACCGAAGCGACGCCGAACAGCGACGCCCCGATCAGCAGCAGCTTCTTCCGGCCGACACGATCACCGATGTTGCCCATCGTGATCAGCAGCCCGGCGAGCGCGAACCCGTACGCGTCGGCGATCCACAGCATTTCCGTCGTCGACGGGTGCATCTGCTCCGAAAGCGACGGCAGCACCAGGTGCAGCACGGTCAGATCGATCGCGATCAGCAACTGTGCGAGGACACAGACCGCGAGCGTGCCGATCTTGCGGCCCTTGCCGATCTCCACATCGCTCACCGCGACACCCCGAAGGTGAGTTCCGGCGAGTGCCGCGCGGTGCCGTTTTCGCCGTCGCCGAGGTAGAACCGCGTGCTCATGGTGCGGGCCGCCGGGTCGAAGACGCTGCGCCACAACGTCCGCCACGGCGCGCCCGGCTCGATCGCGAAGGACACCGCGTCGAGCGCGTCGCGCGGTCCGGCGTCCGCTTCCTTGGTGATGGTGCGCAGCCGCTGGTAGGTGAGCATGGTGTCCGGTGTGTCCTCGGGCAGCGCGTCGAGGTCCGGATGGCGGTGCAGCAGGTGGTTCGTGACGCACAGCGGCCCGTCGGCGACCTCGACGAAGTACTCGATGTCGTGCTCCCCGCGCTCGTGGACGAAGCCGCGGCCGGAAGCGTCGGCGACGATGTAATGGCAGGGCGCGCCGTGCGTGTACTGCTTGGCGAGCATCAGCGCTTCCTTGGCCTCGTCGACGTTTTCACAGGTGTCCAGCAGATACCGGCACACCTGCAAAACCGAGAGGCCCGCCTGCGGACCGGGATCGTCCACCAGCGGCGCGGCCGTTTCGACTTCGGCCATCAGCAGTGTGACGACCAGCCCCGCTTCGTTGACCCCTTCCGTCGCACCGTCCATTGTGGACATCGACAGGGACGTCGAGGCGATGCCGTCGTCGGGGATCGTGGTCAGGACGTAAGGCCGCGACGCCATCGGCACCGTCCCGTCGTCGACGGGTTCCTCACCCGCCATCACCGCACCCAGCTGGGTCCAGCTCATGGTGAAGAAGTCGTAGTTCCGGCCGAGCGTGCTCCCCGTCCACAACGCCGAACAGCCCGATCCGGCGGGTAGGGCGCTCGCGTTGTCGAACGAGACCTCCGCGTCGGCCGGAAGCCCGTAGGCCTCGGCGAACCCGGCCGTCCGTTCGGCGTACTGCGGCCAGTTCCGCGCGAACCAGGTGCGCCGCGCCCTGGCCACGATCGGGTCGATCGGCGGTGGCGACCAGTCCGAACGCGCCTTCGCTTCGGCGCCGAGCGCGTGGCCGATCTCGGCCTGGGTACCGCGCAGCGTCAGATGCCGCACGGCGAGGAAGTCTTCGGGTGATCCCGCGATGTAGGTCATGGCGGGAGCTTGGCCACGAGCGCTGACGACCCACGCACCAACGGCTGACAGCTTGCAGTGTTTGTCATCGGAATGTCATGTGCCCCGCGCGAAAGTGGTCTCACCAAGGCAACGACAAGCGAGGGAAGCCATGCTCAGCAACAAGGTGTACATCATCGCCGGGGGCGTCATCAGCGTCCTGTTCGTCGCGCTCGCGATGGTCGAGTTCTCCACCGGCTACCCGGACGACGGCCTGCAGGACCTGATCTACGCCGCGGTGAGCGCCGGCGCCGGTGTGCTGCTGTACGTCCTCGACCGTCGTCAGCGTGAGCGCCGCGCGGCCGCAACGCAGCGTGATGCCCGATGAGGAACATCGACGGCGGCTTCCTCGCCGCACCGGACCAGGCCGCGCTCGACCAGCGCGAGCGGAACGTCCGCAAGGGCAAACTGGCGCTGATGCTGACCGTCGTCGGCGCGTTCGTCGCACTGATCGCCGGTTACAACGTCGTCGCGGACTTCTCCCCGGGCTCGCTGGTGGTGACGATGATCGCGCTCGCCGTCGCCGTCGGTGGCGGCGTACTCACCAAACAGCTGATGCGCGCCGTGCGGTTCCGGGTGCACAAACCGAACGCGGGCCTGGTCGGCGCCGCGAAACTGACCGGAATGGTCGTGGTCGTTCTCGGGTTCATCGCCCTGGTCGGCTCGTTGGACGGGCCGGGCGTGCTGCGGATCATCGCGATCGCCGTCGGCTGCGCCGCCATCGGATACGTGAAGTCGCTGCACGACCAGCAGTGGGTGCTCTTCGAACTGGACTCGGTCGGCGTCCGGATCGAGCGGACGGTCGTGCCATGGCGTGACGTCACCCGGCTCACCACCGACCCCGTCGGCCCCGGCATGACCCGGCTCGGCGCGGTCCCGGTCAACGCGGAGCCGCTCTACGTCGCCGTCCAGGACAGCGAACTCGACCCGCGCCTGCTGGCCGAAGCCGTCGGCCGCTTCGCACCGCAGGGGATCATGCTGACCGGTGTTCACGGCCCCGCCAATTGAGCGGCACCGCGCAGGCCGAGCCCTCGGCGGTAGGCCTGGTCGAAGTCTTCACCGAGCCGCTCCCGCACGGTCGTCCGGAGCAGGGCGGCGTCCAGATCGACGGCGAACGGGGTGCCCCGGATGGTCACCGCGGCGCCGATCAGGACCGCCGCCCGCTCAGGGTCGTCCCGGAGCAGCGCGACCCCGGCGAGGCCTTCGACGGCGTAGGCCACGGTGGTGCTGTCGTGCCACTGATCCGCCGACAGGAGCGCTTGCCGGTGCAGTTCCTCGGCCTGGTCGATGTCGCCTTCGGCGGCCACGACCCAGCCGAGCGAGATCCTCGCCCCGGCACGGACCCCGTCGGCCGCGAACGAGCCGCCGTGGCATTCCGCGAGCGCGAGTTCGCTCAGCGCGCGGGCCGTGGCCAGATCGCCCTCGTGCCGGGCGAGGAGCGCGAGCCCGACGTACCCGGTCGCCCGGCTTTCCGGCATCCCGGCACGGCGCGCGATCTCGACGGCGAGTTCGAAATCCGCCCGCGCTCCCGGCGCGTCGCCGTGGAGCAGCTTGCTTTCGCCGCGACGGCACAGCAGATCCGCGTTGTCGTCGGACGCGCCGAGCTCCCGCATCAGCCGGAGCGCCTCGTTCATCATTTCGAGCGCTTCGGTCTGGCGGTTCGTCCAGACCAGGATCTGTGACAGGTGATCGAGGGCCATCGAAAGGCCCCAGCGTTCACCGATCTCCCGGAACGCCGCCGCCCCCTCGCGCAGGAACCCTTCCGCCGTTTCGAGTTCGCCCCGCATCAGCGCGCGGAGCCCGTAACCGGTCGGTGCGAGAGCGAGACTCCAGGCGTCGCTGTGCGCCAGCAGGGCCTGGCTGCGCTTGAGCAGCGCGTCGTCGTCGCCGGGCGGTCCGGCCACGACCCCCAGCAACAGCAGCAACGCCGGATTCCGGGGTGCCCGGACCATGTCCAGCATGAGGCCGGTCACCGGCGGCAAGTGCCGGTCCAGCGCCTCATGACCGCGGGCTCCGGCGGCGGCGTTGAGCACGGAGATCTGGTATTCCTCCTCGAGGTCTTCCGGCGGCCGCTGCCCGAGGTGCTTGACCACTTCCAGGCTCAGCATCGAGCCTTCGAACCGGCGCCCGCGCATCCACCAGTACGTCACCAGCGAGGCCGAAAGCCGGAGCGCGATCCGCTCGTCGGCCTCGGAAGCCCAGCGCAACGCGGCCAGGAGGTCGTCGTAGGCGGCGTCGATACGGTCGAGCCAGACCAGCTGTTCGCCGGTGCGCAGAAGCGGGTCTGCCTCTTCGGCGAGGGCGAGGAAGCACTCGGCGTGCGTACGCCGCATCTGCTCGGTCTCGCCTGCTTCGGTGAGTTTCTCGGCGAAGAAGGCCCGGATGGTTTCGAGCATCCGATACCGGTCTCCGGTGCGTTCGACCAGCGATCTGTCCACAAGGGACGGAAGCAGGTACTCGGTGTCCGGTACGGCGCACACCGTTTCGGCGTCGGCGAGGCTCGTGGGGCCGGCGAACACGGTCAACCGCCTCCCGAGCCGCCGTTCGTCCTCCTCCAGGAGATCCCAGCTCCATTCGACGACGCCGCGCAGGGTGCGGTGCCGGTTCTCGGCGGCCCGGCTTCCCCGCGAGAGCAAACGGAAACGGTCATCCAGCCTCGCGGCGATCTCGCCGACGGGCAGCGTCCGCACGCGCGCGGCGGCGAGTTCGATCGCCAGCGGCAGCCCGTCCAGCGCGGCGCAGATGCGCTGGACGTCGCCCGCGGTGGTGTCGTCGACCGCGAAGCCGGGGTCGTTGGCCTGCGCCCGGTCGGCGAACAGCCGCACGGCGGCGAACTCCAGCGACCGGCCGGGTGCCGTGCCCGGCGGCGGCACGGCGAGCCGCGGCAACGGGGAGACGACCTCGCCGGTGATGCCCAGCGGTTCGCGGCTGGTGGCGAGCACGCGCAACGCCGCGGCCGCGGCGAGCAGCCGGGCGGCCAGCTTCGCGGCGGCGTCGACCAGGTGCTCGCAGTTGTCGAGCACCAGCAGGACCGCCCGGTCGGCCAGCGCGTCGATCAGTCGTTCCAGCGGCGCGTTCTCCACCGGAGCGGTGACCGTGCCGAGCGGGACCGTCCGCAGCCCGAGCGCGGTCAGCACGGCGTGGGCGACGTCGGCGTCCTCGGTGTAGGGCGCGAGTTCGACGAAGACCACCGGGAGGCTCACCTCGGCGGCCGCTTCGACGGCCAGGCGGGTCTTGCCCGTCCCGCCGGGACCGGTCAGCGTCACCAGCCGGGAGCGGTCCAGCTGGGCGAGCACGTGCCGGAGGTCGCCTTCGCGGCCGATGAAGCTGGTGAGCTGCGCGGGAAGGGCCGCGGTCGCGGCCTTGGCGGGCGGTGTCTCGCCGCGCAACACGGCCAGATGCGCGGCGGCGAGATCCGGTCCGGGATCGGCGCCGAGCTCCTCGGCGAGGACACGCCGGGCGTCCTCGAACGCGGTGAGCGCGTCGGCCTGACGTCCTGCGGCGTGCAGCGCGCGGATCAGCAGCGCACGTGGCCGTTCCCGGAGCGGTTGGCCGTCGATGACCTCGCGAAGCTCGGCGAGGACGTCTTCGTGCCTTCCCAGCTTGAGTTCGGCTTCGACGCGGTCCTCGATCGCCGACGTCTTCAGTTCGGCGAGCCTGGTGACCTGGGGGTCGCGGAACGGCGCGTCGGTGATGTCCGCGAACGCCGGGCCACGCCAGAGACCGAGAGCGTCGCGAAGCAGTTCGGACGCCTTCGCGGCGTCTCCCGCCGCGAGAGTGCGTCGGCCTTCGGCGGCGAGCCGCTCGAAGCGGTGCACGTCGACGTCGTCGGGGTCCACGGCCAGCCGGTAACCCGCCGGGCTGAACTCGACGGGCGCGACGTCCTTCAACGCGCCGCGCAACCGCGAGACCTGCGATTGGAGCGCGTTCGCCACTCCTTCGGGTGGCTGCTCGCCGTAGAGACCGTCGATGAGCCGCTCCGCCGGGACGACCCGGCCCGCCTCCAGCGCGAGCAACGCGAACAGCGTCCGGACCCTGGGCCCGCCGACCGGGACGGCGGTGCCGTCCTCGCGGCGCACCTCCGTCGCCCCCAGAACGCCGAATCGCATGGGCTAGAGACTAGGCCTGGAAGCGCAGCTTCTCCGTTGAGGGCGGTGGCGGGGGCATGGATGGATAGAGCGTTGTTGACCTGGGCGGATCCAGCCCGCCCGAACTACGCCGATCGGCGTCTATACACTTCGCCGGGTCCCCACGCAATGGGAGAGGTATGTCTGAGCTCGAACCCGTGGTCCTCGGTCAGCCGACCGTCGGCGACGAAGAACTCGCCGCCGTGGCGGAGGTGTTCCGGTCCGGCTGGCTGGCCGGCGCCGGCCCCGCGTGCCGCCGCTTCGAAGAACGCTTCGCGAAGACCGTCGGCACCGCGCACGCCTTGACCACCAGCAACTGTGGCTCCGCACTCTTCCTCGGCCTGCGTGTACTCGGTGTGAAGCCGGGTGACGAGGTCATCGTCGGCGACTACACGTTCCCCGCCACCGGCCACGCCGTGCTCCAAGCGGGTGCGACGCCGGTGTTCGCCGACATTCGCCCGGACGCGTGGAGCGCCGACCCCGCGTCGATCGAAGCCCTGATCACCCCGCGCACCGTCGGCATCCTCGCCGTCGACGTCGCCGGGCAGCCGGGTGACTTCGACGAGTACCGCGCCATCGCCGACAAGCACGGCCTGTGGCTCTTCGAGGACGCCGCCTGCGCCGCGGGCGCGACCTACAAGACCCGCCCGGCTGGCAGCCTCGCCGACCTGGCCGCGTTCTCCTTCCACGGCCGCAAGGGCATCACCGCGGGCGAGGGCGGCGCTCTGGTCTCGGACCGCGAAGACCTCATCGCGCACGCGCGCAAGCTGCATACCTACGGCATCGAGCCCGCCATCACCCGGGAGGGTTCCGGCGCGTTGCCGATCCCGGAGTTCCACGAGCTGGGCTACAACTTCCGGCTCTCGGACGTGCAGGCCGCGATCATGAACGTCCAGCTGGACCGGCTCCCGGACCTGCTCTCGGCCCGTCGCTCGGTGGCCAAGCGCTACCACGAGGCGTTCGAGAACCTGCCCGGCCTCGACGTCCCGGTGGAACTGCCGGACCGCGAGCACCCGTGGCAGGCCTACATCCTCACGGTGGCCCCGGAGATCGACCGCGACGCGCTCGCGCTGCGGATCCGGGAGCAGGGCGTGCAGTGCAACTTCGGCACCTACGCCTCGCACCTCCAGCCCATCTACGGCAAGACGCAGACCTTGCCGGTTTCGGCGGACCTCTTCGCCCGTCACCTCGCCATCCCGATGCACGCCAACCTCACCGATGACCAGGTCGACCGGGTCATCGGGACCGTCAGCGCCGCACTGCCGAGCTAGGAGAGAAATGCCAGACAAGAAGGTCCTCTTCACCGGGGGCGGCGGTTTCATCGCCGCGCACGTCATCCCGATGCTGATCGAAGGCGGCTACACCGTCCGCGTCTTCGACAACATGACGCGCGGCGACCGCGCCAGGATCAACGAGTTCGTCGCCACCGGCAAGGTCGAACTGGTCGAGAAGGACGTGCGCTACGGCGGCGCCGTGCGTGAGGCCATGCGCGGCTGCACGCACGTGATCCACTTCGCCACCGTGTCGATCAACAAGTCGGTCGCGGACCCGCACGAGTCCATCGACATCAACATGGTCGGCAACCACAACGTCT
The DNA here is from genome assembly GCF_046269425.1 of Amycolatopsis sp. cmx-11-12. Classification (NCBI taxonomy): domain Bacteria; kingdom Bacillati; phylum Actinomycetota; class Actinomycetes; order Pseudonocardiales; family Pseudonocardiaceae; genus Amycolatopsis; species Amycolatopsis sp. cmx-11-12. The sequence goes on along the minus strand of NZ_JADNQM010000001.1, from coordinate 126,645 downwards.
TCGCCGCCGCGGCGGACGAGGGTGTCGAGCGGGTCGTGTTCGCGTCGACCGCGTCCGTCTACGGCGAACCGAAGCGGCTGCCGATGCACGAGGACGACGAGCTCAAGCCGCTCACGCCGTACTGCATCTCGAAGCGCGCGGGCGAGGACATGCTCGGCTTCTACGAGCGCACCAAGGGCTTGTCCTGGAACGCCCTGCGGTTCTTCAACGTGTACGGCCCCGGCCAGAAGATCGAGGCCTACTACACGTCGGTGATCAACCACTTCATCCAGCGCCTGCGCGCAGGCCAACCGCCGATCATCGACGGCCGCGGCGACCAGTCGATGGACTTCGTGCACGTCACGGACCTGGCCCGTGCCGTCGTCGCGGCGCTGGAGTCGGAGCAGGCAGGAGTGCCGATCAACATCGGCACCGGGATCGACACTTCGATCGCGACGCTGGCGAAGATCCTCATCGACGCCGTCGGCGTCAACGTCGAGCCGCTGTTCAACGAGCGCGACGTGCTCGTTTCGCGGCGTGCCGCGGACATCACCCGTGCCCGCGAGGTCCTCGGCTGGGAGCCGAAGATCTCCGTGGAAGAGGGTATGCACGAGCTGGTCAAGGCCTCGGAATGACTGCCGGGCCAGGGGAGAGCCGCCCTATGCGCATCGCTGTCGTCAACAACTTCTTCCCGCCGAGGGTGGGCGGAAGCGCGCACATGGCGGCGTCCCTGGCCGAGCAGTACGCGGCTCGCGGGCACGAGGTGCTCGCGATCACCGCGGCCTACGCCGACGCCCCGGCCGACGAGACGAAGGACGGCTACCGCGTCGTCCGCCTGCCCGCGGTGAAGATGCCGCAGCTGGGCCTGTCGATCGACTTCGACATGAGCTTCGCCTCGCTGCGGCCGGGGAACTGGCGGCGGCTGCGGAAGCTGCTGGACGAGTTCAAACCGGACGCGATCCACCTCCACGGGCAGTTCTTCGACCTGTCGTGGCTGGCCGGACGGTACGCGCGGCGGCACAAGCTGCCGATGCTGCTGACCATCCACACGCTGCTGATCAGCGACAACAAGCTGTACGGCGGCGTCTTCCGGTTCCTGGACACCGTTCTGGTGAACCCGATCCTGCGCTACCTGAAGCCGCGGTACGTCATCCTCGACAAGCTCGGGGTCGACTACTGCGTCGAGCGCTACGGCACCAGCGACGACAACTCGGACTACTTCCCGATCGCCGTCGACACCGGGAACTTCGAGAAGCCGCTCACGCTCGATGTGCGTGCCGAACACAAGCTGGGCGACGGCCCGGTGATCGTCTCGCTCGGGCACGTGATCCCGCTGCGCAACCGGCTCCCGCTGGTCGAGGCGCTGCCGTCCATTTTGGACAAGCACCCCGACGTGAAGGTGGTCGTCGTCGGCCGCGTGTACCACGACGTCTTCCTGAAGCGGGCGGAAGAACTCGGTGTCGCGGACGCCATCATCGTCACCGGCGCCGTGCCGAAGGCCGACGTGCCCGCGTACTTCGCCGCCGCCGACATCGTCACGCACGACCTCAACGGAGGCTGCGGCACCGCGTCGCTGGAGGCGATGCTCTCGGGCACCGCGACCATCGCGTCGGTCACCGAGGACAACTACCCCGGCATCGAACTTCGCAACGGCGAGAACATCCTGCTGGTGCGGCCGGACGACAGCGAGGCGGTGGCGAACACCGTCATCGAACTGCTCGACGACCCCCAGAAGCGGGCTTTGGTGGCACAGCGGGAAAGCGCGATGGTGCGGGCCAACTTCGGCCTCGACGTCGTCGCCGAGGAACACCTGCGCACCTTCGAGAAACTGGTGACCGAGGCCGATGTTCTTCGATGACGAGCGCAGCAACCGCCTGCGCCCGCAGATCCTGACCGAACTCGTCTCGCAGTACATGAACGACGCCGAGCGCGCTCGTTTCTACGGACTGCCGGAGTCGACACGGGTCCGCGAACGGGTCAAGATCATCAGCCCGGAGAACCTGAAGATCGGCGAACACTGCTGGATCGGCGAAGGCGCCGCGCTCGACGCGAGTGGCGGGCTGGAGATCGGCGAGCACACCAGCATCGGCCTGAACACGCTGATCTTCACGCATTCCAGCTGGCTCGCGAACATGACGTTGCAGAACCACTCCGGCAGCGACCTCATCGAACGCAAACCGGTGAAGATCGGCAAGGGCTGCTTCATCGGCGGCCTGGTGGTGATCATGGCGGGCGTGACGATCGGCGACTTCGCCACCGTGCAGCCGAACTCCGTGGTCGCCAAGGACGTCCCGCCGCGCACTCTAGTCGCGGGTAATCCTGCGCGCGTGTTCCAGAAGTACGACGACGAGTACATCCAGTCCGAAGTGGAGCGTGTGCGCGGCGAGAACGCGCGGCGGCGTGCTTTGGCGGAGGAACGCGGTGACACCCCGGGGTCGTGGGGCGCTCCGGCGGGCGACTTCACGGAGTAGTCAAAGGTGAAGAGCCCCGTGAACCTCGCCGACTGGGCGTCCATGCCCTTGAACCGAGCCGAAGTGGTCAGCGGTGTGCTGGTTCCGCCACCGCAGCTGGGCACTCACCATCAACTGGCCGTGGGGCGACTCGCGTATTGGCTGGACGAGCGGCTCACAGGCCGGTCCGCCTTCGCCGCAGTCGAATTGCTGCTCGCCGAGGAGTCGCTGACCATTCGCGTACCGGACGTCGTCGTCACGAGCCTGGCCGACCCGAACGTTCCCAGGTTGTCCCCTGAGGACGTAGGGCTCGTGATCGAGGTCCTGTCCGAAGGCACCGTTCGTACCGACCGGGTCACCAAGTTCTCCGAGTACGCCGAAGTCGGGATCGAGCACTACTGGATCGTCGACCTCGACGATCCGGCGAGCATGATCACCTATCGCCTCGTAGACGGTGATTACGAGAACTTCGGCGAGCACACCGGCAAGGTGTCACTCGACTTCGACGGCACCCCGCTCACTCTCGATCTCGACGCCCTCACCACGCGGCGCGCGCAGCGTCCCTGAGCTGAGCCGTCGCGACTCTTCCGTGCGGTCCTGAAGGCCACGGCAGCATCCCGGGTGTCGCGAAAGCCACTTTTGCGACGTCTGATGTCCCGAAAGTGGCTTTCGCGACATGGGTACCGGGAGCCGGCTGTGTCTTCACTGTCCACAAGGGACGCTCTCGGCGGCTAAATGTCCGGTTAGTTCCCATATCTACGGTTTTGTTGCTGCAGGAAAGGTCGAGCGGGGAATATTCAGGACGTTCAACGTCCTGAATCTTCCCCGCTCGGCTGTGCCGGGTGTGGTTCGAGCTTGATCAACGGAGGATTAGGGACACTCACTGTCCCTAATCCTCCGTTGATCAAGGTCCGGGAGACCCTTATGCCGGGCTGGCCGTTTCGCGTGACTGGTTGGACGGCACGTGTGAGCCGGTGGACGACACGTACGCGACCGGGCTACGCGGCGAGTCATCCCTCTGGACACGCGTGTCGTCCATCCCATCACGCGAGTTGCCCCGCTAGTCACGCGCAACCGCCACCGGCGCACCGCAATAGGCACCCTTGGCCCTAACCGTCCGTACCACTCACGAGGGTCCTGCCCAGCCGATCCGACGCCGGGAACCATCACCCCACCGAATCCGACTACTAAGCTCAGTGTGCGAGTTTCCCGGCCGGAGGGTATGTCCAGATGAGGTTCAAGCGGTTCGGCGCGTCGCTGCTGGTCGCCGGGGTCGCCCTGCTGGGTGCCGCGACTCCGGCGATGGCCCACTCGGAGCTGAAGAGCAGCGACCCCGCGAAGGGCGCTTCGCTGGCGACGCCCCCGACGCAGATCAAGCTGACCTTCTCCGGCCCGGTCACCCTCGCGGCCGATCCGATCCAGATCACCGGGCCCGAGAACGCGAAGTGGACCGTCGGCCGGGCGGACGTCGCCGGGTCCGTGATCACCGCGCCGGTCCAGGCCGTCGGGCCCGCGGGCGAGTACACGCTGCGCTACAAGGTGACCTTCGAGGACTCGCACGAGTCCAGCGGAACGGTGAAGTTCAACCTCAGCGCCCCGGCCGCGCCCCCGTCGTCCAGCAGCGCGGCGGCCCAAAAGAGCAGCGAGACCAGCGCGGCCCCGGTGCCGCAGGCCGACGAGACCACTCCCGAAGGCCTGGTGCCGGGCTGGGTGTGGATCGTCCTCGCGGTCGCCGTGGTCGTCGCCGGGCTCGTGGGCGCGCTCCGCATCGTCCGCCGCAAGAACGACCGGTCCTGACGTCAGCCGTGGCCGACGCCGGTGTTCCCCGCGGGCAGTTCCTTGCCGGAGGCGTCGAAGGCGGCCAGTTCCAGCGGGTCGGCGCCCGAGTCGAACCAGAACACGACGATGTTCGGGTCCACGCTCCACGGCGCCTGATGCGCGGTGACGTTCTTGCCGTCCACCTTCGCGGTGATCTTCACGGCCGGTCCCGCGTAGTAACCGAACGACGGGTAGCCGCTGATCCCACCGGACACCGCGTGGAAACCGGGTGCCTTGTCGGAGCCTTCGAACTCGTTGGCGGCGACGCCCGCGGTCACCTGGCCTCCGGCCGGACGGCGCCCCGCCATGATCCCGAAGGTCGTCCCCGGAAGCTGCTCGACGTCGACCTTCACGCCGTAGAACACCAGCTCACCGCCGTCGTCGTGGACACCGGTGCCGATGACGTCGCCCCACGGCGTGTCGGTCTGGACAGCCTGCGCGACGGCGGGCGCCGGAGCGGGGGCGGCGTTCGCCGTCAGTGCGCTCATGAGCACCACGGCCAGCACCGCGCCGCCTGCCAGGAGCGTCCGCTTCCCGGGTGATTTCATGGGTGTTCCTCCCCGTGGCCGAAGATCATTCAAGAACACCTACGGGAGAGCGCCCGAAAAGGTTGAGGCAACCTTTCAGGTGGTCAACCGTCGAACGGAGATGAGGACCAGGGTGGCTCGTGGCGATGACGAGTTCGTCGAGTTCGTGCGGAACTCGTCGAACCGTCTGCAACATGCCGCCTACCTGCTGACCAGCGACCGTCATCAGGCCGAGGACGCCGCGCAGACGGCGCTCGCCAAGACGTACGCGGCCTGGTCGCGGGTACGCCGCAAGGACGCCTACGCCTACGCGCGGCAGGTCCTCGTCAACCACATCATCGACGGCTGGCGGCGCCCGATCCGGGAGAACGCGACCGAGGAGATCCCCGAGCGGCCGAGCGGCGCGGACGTCGCCAGTGCCGTTGTCCAGCGGAAATGGCTGCTTGACGCGTTGCGTACGCTCACAGACCGGGAGAGGGCGGTCGTGGTGCTTCGGCATTTCTTCGATTTGAAGGAGTCCGATGTGGCCGGCGAGCTGGGTGTCTCGGTGGGCACCGTGAAGAGCACCAACTCCCGTGCCTTGACCAAGCTGCGGATCACCGCGGAGGACGGAACGGAACTGATCGGGGGGCTGGGCCGATGACCGATCTCGAGACGCTGCGCTCGGCACTGCGCGAAGAGCCTGCCGAGGAGTTCGCCGCGCCCGACCTCGGCGCGATCATGACCAAGGGCAGGCGTATCCGCCGTCGTCGCCGTCTCGCGACCGGCGCGGGCGGGATCGCCGCGGCCGCGGTGACGGTGCTGGTCATCGTCGGCGCGGTCGCGCTGAAAGAACCGCCGCCGGAGCACCAAGTCCTCCCGCCTGCCGCGAGTGCCCCGTCGTCCTCGCCGACGTCGCCGATCCCGACGGTCACCACAGCGCCGTACCCGCAGGCCGTGCCGCTGGGCGACGTGGTCCCCCTCGGCGTCAAGGGGGCGGGCAACCGGGAGCTGGTGCTCTACGCGTCCGCGTTCGACGAGCCGTCGCAGCCGGGCATCCAGTTCGGTCTTCATGTCGCCTACCGCAACGAGGACGGCACCTACGACGCGCTGCTGGCCACCAACGAGTACAAGGGCTCGGACCGGTCGTTCGGCTTCCACGCCACGGACGGCGGCGAGGTGATCCAGGGCACGTTCGTCCCCGTGTTCGGCTACTTCGCCGGCCCGGCGGCGCGGATCACCAGCACCATCCGGGGAAAGCCGGTCGAGGCGAAGACGGCCACCTGGTCCGAAGACCCGTCTGTCGTGATCTTCTGGTTCGAGGGCTCCGAAGTGGAGTCTTCAAATGTGCTTACCCCTCTCATCGCCTACGACGCGAAGGGCCAGCGCCTCACCAAATAACGCAATTCGGCACCTGGTTGCGATCCTTGCGTGTGCAAGTACCGCAACCAGGTGCCGAATTGCGAGAGAGAAGTCAGGCCGCGGCCTGGGTGAGCACCTGGTCGACGACGGCGTGCGAAGGCAGGATCAGGTCCCGCTCGGTGTCGACGTCGATCTTGCCCTCGAGCAGCTCGAGGAACCGGTCCAGCTGGGTCGCGAGGGGCTCCCGGGCGGTGACCAGTTCAGGGATCTCGATGACGGTCTGCTGCCGGTAGCCGAGGCCGTCCTCGGTGACCGAGTCGTGCGAGACGTGCCGGTAGATGGTGACGTCGCGGCGGAGCAGGTCGATCTCGATCATGCGGTCCAGTTCGGACACCCACAGCGAGCGGACCTTGCGCTGGCCGAGACGGGAGGCGGAAACCGTGGCGAGCCCGGACTCGAACGACAGCACCGTCTCGATGGTGTCCTCGGCGCCCTCGACCGAATTCGGGTGGAAGTAACCCGCGCCGGAGGCGACCCGCTGCGGGGTCGCGCCGCCGAAGAACTGGATCGCCAGGTCGACGTCGTGCACCAGCAGGTCCCACGCGACACCGGTCTTGATGCGCGGCGCGTACGGGCCGTGGCGGCGGGCCATCAGGTGGATCGGCTCGTTCACCAGTGCCCGCGCGGTCATCACGGCCGGGTTGTAGCGCTCCAGGAGCCCGCACATCAGCGGGACGTCCTTCTTCGCAGACAGCCCGACGATCTCCTTGGAGAATTCGAGGCTGTTGCATACCGGCTTCTCGACCAGCAACGGCTTGCCCTGGCCCAGGATCTCCTGCGCCAGCTCGTAATGCGCCTCGGTTGCCGAAGCGAGCACGACGGCGTCCACATCGGACAGCGAGCCGATTTCGGGCGTCCACTGGGTTTCGTAGCGCTCGGCGACCTTGCGGCCGGCCTCTTCGCGCGGGTCGATCACGCGGACGAGGTCCACGCGCTCGTTCGCGGCGAGGACACGGGCGTGCAGCGAGCCCATGTTCCCGGTGCCGATGAGGGCGATCTTGTGCGTCGTCATGCGCCGAGAACCTCGCGAACCGTTTCGATGATGGTGTCCAGGTCGGACTCGGAAAGGTGCGGGTGCACCGGCAGCGAAAGCGCCTGCGCGGCAACGGAAGCGGCCACCGGGAAGTCCGCGACCTTGGCGTCGGGGATCAGCGGGTCGTTCCGGTAGCAGTCGTAGTCGAAGACGATCTTCGGGTAGTAGATCCCGTTGCCGATACCGCGTTCGGTGAGGGCGGCGGCGAGTTCGTCGCGCGAGAGGAACGCGTGCGGGCCGACCAGCACGGTGTACTGGTGCCACACGTGTTCGCGGCCCGGCAGAACCTGCGGGAGGTCGAGACCGGGGGTGCCGGCGAGGCCTTCGGTGAGGCGCTTCGCGTTGGCCTGGCGGGCGGCGGTGAGCTGGTCCAGCTTCTCCAGCTGCGGGATGCCGACCGCGGCGTGCAGGTCGGTCATCCGGTAGTTGTGCCCGGCGACCTCGTACTGGTACCGGGCGCGCATGCCCTGGTTGCGCAGCACACGCAGCGCGTCGGCCAGCTTGTCGTCGTCCGTGGTGATCACGCCGCCCTCGGCGGTGGTCACGTTCTTGGTGGCGTACAAGGAGAAGCAGCCGATCCCGAAGGATCCCGACGGCTTGCCCTGGAACGACGCGCCGACGGCCTGCGCGGAGTCCTCGATGACCTTGAGGCCGTGCTCGGCGGCCAGCGGCGCGAGCTTGCCCATGTCCGCGGTCTGCCCGTAGAGGTGCACGGGCATGAGGACCTTGGTGCGGTCGGTGATCGCGGCGGCGACGGCGTCCGGGTCGATCGCGAAGTCGTCGCGCCGGATGTCGGCGAACCGGACGGTCGCGCCTGCTTCCAGGATCGCGTTCAGCGTCGCCACGAAGGTGAACGGCGAGGTGACGACCTCGTCGCCCGGCTGAAGGTCGAGCGCCTGAATGGCGGCGACCAGCGCGGTGGTGCCGTTGTTCACGGCGATCGCGTGCTTCGTGCCGGAAACGCTCGCGAACGCGTCCTCGAAGCGCTTGACCATCGGTCCCTGTGCGATGGCGCCGGATCGCAGCACCTCTACGACGAGGTCCTCCGCGTCACGGACGTCGACCACGGTAATGGGGATCATCTGCAAGTCTCTCTCGACTGGGCGTTCTGGTGCGTCCGGTACAGTGAGCCGCCGGTTCTGCGCCCGGCCGCCCTCTCTGGCGCGGGCCACACGTTACCGGGAACGCCGAAGCGCCCATTACCCCAGGCTGCCTCCAGCCACAACGAACGGATCTCACGTGGTGAACCGCATCCACCCGACAGCAGTCATCGGCGAGGGTGTCGAGCTCGGTGAAGACAACGTCATCGGCCCGTTCACCGTCATCGTGGGCCCCACGCGCCTCGGTGACGGCAACTGGATCGGCCCGCACGTGACCATCGGGACCCCGGGTGAGGACCGCGGCCGCGAGCACCCCGCCGCCTGGGAGTCCGCGCCGAACGGTGATCCCGATCACGACGGCCACGGTGTCATCATCGGCAGCCGCAACCGCGTTCGCGAATACGTCAGCGTCCACCAGGGCACCTGGCGCACGACCACCATCGGTGACGGCGGCTACTTCCTCCGCGGCTCCCACATCGCCCACGACTGCCTGGTCGAGGACGCCGTCACGGTGGCGTCGAACGTCATCACCGGCGGCCACTGCCACATCTGGTCCGGGGCGAACCTCGGCATGGGCGCGATCCTGCACCAGCGGGTCGTCATCGGCCCCGGCGCGATGGTCGGGATGAGCTCCGCGGTCCGCAAGGAGGTGGGCGCGTTCACCATCGCCGTCGGCAACCCCGCACGGGTGACAGGCGTCAATACGGTGGGGCTGTCCCGCCGAGGGCTGGACGACGCCACCATCGAGGCACTGGGACCGTGGCTGAAGGGTAAGGCCGGTCTCCCTGAGGACGGGCTGGCCGACCGGCTGCCCGGCGACCTCTCTACCTTGGTGAAGGCGTGGGACGCCCGTCCGCGCGAGGAGCACTAGGAGTCACAGATGGCGGAAGTCGCCGGCAAGCTGCGTGAGGTCTTCGTCGAGGCGCTGGACCTCGATGGCGAGGTCGACGTCGAAAACCTGAAGTACCGCGACATCGAGGCGTGGGACTCGGTGGGTCACATGGCGCTGGTCGCGGCCATCGAGGACGAGTTCGATGTGGAATTCGACACCGACCAGGTGATCGACATGTCCAGCTTCAAGGTCGCCGTCGACATGGTCACCGACCTCCAGAACAAGTGATGCTCGAAGGCAAGGTCGCCCTGGTCACCGGCGGTACGCGGGGGATCGGGCTGGCCACCGCGCGGGCGCTCGCCGAGGCGGGCGCCACCGTCGTGCTGACCGGCCGCGACGAGGCCAAGGCCAAGGAAGCGGCCACCGCGGCGGGGGCCGCGAGCGGGCTCGCGCTGGACGTCACCGACGCCAAAGCCGTGTCGACGCTGGTCCGCGGCGTGGCCAAGGAGCACGGCAAGCTCGACATCGTGGTCGCCAACGCCGGGATCATGGAGGACGCGCTCCTCGGCATGATCCGCGAGGAACTGGTCGACACCACGCTGAGCACGAACGTCGCCGGCACGCTGCACACCGTCCAGGCCGCGGCCAGGGCGATGATGCGCAAGAAGACCGGCGCCATCGTGGTGCTGGCTTCGATCGTCGGTGAGCACGGAAGCGCTGGTCAGACCGTGTACGCGGCCTCGAAGGCGGCGGTGGCGAACATCGCGCGTTCGGCCGCGAAGGAACTCGGCCGCTCCGGGATCCGGGTCAACGCGGTGGCGCCCGGCGTCATCGACACCGACCTGACCTCGGGCCTGACCGAGGACGCCAAGGCCGAGAACATCGGCAAGACGCCGCTCGGACGGCTCGGGACGCCCGAGGACGTGGCGAACGCGATCCGGTTCCTGGTCAGTGAGGACGCTTCGTTCATCACCGGGCAGGTGCTGGGTATCGATGGAGGATTAGTTCTCTGATGACCCTTTTGGGTGTGGGCGCACGACTGATCGACGTCACGAGCGGCAAGACGCTCGCGGGCGAGGAACTCGACACCGAGGTCACCCGCGTGGGGGCCGCGTTGTCGCTGCTGCCGCCCGGTGCGCTGTTCGCGCGGATGTCGGTGGACCTCGAAAGCGTGCTGAACTACCTCGGCGCGTTCGAGGCGGGCCGCGCGATCGCGCTGATCGATCCGGCGCTCGACGCCGACGTCCTGGCGGGGCTCATCGAGCGCTTCCGCCCGGCCGCCGTGCTGTCCGCGCCGGACGCGCCCGCACCCAAGGGGTACGGCGTCTCCGACGGATACTGGGTCCGGGAGTCCGCCGAAGGTGTCGAGCCCCATCCCCACCTCGCGGTCCTGTTGCCGACCAGCGGTTCCACCGGCAACCCGAAGCTGGTCCGCCTCTCGCGCGGTGCGGTGCTGGCCAACGCCGACGCGATCGCCGAAGTGCTCGGCATCGACCGGCACGAGATCGCGCCGACCAGTCTCCCGCTGCACTACAGCTACGGACTGTCCGTGCTGAACTCGCACCTCGTCCGCGGCGCGACCGTGGTCATCGAGCCCTCCGGAGTGCTCGGACGCGGGTTCTGGGACGCGGTCAACGAGCACAAGGTGACGTCGCTCGCCGGGGTTCCGTACCACTACGAGATGCTGCGGCGCCTCAAATTCGACCCGGCGAAGTACCCGACGCTGCGCACGCTGACCCAGGCGGGCGGCAAACTCCGCGACGACCTCGTCGCCCAGTTCAACGACAAGATCCGCGAGGTCGGCGGGCGGATGTTCGTGATGTACGGGCAGACCGAGGCCGCGCCGCGGATGACCACCGTCCCGGCGGATCGGCTCGCTGAGAAGCTCGGTTCGGCCGGGCCCGCACTGCCCGGCGGCTCGTTCGCCGTCCGGCGCGAGGACGGTTCCGAGACCAAGCACCCGAAGATCGTCGGCGAGGTCGTCTACCGCGGGCCCAACGTGATGATGGGGTACGCCGACGACGAGGCCGGGCTGGCCGCGGGCGACGAATGGGGCGGCGTGCTGCCCACCGGCGACCTCGGCTACCTCGACGAGGACGGGTTCCTCTTCATCACCGGACGGCTCAAGCGGATCGGCAAGGTTTTCGGCAACCGGGTCAACCTGGATGATCTCGAGCACGCCGTGCGTTCTGCTTCGGTGGGGATCGACGTCGTGGCCGCCGTCCCGGCCGGGGACAAGGTCGTCCTGTTCGCGGAAGGAGCCGACAAAGATATGTGCAAGGACGCCGCGAAGGCGCTGTCCGAGCGGCTGCACCTGCACACCAGCGGGTTCGACGTCCGCGCATGCGACACCGTGCCGCTGCTGGCCAGCGGCAAGATCGACTACCGGTCGCTGGAGGCCCAGGTATGAGCGTCTTTACGTTGTCTCAAGCCGAGCGTGAGAAGCACCTGCTTCCGCAGCTGGCCGAGCTGACCGCGCACCACCGCGAGAACTCCGAAGGGTACGACCGGATCCTTTCGTCGCTGGGTATCGCGCGGGACGCGTCGTTCGAGTCCATCGCGGACCTGCCCTGGCTGCCGGTGCGGATGTTCAAGACGCACGACCTGCGCAGCATCCCCGAGTCCGAGATCTTCAAGACGCTGACGTCGTCGGGCACCACCGGCGCGGGCGCGTCGCGGATCTACCTGGACAAAGCCGCCGCCGGCGCGCAGACCAAGCAGCTCGGCGCGACACTGCAAGAGGTCCTCGGCGGCGAGCGGCTGCCGATGCTGATGGTCGACACGATCGGCATCATCAAGAACCGCCGCTCGTTCTCCGCACGCGGCGCGGGTGTGCTGGGCATGGCGAACTTCGGCCGCAAGCACACATACGTGCTGGACGAGAACGACGAGCCGGACGTCGAGGCGGTCAAGACCTTCCTCGCGACCTACGGCGACAAGCCGTTCCTGATCTTCGGGTTCACCTTCATGGTGTGGCAGTACCTCTACGAGGTCGCGCGTGAGCACAAGCTGGACCTGTCGAACGGGATCCTGATCCACTCGGGCGGCTGGAAGAAGCTGATCGACCGCGCGGTCGACAACACCGAGTTCCGGCGTCGCTTCAAAGAGGACACCGGGCTCACCCGGATCCATAACTACTACGGGATGATCGAGCAGATCGGCACCGTGTTCCTCGAAGGACCGTCCGGGAACTCGTTGTACTGCCCCGATTTCGCCGACGTCGTGATCCGGAACCCGGAAACCTGGGAAGAGCAGCCGGTCGGCGAGCCCGGCGTGATCGAGGTCGTCAGCACGCTGCCGCACTCGTACCCGGGCCACGTCCTGCTCACCGAGGATCTCGGTGTCTACAACGGAATCGACGACGGCGACTGGCCTGGCAAGCACTTCTCGGTCATGGGCAGGCTGCCCAAGGCCGAAGCCCGCGGTTGCTCGGACACCTTCCAGGGAGCGGCGGCATGAGTCTCAACCAGCGTTTCCCGCTTTCGGAGGCCATCGAGGTCGACAAGCTCGTCGAAGAGCTGCGGGCCGAGCCCGTCGGCGGACGGCTTCGCGTCGGCGACCCGCGCGTCGTCGAGTTCCTGACGAAGTTCGCGCGCAAGCTCCTCGCGCCCGCGACGGCCCGCCGCTTCCCGGAGTTGGCGTCGCTCGGTTTCTTCCTGCGCAAGGGAGAGATCGCCAAAGCACTGTCCACTTTGGAGACTTCCGGCGACGCGCTTCGCTTCCCGCGCGGTCTCGTCTTCCACGTGCCGCCCGCGAACGTCGACACGATCTTCGTGTACTCGTGGGCGCTTTCGGCGCTGGCGGGCAACCACAACGTCGTCCGCGTGTCGTCGCGTTCGGCCGGTGCCGCCGAGACGGTGCTGGAGGCACTGAACGCCGCACTGTCCGAAGTGGACGCCGACACCGCCGCCGCGATCACCGCGACACAGCGCATGGTCACCTACGACCGCAGCGACGCGATCAGCGGTGCGCTCTCGGTCGCCGCGGATCTGCGGGTCATCTGGGGCGGCGACGCCTCGGTCGCGGCGCTGCGCAAGTACCCGCTGGCGCCGCACGCGCGTGACCTGACCTTCCCGGACCGGTCTTCGTTCGCGGTCGCGTCGGTGCGCGGCTGGCAGAACGCCTCCGAGACCGAGCGGCGCGGTGCCGCCGAAGGCTTCTACAACGACTCGTACTGGTTCGACCAGGCCGCCTGCTCGTCACCGCGCGCGGTGTTCTGGGTCGGCGACGAAGCCGGGGCCAAGGAAGCCGGACAGGAGTTCCGGACGCTGCTCGCCGAGGTGCTGGCGACGAAACAGCACGTCACCGAGCCCGCGATGGCCGTGCAGAAGCGGGTTTCGGCGTACGGCGCCGCTGTCGACGGGCTCGTCAACGGCATCGACTTCCAGGGCAACGGCCTGGCGACGCTGGAGCTGACCGATCCCGCGATCCTGCCGCGCGAGTGGCTCGGCGCGGGCACCTTCGCCAACGCGCGGGTCGACACGCTTTCCGACCTCGTGCCGATCGTCCTCCGCAAGGATCAAACCGTCGGTCAATTCGGCTTCACCAAAGAAGAATTGACGCAATTCGTGACGGAATTGGCGGGCCGCGGTGTCGACCGCGTCGTTCCCTTCGGATCGGCCCTGACGTTCTCCGCGATTTGGGACGGCTACGATCTGCTGACCGAGTTCAGTCGTCTGGTGACCGTACAGGCCTGACCTGCGGCGACAGAGTTTTGTGCGAGGAGGTTCAGTGACGATCGTCGAAATGCCCGAGGAGGAGTCTTCGGTTGCGGTAAAGCAGCCGAAATCCACGAAGGCGAAGATCCTCGACGTCGTCCGCTGGATCGCCATCCTCGCGGTCGTCGGTTTCGCGGCGAAGACCCTTGTCGCCAATTGGGGTGAATTCTGGCGGACGTTGTCCGACGTCGCCTGGGAATCCTCGACGTTGAGCCTGCTCGCGTTGATCGCCGCGATCATGGTGTCGACCTACGGCTGGCAGGTCATGGTCGACGACCTCGGCAAGCCGATCGGCTACGCCCGGGGCGCGCAGATCTGTCTCGTCGGCTCGCTCGGCAAGTACGTGCCGGGTTCGGTGTGGGCGTACCTGTTGCAGATGGAACTAGGGCGCAAGGCCGGGCTCGCGAGGGCCCGGATCTTCACCGGTTCGCTGATCCAGCTCGGCGTCGGCGTGGTGTCGGCGCTGGTCGTCTCGCTGCTCGCGGCCCCCGCGGTGTTCAGCAACAGTCCGCGCGCGATGTGGCTGTTCGTGCTCATCCCGGTCGGACTGGCGATGCTGCACCCGCGAGTGCTCACCTGGGGCACGTCGCTGGTGCTGCGGATCCTGCGCCGCCCGCCGCTCGACCACCGGCTGAGCTGGTCGGTCATCGGCAAGGTGTTCGGCTCGTCGACCGCCGCGTGGGCGTTGCAGGGCGTGCACCTGTGGCTGCTGGCGAACTCCGTCGGCACGCCCGGGTTCAGCGGATTCGTGCTGTGCGTCGGCGCGATGGCCGTCGCGATGACCGTCGGGACGTTCGCGTTCATCCTGCCCAGCGGGGTCGGCGTCCGCGAGGTCGCGCAGGTCGCCGTGCTGACCGCTTCGGGTCTCACCGTCGGCCAGGCGACCGCTTTCGCCATCGCTTCGCGGGTCATGTTCACCGTCGCGGACCTGATCACCGCCGGTGCCGCCGCCCTCTCCGCCCGCCTCGTAGACCGCACCCCCCGCAACTAGTCACCTACTTGCGATAGTTGCACGCGCAAGGACCGCAACCAGAGGACGAAACGCGGTCCGTCCCGTTGGTCGCGAGTGGCGATTCGGGTTCTCTTGAGGGGTAAGGCAAAGGTGGCGCCTTACGTGCTCGCCAGGGCGCTGATCTGGGTGTCGCGAAAGCCACTTTCGGGACATTAGATGTCCCGAAAGTGGCTTTCGCGACCTGTCCGGTGCGTGCGGTGTCGACCCGCCCGGCCCACGCAAGTAGTCCTCTGGTTGCGGTAGTTGCACGCGCAAGGACCGCAACTAGAGGACGAATTGCGTCAGGGGGTCAGGCGGTAGATGACGGCGTCGGAGTTGCGGTAGACCTCGGTCACGAAGCTCAGGCCGTCCAGATCGCGTAGCCCGGCCTGACGCAGGGCGCCCGGCGGGTAGCCGTACTGCCCGAGGATCACCCACCGCACGTTCAGCCGCTCCACCGCCGCCCGCACCTCGGCGTTCGACGGATACTCCCGGAACTGCCACTCCAGCAGCCGCGCGTCCGACGGCGAAAGCGTCTCGTCGAAATGCCCGGAAGTCGTGCGGACGCCGGAAAGCGCGTAAGTCCACACTGTCCCGTCCAGCCGGTCGTTCAACGCGCGCTCGCCGGGCTTCGCGAACTCGGCCAGCTTCTCCATCGCGACGACTTCGTCGGGACTCACCGGCAGTTTGTGTGTGTTGACGCCGGGTGTGTTCGCGTAGCCGGGCGCGATCTTCGCCGCGTTGGACCGCGCGTAGAAACCGTTGCTCAGGAAGGCGAATCCGCCGAACACCAGCACCGCGACGACGAGCGCCGGCACCTTCCGGTGCACCACGGTGTCCCGCAGCCACGCTTGCGTCTCGGCGAGCCCGTGCGCCGCGATGATCGACAGCGGGATCGCCGCCATCGCCATGAACCGGTACGGGTCGTTCCACCACGGCCGGGACAGTGCCAGCACGATCGGCAGCTCCGACGACGTCACCACGATGTAGGCGAGCCCGGTGAGCAACGCCGTCACGCCGATCCAGCGCAGCGCGCCCGCCCGCGCGAAGAAGATGAAGCCCATCAGCAACGCGGCCGAAAGCCAGACCTGCGGGTACGGCTCGTAATGCTGGAAGCCCAGCAGCGCGCCGAGCGCCGTCGTCGCCCGCCATTCGACCGGCCAGCTGCGGTAGGGCACCTCGCCGTTCGCGAGCCCGATCGCGCCGAACAGCTGCAAGCCCGCCACGGGAATCGCGACGACGCCGACGATCGCCAGCGCGCGCAAGTCCCGTCCGAGCCGCCGCCACCGCTCACCCGGCGCGGCCCAGCGCTGAAGCAGCAGCGGACCGGCGAACAGGATCGCGCCGAACAGCGCCGACGAATGCACGCACAGCAACCCGACCGCGCCGAGCAACAGCACGAAGCCGGTGTCGGGTGCCGGACGGTCGAGGTACCGCTTCACCGCGACGGCGGCCAGCGGGGTCAGCGCGAGGCCGAGCAGGAACGGCAGCAAAGGTCCCCTGCTCATCGATTCGTACAGCCCCATCACCGGCGCGACGGAGACGAGCGCGACCGCTCCCGCGAAGACCGCCCGGCCCCGGAACACGCGCACCATCGTGACCAGTGACAACGCCAGCAAACCGGGCAGCAGCGCGGTGTTCACGTCCAGTGTCAACGGGATACTCGCCGGGCTGAGCAGGTACACCACGGACGCGAGCAGGTGGTACGCGTTGGGGTAGAACACCGGCGCCGCGTCGCCGTACCAGTTGACCTCGCCGGTGCCGAACAGGCTGCCGTCGCCGGTTTCGGCGATCTCCCGGACGCCGTTCGCGTGATAGACCGCGTCGAAACCCTGCGGGATGGCGTCCAGCCTTCCCATGCCGCGCACCACCGCATACATCCCGACGGCGGCCGCGAGCAGCAGGCACGCTCCGACGGCGAGATGTCCGCTCCGTGCCCACAGCGGTTCTTCCGCTGAGGGAGGCCATCGGCGCAGGGTGGGCCGTCGCAGGCCGTACGCGACTCCGGCGAACAAGGCCGTCGCCACCGCGTACGTCACCGGCGTGAACGGCAGCCCGAGCGCGGCCGCCCACGGTCCGGCGAGGCCGCCGACGGCGTAACTCAGCAACGGCGTCATGCCCGCGAGCACCCAGCCGCGCAGGCCGGCGGCGAGACCGGTGAGCAGGCCGGGAAGGCCGATGACGAGCAGGGCGGCACAGACCGTGACGACATCGGTCAGCGCGGAGGTCTCGGTGGGCACGGTGATCCTCGAGAGGGGAATCCGCACGGAACCCCCGCGGTGCGGAACGGAATGGGAATCCAGATTAACGGCCGACCGTCGTCGCACGAACGAGTCACATCCCGATGGGGAAACGGCGGAGTGTCGCCTACTCCGCGCGCAATTTACTCACCCATTCGTGTCAAGCAGCTGCTCCGAAAGAAACACCTCGGCGCGGTGATCGATACTTGACCGTAGTCTTTTCGTCAGGGGAGTGGCTCGGCCCGGGAGGGTGGGATCAGGTGGTGGTCGCGCTCGTCGTCGCCTGGTTCGTGGTCGCCGTCTTCGTCCTCGTGGCCTGGCCCAAGATCAGCGCCGACAAGAACTGGCGGGCCGCCGCGCTGACGCTGACCCTCGGTTTCTCCTTGGTGCACCAGCTGGTGTTCTCGACCATCGCGGAAGACGCGTACATCACTTTCCGTTACGCGCAGAACATCGCCGACGGCAATGGCCCGGTGTTCAACACCGGTGAACGGATCGAGGGTTACGCGAATTTCCTCTGGATGATCGCGATCGCGCTGCCGAAGGCCGCTTTCGGGGCCGATATCGAGATGTCGGCGATCGTGCTCGGGATCCTCGCCACCCTCGGCGCCGTCCTGCTCGCGAACCTGACGGTGAACCGGGTGGTCGCGCGGGCGGCTGGCGAGCCTCGACCGGCTTTCGGGGTGGCCGCCGCGGTGCTCGTCGCGGGAGCCGGGGGACTCGCCGCGTCCGGCGGATCCGGCACCGAGACGCCGCTGTTCGTGCTGCTCGTGTTCGGCGTCTTCGCCGCGCTCGCGTCCCGGCGTCCGGTCGTCGCGGGTGTGCTCGTCGCCTTCGCGATGATGACGCGCCCGTCGGGGACGGTGCTCGCGGTGCTGGTCGGGAGCTGGCTGGTCGTCGCCGCGCTGCGCGGCCGGTACACGTGGTGGTCGCCGGCGGGCTGGCTGCTCGGCGGGCTCGTCTTCGCCGCGCCGTGGACGGCGTGGCGGGTCACCTACTACGACCACGTCCTGCCGACGTCGGTTCTCATCCCCTTCGACATCGAGGTTTCGGCTCGGGTCGACCACGGCTGGCAGTACCTCTCGGGCTTCTCGGTGGTGCACCAGGGTTTCCTGCTGCTCGGCCTGGTCGCGGCGGTGGCGCTGCTCCTGCGCCGCAACGGCCGGACGCCGCACGAGGCCGAGGCCAGATCGCTGACCTGGCTGATGCTCGTCACCGCCGTCGTGCTCACCGGGTTCGTGGTGTTCTTCGGTGGCGACGCGGGCCCGGCGTGGCGCCTGCTGGCGCCGATCCCGCCACTGCTCGCGGTGGCGGCGGTCTCGGTCTACGGCGTGCTCACCGCGGCCCCGAAACCGAGCCCGCGGCCGCCGGTCCAGCGGCTGATGCCCGCCGCCGCGGTGACGCTGTCCGGGCTCGCGGTGCTGGTGTCGGTGTTCAGCCCGGACATGCTGCCCCGCGTCCGCGCCTGGCACGACCACGGCGCGCAGATGGAGGAGATCGGCCGCTGGCTCGACGTCTACCTGCCACCCGGTTCGGTCGTGAGCACCTCCGCGCCCGGCGTGCTGTCGTACCACGCCGGGACACAACTACAGATCGTCGGCGTCCGCGGTCAGACCGCGGACGCGGACGAGGCTGTCGTCTCCCGGCGGCGCCCGACGATCGCCGTCATCACCGACAGCGGCTACTCGGCGACGCAGTCCTGCGTGATCGACCCGGCGTACGCGGCGAGGTACCGCGTCGCGACCTTCGCGCGTGAAGGAACCTCGTCGTGGCTCACCGTGTTCCTCCGGGCCGACGTCGAGCGATCGGTCACGACCGCCCTCGACTTCTCGCCCGACTTCCGCCACGTACCGTGCCCTTCGTGAGTGTCGACGACCGTGTCTCCCTGAGCCGACCAGCAGCGCTTGAAGCACCTTCGCGCCTGTTCGGGCTCAGCGTGTTCGCCGCCGCGCTCACCGTGCTGCTCGTCCGCTTCCTCGTGCCGCGGCCGGTCGCGATGTCCGACAACGGCGACGGCTTCCGCGTGCTGTGCGGCGCGGGCATCACGTGGAAGGGCAAGCCGGAGGGATTCGCCCGCCTCGTGTACGGCGGCCCGGCGGGCGAATGCGACGCCACCTATCTCCTGACCCAGAGCTGGTTCGCGCGGATCGCGCGGTCGATCGGCGGGCTGCTCGGCCTCGAATCGACGCTCAGCCTGGTCGTGCTCGGCGTGCTGATGAGCGTGCTCGCCGCCGCGGCGGTGGCGCTGATCGTCGTCGGACTGCCGTACTCGCGCCGCGTCCGGGGCTTCGCGGCTGTAGGGCTGCTGCTGGTCGTCGCGGACTCCGCGTTCTTCGGTTACTTCGCGTCCGTGCTCGGCGAAGGTGCCGCGTTCCTGGGTCTCCTGCTCGCCGTCGGCGGCTTGCTGGTGGCCGCGCGGCCCGGTTGGTGGCGTTACGCGGGCCTGGCGGTGCTGCTCTTCGGCGGCTTGATCGCGGTCAACGCCAAGGTCCAGACGCTGATGATCCTGCCGTTGCTCGCGCTCGCCGTGGCGCTCGTCCGCCCGGTCGGCGTCCGCGGCCTGAAGCGGTGGCTTCCCGTGGTGTTCGTCATCGGCGCGCTCGCCGGAGGCACGGCCTACGCGCAGCAGACCGTCGAACCGGCGAAGCTGCCCGACGGCTCGCTCGCCGCGCGTCCTGGCGACGATTCACGTGAGATCAACATGTTCAACACGATCTTTCTGACCATTGTGGACGGTCGACACGACACCGGGGCCGATCTCGCCGCGCTGGGCCTGCCCGCCTCGTTCGGCCAGTACGCGGGCAACGGCTGGTGGCATCCGCGGCCCGCCACGCTGGATCCCGAGTACCCGAAGTACCGTGAGCAGATCAGCAGGCGCAACGTCGTCGAGTACTTCGCGACGCATCCCTTGCGCACCATCGGAATCCTGGACCGCGCGGCAGGCGATCTGCTCACCGCGCGGCCGCCGTACCTCGGCAGCTTCGACCAGTCGGCAGGTTTCGCCCCCGAGGCACAGGAATACCGCGTCCCGATCGCGTCGACGGTGACGAAACTGTTGGCACCACTGGGTTTCTTCGCCTTGCTGCCGATCTGGTCGCTCATCGCCTGGCGTGGCTGGAAGACCCGGCGTGGCGCGGTGGGCGTCGCGCTCGGATTCCTGCTCGCCGTCGCCGCCGGTCAGTTCGCGCTGGCCGCGCTGGGCGACGGCCTGGAGAACGTCAAGCACCAGGTGATCGCGTTGTACTGCACGCTGCTCGGCGTCGTCCTGGCACTGGTGACATTCGGTCGCGAACGCGTGTGACCTACGCGACCGTAGGTTGGTTACCCTACGGTAGCGTAACCTGGGCGAATGGCCGATCTCGTTTACCCGCCCGTCATCATGGCGGCGAAGCTGATGTTCCGGGTGCTGGACAACCGCATCCGAGTCGAGGGGACCGAGCACATCCCGGCGACCGGTGGGGCGGTCATCGCCTGCAACCACGTGAGCTACCTCGACTTCATCTTCTGCGGGCTCGGCGCGCAGCCGGCGAAACGCCTGGTCAGGTTCATGGCGAAGAAGGAGATCTTCGGCAACCGCGTCGCCGGACCGCTCATGCGCGGTATGCACCACATCTCCGTCGACCGCGGCGCGGGCCTCGCGTCGTACCGGGAAGCCGTCGAGCGGCTGAAGGCAGGAGAGGTCGTCGGGGTGTTCCCCGAAGCCACGATCAGCCGGTCGTTCACCGTGAAGGACATCAAGTCCGGCGCTGTCCGGATGGCCGCCGAAGCCGGTGTCCCGGTCGTGCCGATGGCGCTGTGGGGCACGCAGCGGCTGTGGACCAAGGGCCACCCGAAGGATCTGACCAAACGCCACGTGCCGATCTCGATCCTCGTCGGTGAGGCGATGCACCCGAAGGTCGAAGAAGACGCCGAAGTCCTTTCGAAGGACCTTCGCGTGCGCATGTCCGCGCTCGTGGACCGCGTCCAGGCGGACTACCCGGACAAGCCCTCCTCCGACGACGAGCGCTGGTGGCTGCCCGCGCACCTCGGCGGCACCGCTCCGACGCCGGAGGAAGCCGCCAAGCTGGATCGCGAAGGGCGCTAGCCCGGACCCCGCCCCGCCACCACCCTCAACGGACAGGCTGCGCCTGACTGCTAGAACCAGCGCTCGAGCACCTGCGCGACGCCGTCCTCGGAGTTCGGCGCGGTCACCTCGTCGGCGACGTCGAGGACATAGCGGTGCCCGTTGGCCATCGCCACCCCGTGCCCGGCCCAGCCGAGCATCTCGACGTCGTTGGGCATGTCACCGAACGCGATCACCCGCTCGGCCGGGACGCCCAGCCGCTCGGCGACCTCGGCCAGCCCGGTCGCCTTCGTGATGCCGCGCGCGGCGACCTCGATCAGGCCGGTGTTCGTCGAGTAGGTGATGTCGACAGCGCCGTCGAGCACTTCGCGCGCCGCCCGCGCCATCTCGTCGGAGCTCATCCCGCGCCTGCTGATCAGCAGCTTGATCGCCGGATGCCCGAGCACCTCGGCCCTCGGCGCCTCCGCGCCCTCGTGATTGCCCCAGGGATTGTGGTAGTCCGGCTCGATCACGAAATTCCGCGTGTCCGGGTCCAGCGCGGACTCGCCGACTCGCTCCGCGGCGTACCGGCAGCCGGGGAGAGCGTGATCAAGAGCACTCACGGCGTCGTGCAGCAACTGGGGTTCCAGCAGGCCGTGGACGGCCACGATCCGGTCCGTCCCGATCTCGTACAGCACCGCGCCGTTCGCGCAGACCGCGTACCCGGTCAGGTTCAGCGGGTTCGCGATCGGCGCGATCCAGCGCGGCGGACGGCCGCTGACCAGCACAAAGGGGATCCCGTCCTCGGCGACCCGCCGGACGACGTCGATCGTGCGTTCGGTCAGGACCTCCAGTGGGCCGAGCAAGGTGCCGTCGACGTCGGACGCGATCAGAAGGGGTTTTTCCACCGGCACATTGTCCCCGAACATCCGCCCATCGGGCGAAGTGTCGCCCGGCACCGCTAGGTTCCGGGATGTGCGCGTAGGCATCGTGATTCTTCCGGAAGATCGTTGGTGGGCGGCCGAGCCGAAATGGCGGGCCGCCGAGGAATACGGCTTCGACCACGCTTGGACGTACGACCACCTCGGCTGGCGGAACCTCGTCGACGGCCCGTGGTTCAGTGCGATGCCAACGTTGACGGCGGCCGCGATGGTGACGTCGCGGATCAGACTGGGCACCTACGTGGCGTCGCCGGTCGCGCGGCACCCCGTGCCGTTCATGCGTGAGCTGACCACCCTCGACGACATCTCCGACGGCCGCTTCATCCTCGGCGTTGGCGCCGGCGTCCCGCCGTCCAACTACGACGCCACCGTCCTCGACGGTCCCGAACTGTCGGTCAAGGAGCGCACGGACCGCTTCGCCGAGTTCGTCGAAGCGCTCGACGGGCTGCTGATGACCGACGGCTTCGACTTCGAGGGCGAGTACTACCGGGCCAAGGGCGCCCGGAACCTGCCCGGCTGCGTGCAGCGGCCGCGGCTGCCGTTCCTGGTCGCCGCGAACGGCCCGCGCACGATGACCCTCGCCGCGCGGTTCGGCGCGGGCTGGGTCACCACCGGGGTCAAGGCCGACACCCAGGACGAATGGTGGAAGGGCATCGCGGAACTCGTGAAGACCTTCGACGAGCGACTGGAGGCCGTCGGCCGGGACAAGGCGAGCGTGCAACGCTTCCTGAGCCTCGACTCGGCGCCGGTCTTCTCGCTCTCCAGCGTCGACGCGTTCACCGACGCCGCCGGGCGGGCCGGGGAACTCGGGTTCACCGACATCGTCACGCACTGGCCGCGGTCCGGCGACTACTACGTCGGCCGCGAGTCGACCCTCGAGACGGTCGCCAGCGACGTACTCCCGGTACTCCAAGGCAAGAACTCTTAGGCTGATCGGGTGACGTCGGCGGGCCGGGTAAACCGGTTTCGCCTACCGCTCGTCTGAGGGATGAGTACAGCGAGTGGGTGCGGCCCTGTGTGGCTGCCCCTCATGGGTCACCCCGGGGGTGAATGGGGGACTGAGGCTCGCGTGGTCGCGGCAGGGGCAGTCCGCGACCACGCGAGCCTTGATCTTTTGGCCGCGATTCGCGTGTCCAGACCCGGGACACACGTGCTCGGGCACCGAACTCGCGTGATCGAAGGCGGAACTCGCGTGATCCGCCGGGAGGCACGTGTCTTCCGGCTTCACGCACGTGTCTTCCGCCCCGGCGCACGTGTGATCGCTCTACCGGCAGGAGGAGGCGA
Organism: Amycolatopsis sp. cmx-11-12; assembly: GCF_046269425.1. Classification (NCBI taxonomy): domain Bacteria; kingdom Bacillati; phylum Actinomycetota; class Actinomycetes; order Pseudonocardiales; family Pseudonocardiaceae; genus Amycolatopsis; species Amycolatopsis sp. cmx-11-12. The sequence continues at coordinate 103,289 of NZ_JADNQM010000001.1, read as the reverse complement.
CACCCTCTCGAACGCGATGAAAGGCCCCTTCATTGCAAAATTTGCAATGAAGGGGCCTTTCATCGCACCGGCGGGGAGAAGGACCTCAGCGCGTCAGGGTGTAGATCGAAGCGCCCGCGTTGCCGAAGTCCTTCCGCAGGAAGTTCAGCCCGTCCAGATCCCGCAGCCCCGGCGCCGGCGGCTCGCCGATCTTGATCGGCGTGCTCCCGATCAGCACGTGCTTGATGTTCAGCCGCTTCACCGCGGCCTGAACCTCGGGGTCGGTGTCGTAGTCCCGGAAGTGCAGCGACAGGTACTTCGCGTCCGGCGGCGGCACGCCCGGGTCGTAATGCCCGGCGACCGGGTGGATGCCGGTGATCGCGTACAGCCAGGCCGTCCCGTCGAAGCGCTCGTTGAGCACCTTCTCGTCCGGCCCGATGTTCATCTTGGTGAGCTGGTCCATCGCGGCGAGTTCGTCGGCGCTGACCGGCGGTGTGACCTCGCCCTCGGGCCCGTTGTAGTACAGGAACGACACCGCGTGCGCGTTCGACTCGGTGTAGAAACCCTTGGTCAGCACGGCCGACGCGGCCACGACGAACACAGCGGTCGCCAGTCCGAGCCGGGCGGGCAAGGCGGGCCTGCTCTTCACCCAGGACCGGCCGCTCGCCCATTTCGCGAACCAGCGTTGCAGCTCCGCCATCCCGTGCCCGGCCAGCAGGCAGAGCGGGATCGCGGCGAGCGCCATCAGCCGGTAGCGGTCGTTCCACCACGGCCGCGACAGCGAGATCACCCACGGTTCGGCGCCGAACGAGGCGACCAGCACGAACAGCGCCGAGAAGCCCAGCGCGGCGAGCCCGATCCAGCGCATCCGGCCGAGGCGGAACAGGCTCAGCACACCGATGGCCAGCAGCACCGTCAGCCACACCTGCGGCGCGCTCAGCACCTGCCGGAAGGTCACCAGCAGCCCCAGCGACTTCACCACCGGCAGGTCCGAGCCCCAGGCGTAGTACGGATATGAACCCGAAGTGAATTTCAGCGCGCCGAGGATGTGCGGCGCCGCGAGCAGCGCGCTCGCCACCATCACCGGCACCATCTTGACGACGTCGCCGCCGATGATCCGCAGTCCGCCGCGGCCTTCGGGTACGCCGTCGAGCGGTTTGTGCCGCAGCGCGCGGTACCAGCGCTGCACCACCAGCGGCAAGGCGAACAGCAGCGCCCCGAACAGCGCCGACGAGTGCGCCGCCAGCAGGCCGACGGCGGTCAGCGCGAGGACGTAGCCGGTGTCGAGGCCCGGTCGCGCGAGGAACCGCGCCAGGGCGACCACGGCCAGCGGCGTCAGCACGATCCCCAGCGCGAACGGCAGCAGCCCGCTGGACACCGACTCGTACGCGCCGGTGGTGGCCGCGGCGGCCACCAGTGCCGTGCAGCCCGCGAACACCGCCCGCCCGCCGAGCTGGCGGATCAGGGCGACCATCGACAGCGCGAAGATCCCGGCGACCGGCATCGTGATGGCGTTCAGCGTGACCGGGATGGTCGTGCCCGAAATCGAGTACACGAGCGAGCCGACCAGGTGATACGCGTTCGGGTAGAACGAGCCGTCCGGGTACCAGTTGACGGTGCCCATACCGGTCAGCGAGCCGTCACCGGTCTCGGCGATGTAGCGGATGCCGTTCGCGTGGAACACGGTGTCCCAGCGCTGGAACACCGCCGTCGTCCCGCCGCGGGCCGAGAGCACCACGAGGATCGAGATCCCGACGGCGAGCGCCACACAGGCCGCGACGGCGTAGTGCGCGCGCGGATGCCACTTCGTCGGCGGCTCCTCGGCGCCCGGCTTGATCCAGCCGCGGCTCTGGCCCAGCTTTCTGAGCCCGAAGCCGAACCCGGCGAGCACGGCCGTGACGCCCGCCACGGTCAGCGGGTTGTACGACACACCGGCGAGTGCCAGCCACGGACCGGCCAGTCCGGTTACCGTGTAGGACAGCAGCGGGGCCAGGCCCGCGAGGGCCCAGCCGCGCAGGCCGGCGGCCCGGCCGACGAGGCCGCCGGGGATCGCCAGCACGGCCAGGTAGGTGACGGTCGCACCGAAGTACGACCAAAAGGTGTCCGGAGTAGGCACTGCTTCCTAAATGTATCTGTCGAAGGTGAAAACCGGTGCTCGGTGCAGGGCACGGAGTCGACATGCGTACCCTCGACGCCCGTGAGCGCGCACACGAACCCCGACAAGATTACTGAAGCCGATTTCACCGGCTACGACCTCATCGTGGTCGGGTCCGGTTTCTTCGGGCTGACCGTTGCCGAACGGGCCGCGGCCGAGCTCGGCAAGAAGGTCCTCGTGCTGGAGCGGCGCCACCACATCGGTGGGAACGCCTACTCCGAGGCCGAGCCGGAGACCGGGATCGAGGTGCACCGCTACGGTGCGCACCTGTTCCACACGTCGAACAAGCGGGTGTGGGAGTACGTCAACCGCTTCACCGAGTTCACGAACTATCAGCACCGCGTGTTCGCGCGGGTCAAGGACCAGGTCTACTCGTTCCCGATGAACCTGGCGCTGATCAACCAGTTCTTCGGCAAGTCGCATACGCCGGACGAGGCCCGCGAGCTGATCGCGAAGCAGGCGTCGGAGTTCGACACCGCGGACGCGCAGAACCTCGAAGAGAAGGCGATCTCGCTGGTCGGCCGCCCGCTGTACGAGGCGTTCATCCGTGGTTACACGGCCAAACAGTGGGAGAACGACCCGAAGAACCTCGGCGCCGACATCATCACCCGGCTCCCGGTCCGCTACACCTTCGACAACCGCTACTTCAACGACACCTACGAGGGTCTGCCGGTCGACGGCTACACCGCGTGGCTCGAGAAGATGGCCGCGCACGAGAACATCGAGGTGCGGCTGAACGTCGACTACTTCGACGTCCGCGAGCACATCCCCGCCGGCACCCCGACCGTCTACACGGGCCCGCTGGACCGCTACTTCGAGTACTCCGCCGGCCGGTTCACCTGGCGCACGGTGGACTTCGAGTCCGAGGTGTTGAGTGACTGCGGTGATTTTCAAGGCACCTCGGTGGTCAACTACAACGACGAAGAAGTGCCCTACACCCGGATCATCGAGTTCCGGCACTTCCACCCGGAGCGCAAGCACTACCCGAACGACAAGACGGTCGTGTTCCGCGAGTACTCCCGCTTCGCCGGTGAGGCCGACGAGCCGTACTACCCGATCAACAACCCGGACAACCGCGAGAAGCTCGAGGCCTACCGCGAGCTGGCGAAGGCCGAGGCCAAGGAGCGCAACGTCCTCTTCGGCGGGCGGCTGGGCACCTACAAGTACCTCGACATGCACATGGCCATCGGCTCGGCGCTGACCGCGTTCGACAACAAGATCGCGCCGCACCTGACCGATGGCGCGCCTCTCGACGGGTCCCTCGATGCTTGAGAAGGGCGCACCCACGGGTGAAGTCGCCGTCCTGGCCAAGGCTCAGGGCGTCCTGAAGAGCGACATCACGGTGAAGGCGGCACGCGGTCTTTCGCACTTCGGCGAGCACAGCGCGGGATGGTTCGCGCTGGGGCTCGTCGGGGCCGCGGTCGACAAGAAGCGCCGCAAGGACTGGCTGGTCGCGGCGGCCGGCGTCGTCGGCGCGCACGCCGCGTCCATCGCGGTGAAACGCGTGGTCAGGCGGCCGCGACCGGACCACCCGAGCGTCGAGGTCCTGGTCTCCACGCCGAGCAAGCTGAGCTTCCCGTCCTCGCACGCGACCTCCACTACGGCGGCGGCGGTGCTCTACTCCGGATTGACCGGGCGTAACCTGGTCCCGGCCCTGGTACCGCCGATGCTGGCCTCCCGGCTCGTGCTCGGCGTCCACTACCCGACCGACGTACTGGCCGGAGCGGCCCTTGGGGGCGTAGTCGGCGGCTTGATACGTAGGAAGCTGAAGCGACGATGAGTGAAACGACCGAGAAGGCCGATTCCAAGCCTGACGACGTAGAACCCGTGGCCGCGACAAAGGCCGCCGAACCGAAGAAGGTCGCCGGCGGTCTCGTCGGCGGCATCATCAAGACGGCACGCCCGCGCCAGTGGGTGAAGAACGTGCTGGTGTTCGCCGCACCGTTCTTCGCTTTCTCCAAGTCGACGGACCGGACCGGCCTGCTGGTCGCCGCGCTGATCGCCTTCGCGGCGTTCTCGCTGGTGGCCTCCTCGGTCTATCTCATCAACGACGCGATCGACGTCGAAGCGGACAAGGCCCACCCGACCAAGCGGAACCGGCCGATCGCGGCCGGGATCGTGCCGGTCCCGGTGGCCTTCGTCGCGGCGGGCTTCTTCTTCGCCGCGGGCCTCGGCATCTCGTTCTTCGCCAGCTGGCAGCTCGCGGTCGTGCTGGCGGTCTACGAAGCCGTCCAGCTCGGCTACTGCTTCGGCCTCAAGCACCAGCCGGTGGTCGACCTGGCCATCGTCGGCTCGGGCTTCCTGATGCGCTCGATCGCCGGTGGTGTGGCCGCCGGAATCGCGCTTTCGCAGTGGTTCCTGCTGGTCACGGCGTTCGGCTCGCTGTTCATGGTGGCGGGCAAGCGCTACGCCGAGATCATGCTCTTCGAGCGCACAGGGGCGAAGATCCGCTCTTCGCTGAAGAAGTACTCGGCGAGTTACCTGCGGTTCGTGTGGGCGACGTCCGCGGCGATCCTGATCATGTCCTACTGCCTGTGGGCGTTCGAGATCCGCCAGGTCGAGCACGACTCGGTCTGGGCCGTCGTCTCGATGGTCCCGTTCGTGGTGGCCGTCCTGCGCTACGCCGTCGACGTCGACGGCGGCAACGCGGGCGAGCCGGAGGAGATCGCGCTCAAGGACCGCGTGCTCCAGGTGCTCGGCGCGAGCTGGGTCGTCACGCTGTTCCTGTCGTTCTACCTCTGATTCGACAGCTCTGACACAGCGCATCCACAGGTTGCGCACGCATCCTCGGTGATGGGAGCGGGCACCGCGCCCGCTCCCATCGACTGAGGAGCGAAAGATGAGCGACCCGCAGCGGCCGTCCGATGACGACGACAAGACGGTCGAGCAACCCGCCGAAATCCCGCCTCCCGTGGCGCCTCGGAAGAGCGGTTTCCGCCGCTTCGCCGCCGCGCGGGCCACTCAACTGGTCGCGGTCGGCCTGCTCGGCTTCATCCTCGGTGGCGGAGTCATCGGCACCGCCGTCGGTCTCGCCGTCGGCAGGCATGACGATCGGCCGGGGATCTCCCGTGAACACCGCGACTTCCGTGACGGCCCTGGTGACCGTGGCTGACGTCACGACGGAAACTGAGCATCAACCGTCCGTGGGACCGCCGGGCGTGACCAGTCCCACGGAGGGTAGATAACGGAATCATCACGAGGCCGTGTACGGTGTTCGTGATGCGAAGCGCCTCCGCTGAACTTCCCCAGGCCTCCGGTGCGCTGCCGGGAGCCGCCGTCCTTACCCGCCCCTGGGTGCTGCCAGCGGGGGCGGCGGTCGCTTCGGCCCTGGTGTTCGTGCTGGTCAGCGGGCATTTGATCGACGACACGTACATCACGCTGTCGTATGCGAAGAACCTCGCCTTCCACGGCCATTGGGGCCTGATCGAGGACGGCACCGCCAACACCGCGACGTCCCCGCTGAACGTCCTCGTGCTGGCGCTCGTCACGTTCATCGTCCGTGACGCCGTCTTCGCCGCCGGGATCGTCTTCGTCGCGAGCCAGGTGGCCCTCGTGCTCGGCCTGCGTCGCATCGGTGTCGCGACCGGTCTTCCCGGCGGGTTCGCCCCGCTGACGCTGGGCCTGCTGCTGGTGAACCCGCTGCTGATCTCCTCGGTCGGGCTCGAAGTCGCCCTCGGCTCGGCGGCCGTCGTCTGGCTGATGGTGTTCCTGCACGAACGTCACCCCGCCGCCGCGGGCGCGGTGATCGGCCTGATCGCGCTGATCCGGATCGACCTGCTGCTGATCGCGTTCGTCCTGTTCCTCGCACGCCGCGAGTTCTGGGCGGGTATCTGGCGCATGACGTTCGCCGCGCTCGCGGTGATGCTGCCGTGGTTCCTGTTCAGCTGGCTGGTGCTGGGTTCGGCGGTGCCGGACACCCTGGTCATCAAGATCATGCAGCGGTCGTGGGGACCGTTCAGTTTCACCAACGGGCCGCTGCTGTATTGGCGGAACTTCCCGGTGGCGGCGACGCTTTCCTACCTGCCGCTCGTGATCGGGGCCCTCGCCGGTCTACTGTGGACATTCCACTACCGTCGTGGCTCGGAACGGGCGAAGCGACTCGCGCCGTTCGCGACGCTCGCGATCGCTGGCGCGGCGCACTATCTGGCTTACTGCTGGCTGAATGTTCCGCCCTACCACTGGTATTACGCGCCCAGCATCATCGGCGCGACGGTGTTCCTCGCCGCCGCTGCCTGCGCGGTACCCGGCCGCGCCCGGATCGGCGCGGGAATCCTCGCCGGCGCGTTCCTGCTCGTGAGCGCCGTCGCCTACGCGACCCCCGAACTGCCTCGCCGGTTCGCGCCGATCACCAGCAATCACGCCGCGTCCGACGAATACCGCGAGATCGGTTCGCAACTGGGCGAACTGACCAAGGGACGCAAGGTGGAAAGCGCCGGTGAGGTCGGCGCGCTCGCCTACTCCTGCGACTGCGACATCGTCGACCAGTTCTCCGACCGCGGCTCGGTCGATCCGGCGATCGTCGAGACGAAGAGCCGTAGCGGCGACCTCGGCAAGGCCTTGCTGGAAGCGAACTTCCGGTTCTTCGACCACAGCGTCCCGCCCGCGACCCCGGACCTGGTGCTGGCCACCACCCGGAAGGCGCCGCCGCCGAACGCGCTGGCCACCTGGACGATCAGCTCCCCGTGGATGGGCACCCAAAAGCTCTACCTGCTCCCCGCCCCCTGACGCACCCCACCCGCCGCAATTCGTCCTCTACTTGCGGTCCTTGCGCGCGCAACTACCGCAACTAGAGGACGAATTGCGGGGTCAGCGGCGCGAGTGGGCGCGGTCGGCCTTGGTGACGGCCAGCATGTCGCGTTGGTAGATCACGGATCCGTCGGCGAAAGCGAACGCAAGGACCGTCCTCTCCCTCCAGCATCCGCGCCGGGTACACGACGGCCGGCCGCCGGTCGGACAACGTCAGCCGTGCCTCACCGTGGCCGCCGGCGAGGTGATCCGCGAGCCGCGCGACCGGATGGCCTCGTCGAGCTTGGCTTCCGGGTCAGCCATCGATTCCTCTCAACCCGTGAACGAAAGGGAGCCCCCTCCCCGTCCGTTGCACGGGTTGAGACGAACCGAGCAGTGACGTCGTTCCCTAGATCGGCAGTTTCCGGAAGATCGGCCGGGGCACGTGCCGCAGGGCGGACATGACCAGGCGGAACGGCGCGGGAGCCCACACCAGTTCCTTGCCCGCGCGCGAGGCGTTGACGGCGATCTCGGCGACCTGCTCGGCGGTCTGCGCCAGCGGGGCGTCCTTGAGGCCGTCGGTCATCTTGGTCTTCACGTGCCCGGGGCGGACGACGGTGATCTGCACGCCGAACTCGGACAGGGCCTCGCCGAGGCCGAGGTAGAAGCCGTCGAAACCGGCCTTCGTGGAGCCGTAGACGAAGTTCGACCGGCGGACCCGCTCACCGGCGACCGACGACAGCGCGATGACCTTGCCGTGGCCCTGCGTCTTGAGCTTGTTCGACAGCGCGACACCCACCGAAACCGCGGCCGTGTAGTTCACGGTCGCCGCCTCGACGGCCTTCACGTGGTCCTGCCACAGCTCTTCCTGGTCGCCGAGCAGACCGAACGCCACGACGGTGACGTCGATGTCGCCGCCCTCGAAAGCCTTGTCCAGCACGGCGGGGTGCGATTCCATGTTCTTGGCGTCAAAGTCCACAGTGGACACTTCGGCGCCCTTGTCCTTCAGGCGCTGCGCCGCGGCGTCGAGCCGGGGCGACTGGCGGCCTGCCAGCACCACCCGGAGGGGGCGCTCGGCCAGGTACTTCTCCGCGATCGCGAGCGCGATGTCGGAGGTACCGCCGAGCAGCAGCAGGGACTGGGGATTGCCCACAGCGTCGATCACAGTTCCAACCTTCGGGACATGTCAGAGGCGAAAACGCCTTCGGGGTCAACGGAAGCGCGGACCTTGCGCCATTCCTCGAGCCGCGGGTACATCTTCGCGAAGTTCTCCGCGGAGGTCCGCGAGTCCTTCGCCGTGTACAGGCGACCGCCGAGCGCGAGCACGTCCTCGTCGAGTTCCTGGCAGAAGCGGCTCAGGCCGTCCTTGATCGGGAAGTCGAGGCAGACCATCCAGCCGGGGTGCGGGAACGACAGCGGCGCCGCGTTGCCCTCGCCCATCTGCTTGAACACGTTGAGGAACGACACGTGCCCCGAGTCGGCGACCTTCTGGATGATGCGGCGCAGCGGCTCGTGCGCGTTCAGCGGCGTGCTGAACTGGTATTGCAGGAAACCCTTGGAGCCGTAGGCGCGGTTCCACTCGCCGAACAGGTCCAGCGGGTGGTAGAACGCGGTCAGGCTCTGGATCTGGTCGCGCGCGTTCTTCGCGGTCTTGCGGTAGTACAGCTCGCCGATCGCCGAGAACGACAGCTTGTTGGCCAGCCCGTTCGGGAACACGTCCGGCAGGGTCGCGAGCGTGCCCGGGTTGAACTTGAGCGGATCCGCCCGCAGCTTGGGCGGCAGTTCGTCCAGTTTGGCCAGCGAGCCGCGCTGGAACGCGGCGCGGCCGAGCTTCGCGCCGGTGGAGATCGAGTCGAACCAGCCGGACGAGTACGTGTAGTTGTCCTCGGAGCCGTCGGTGACCAGCGCCAGGGTCTCGTCGAGGTTCGCCGTGCGCTGGATGTCGGCCTTGAAATAGGCCGTCTCCGTCTTCGTCATCCGGATCTTGGCCCGGACGATGATCCCGGTCAGGCCGATGCCCGCGACGGTCGCCCAGAACAGCTCCGCGTCGGGGCCCTCCGGGGTCAGCGTGCGCACCTGGCCGTCGGCGGTGACGAGGTCCAGCGACACGACGTGATTGCCGAAGCTGCCGGCCGAATGGTGGTTCTTGCCGTGGATGTCGTTCGCGATCGCGCCGCCGATGGTCACCTGGCGGGTGCCCGGCAGCACCGGGACCCACAGACCGTAGGGGAGGCCCTCGCGCATCAGCTTGTCGAGGCTGACGCCCGCGTCGAGGTCGACGATGCCGGAATCCGGGTCGATCGAGTGGATGCGGTCCAGCGCGGTCATGTCGATGACCAGGCCACCGGCGTTCTGCGCCGGGTCGCCGTAGGACCGGCCGAGACCGCGCGCGATGACCCCGCGCTCCCCGGCCCGCGTCACCGCGCGGGCGATCGTCTCCACGTCGGGGGTGCTCAGGACGTCCGCGATACTCGGCGACGTCCTTGCCCAGCCCATGAGCGACTGCCGCTGTGTCTTGGGTGCTTGGGTCACGCCGACCAGGGTAACCACGCCGAACAATGCCCGGAACGTGACCCTGAAGTGCTCGCTTCTACACTTTGGGCACCAGCCCCAGCAGTTTATGAGGTAGAGCAGTGGTGGCGACCGACCCGCAAGCCGGTTCGACGGCGGCAGCGCCGTCCTCCCCTGGGCTGCTCGGGCAGCTCATCCGCTTCGCGCTCGTCGGCGGCTTCTGCGCCTTGGTCGATTTCGGCGTCTACCAGGGGCTTCGTGCCCTCGGAATGGACGCGACGCCGTGGGTGGACATCGCCCGCGCGTTGAGCTTCATCGTGGGCACCACGACCGCCTTCTTCCTGAACCGCAAGTTCACCTTCGCCGGTGGACGCCAGGAGGGCGCACGTCAGATCGGTAGCTTCGTACTCCTGTACGCCGTGACGTTCCTCGTCGCTGTAGGCGTCAACCGCACGATGCTGCACGTCCTGCCGGAGTCGGCCTGGAAGGCCACCTTCGGTTGGGTCGTTTCGCAGGCAACCGCGACCGTGATCAATTTCGTCATGCTCAAGTGGGTCGTCTTCCGTGAGCCCCGCGCAAGCGCCATCAGCACAGAGGAGAACTGAGGATTCATGCCCGGTAAAGCCGCCGTCACCGGAGAGGCCCCGAGCGCCATGGTGAGCACTGTCGACGACACCCGCTTCGCGGAACGCACCCCGCAGGGCCGTCTCACCGCGCAGCGCGGGCTCTACGCCGGCCCGGCCCCCATCGTCAGCAAGGACCTCTACGCCGAACTCGAATGGGGCACCGCCGTGCGCGAACGCGCGGGCATCGCCATCGAGCCGGCGTCGAAGGTGTCCGGCAACACCTACTTCGGGCGCTTCCCCGCGAGCTACTGGCAGCGCTGGACCGACGTGACCGAGGTCGCCGTCGAGGCCGTCGTCACCGGTGACGGGCAGCTGTCCGTCGGCGCTTCCGACATCGAGGGCGACTCGCGTGTGGTCGCCGCCGAGATCGTCGCGGGCGCGAAGCGGCAGAAGGTGACGCTGACCGCGAAGCTCGACAAGTTCTACGACGGCGGCGCGCTCTGGCTCGACCTCGAGACCGAGGGCGGCCAGTCGCTGCGTGTCGAGAACGTCCGCTGGACGGTCGAGGCGCCGGAGAAGATCCGCCCGACCGCGGTGACCATCTGCACGATGAACCGCGCCGACGACTGCCTGTCGAACCTCCAGGCGCTCGCCGCCGACGTCTCCTCGCTGGAGACGCTCGACGCGATCTACGTCGCCGACCAGGGCACCGACCTCGTCGAGTCGCGTGACGGCTTCGAGCAGGTCGCGAAGGACCTCGGCGACAAGCTGCACTACATCAAGCAGCCGAACCTCGGCGGTGCCGGTGGCTTCACCCGCGGCCTCTACGAGGTCGCCGGGCACACCGAGACCGAGCACGCGAACGTCCTGTTCATGGACGACGACGTGCTGCTCGAGCCGGACCTGGTGATCCGGATGACCGCGTTCTCCAACCGCACGGTCAACCCGGTCATCGTCGGCGGGCAGATGCTGAACCTGCTGCACCCGAACCAGCTGCACGTCGGCGCCGAATACGCCCGGCTGAACACCCTCGAACCCGGCCAGCCGGTCACGCACTCGCTCTCGACCGCCGACCTGCTCGGCGTCGACGAGGAGACCCTCAAGCCGAACCGCCAGGAACGCCGCCTCGACGCCGGGTACAACGGCTGGTGGTCGTGCCTGATCCCGTACGAGGTCGTCAAGGCCACGGGCTACCCGCTGCCGTTCTTCTTCCAGTGGGACGACGCGGAGTACAGCTACCGCGCCCGCGCGCACGGCTTCCCCACCGTCACCCTTCCGGGCGCCGGCGTCTGGCACGCCGACTTCCACTGGAAGGACTGGGACGAGTGGCACCGCTACTTCAACCTGCGGAACTCGATCATCACCGCCGCACTGCACTCGCCGTTCAACCTGAACCTGCTCTCGCGCGTGCTCATCGCGCAGCTGGTCCGGTACCTGCTCGGCATGCAGTACGGCCTGTCCGCCACGCTGATCAAGGCCGTCGAGGACTTCCTCGAGGGGCCGGAAGTCCTGCGTGACGGCGGCGTCGCCGCGATGAAGGAGATCCGCCGGATCCGCGACGAGTACCCCGAGACCAAGCGGCACAAGGCCACCGACGTCCCGGGCATCGCGTCGAACGACATCGGCATCATCAACAGCGCGCCGCGGCCCAGCATGCAGCGCCTGGTGCTGATCAAGCGGATCCTCGACCGCGTGCTCGGCCGCAGCCGCCACTCGCTCGGCGCGATCCCGATCGACGAGGCCCACTGGTGGCACGTCGCGACCTTCGACACGGCCGTCGTCACCGACGCTTCGCAGGAAGGCGTGCGGGTCCGCTCGTACGACCGCGCGAAGATGTTCGACCTGGCCCGGAAGGGCGCGAAGGTCATCCAGCGGCTTCGCAAGGAAGGCGGCGCGGTGCAGGAGCAGTACAAGCGCTCCATGCCGGAACTGACGTCGCGGGACAACTGGAAGCGGCTCTACGAGCTCTAAAGCGTGTGATGAACGGGACTTTCCTTGCGAAATTTGCAAGGAAAGTCCCGTTCATGGCGTTCGGGGTCGGCTCTTGCTCAAGACGGGTTCGGGACTTTCGACGCCCTGAGTCTTCTGCCGCGGGCACGTCGCGAAAGCCACTTTCGGGACATGCTGCCCCCTTTGCGCCGCTCGCCCACGGCTCGATGTCCCCAATGAGGCATTGGAGACGCTCAGTGCCCCCAATGCCACATTGGGGACATGGCCGACTCCCGAAAAAGGGAGCAAGGGACCTTTAGTAACGGCAGCCTTCCTAGCGACGCTAGACCGTGGAAGGTCAAGTAAGGGTAGCCTTACCGGCATGACGGATCTGGTCGCCCGAGCCCACGCCCTCGCCGATGATCTCCTCTTCCCCGCAGCCACCGAAGTGGACCTCAAGGGCGAAGTCCCTTCGAGCCACTTCGACGCTCTCGCGGCCGAAGGCTTCTACGGCCTCGCGGCGCCCCAGGAAGCTGGCGGTCCGGGCATCGATCTCCCGACGATCGTCCGGGTCCTCGAGGCACTGGCGGGCGGCTGCCTCAGCACCATGTTCACCTGGGTCCAGCACCACGGCCTGGTCGCCGGGCTGTCCACGACCGACCGCGCGGACCTGCGCGAGCGCTACCTCCCGGCGCTGATCAGCGGCGAACTCAAGGCGGGCGCCTCGTTCGCCGCGGTGATCCCGACCCCGCCCAGGCTGCGCGCGGAACGCGTCGAGGGCGGCTACCTGCTCGACGGCGAGGCCCCGTTCGTCAGCGGCTGGGGCATCATCGACCTGCTCCAGCTCTGCGCCAGGGACGGCGACACCGTCATCAGCGCGATCATCGACCCGGTGGCGGGGGAGCAGCTGGACGTCCAGCCGCTCGACCTCGTCGCGGCGCAGGGCACGTCCACCGTGCACCTCGGCTTCACCCGTTACTTCCTCGCCGACGAACGCGTCTACGGCAAAACCCCGCACGCGGAGTTCGTCGCGGGCAACACCTTCCCCTCCCGCCTCAACGGCTGTGCGCCGCTCGGCCTGGCCGCCCGCGCCGCGCGGCTCATCGAGGAGCTCGGGAAGGCCGAGGTCGCCGCCGGGATCAGGACGGAGATCGACGCCGTCCGCGAGCGGCTCGACGCGGGTCTCGCCGATCCGCCGTCGTTGCCCGCGGCCCGGGCGGCGGGCGCGGAACTCGCGTTCCGGGCCGCGGGCGCGCTGGTCGCGGCCAACGGCAGCACGTCGGTACTCGCCGGACGACACCCCCAGCGGCTCGTCCGGGAAGCCACCTTCCTGCTGGTCGCCGCCAGCCGCCCGGAGATCAAAACGGGCCTGCTGGAACTCTTTTCCCGGAATTAGTGCAGCCCGAACACCCGGTTCTTCCGGTTCAAGTCGTCGATGTAGGCGGCGGCGACGTGGGAGAAGTTGATCGCCACCTCGGAGTCGTCCTTCGTCTGGATCGTCTGGACCGAACCGGTGCGGACGAAATGCGAAAGGTCCTTGGTCAGCCGCTCGGTCTCCTCCGTCGTGAGCGCGAAGAGCAAGGGCTCCCCACCGGCGGCGAGATGCAGGACGAGCGCGGGTTTCTGGTCTGCCATGGACCCATCGCACCAGCCTTGATCACGGCCGGGCAAGCGGGTTCGCTGCGGGCGTATCGGGTGCGTGGACTACGTTCATCCCGACGAACAAGACACCCGCGGGGGGAAAAGGCGATGCCGCATTCGTTCTCGCTGTCGCTGGCGGCGGTGGACATCCTGCTCGAACACGGGCGGTTCGGGCCGGCGCCGGTGCCGTTCGACGTCCCGCACATCGGCACCACGACCGATCAGCGCGCGATGGTGCGCGAGGCCGTCTTCCGAGATCTCGAAGGCCGCGGCCTGATGCGCGGCGGCAGGCTCGACGCCGACGCCGACGCCGACGTCGAACTCGCGCTCGCCACGTTCGTCAACCCGCAGCTCGCCGTCTGGGCGGTCGCGCAGATGGACAAGGACAAGCAGCTCTTCGCGAGGGCGGCGACGAACGGCCAGTTCGCGGTCGTCACACGCCAGGAAGAGAACCTGCTCGTCTTCGAGGAGACCAGGCCGACCGCGATCGTCGCGTCGATCGTCGACCTGCTGCCGCTCACCCCGGCGGGCCCCGGCCAGTCCGTCACCATCGCGAAGCCGGCCAGCGCACCGAAGCGCCCTCGCAACGACGACGCCTACGACCCCTTCGCCAACGTCAGCGGTCCCCGTTCCCACGGCTCGAACCCGCAGCAGCGGCAGGTGGAGCGGATCTTCGAGAAGCCGAAGACGCGCGTGGGCCAGTTCAGCGTGTTCATCCGCGGCGGCCAGGTCTTCCCCCCGCTGGCCTGGTTCGACACCGAAGCCGGCCGGTTCATGATGACTTCGCGCCAGGCGGCCGACGGGCAAAGCTGGCTGACCTACGCTCCGGCCGACAACGCGAGGATCGCGCAGCAGCTGTACGCCCAGCTCGAAGGCCAGTTCTGACCCGTCGGGAACCGGGATGACGCCCGTTTCGTCACAGTTCTGGAGAGATCTTCGGTGATCGGACAATCACCGTTGCGCCGAGCGCCCGGCTAGTAGACTGCCGGGCGGTACGCACGGGCGAGCAGACGATGCAGTGGGGCGGACGATGGCTTTCGAAGCGGACGGCGGACAGGCGGCACCGGACTACTCGATCGGCGCCGCCATGGGCGCGGCAGCCGGCTATGTGGCCAAAGGCGGGCTGAACCAGGAGGCGATCGCCAAGGTCAGCGCCGAGACCCAGAAGCTGGTCTCGGCCGCCAAGAGCGGTGGCTTCAAGATCAGCGAAGAGGGCGTCAAGCCGCTTCGTGAGGCTCTGGCGAACATGTCGGAGGAACTCAGCGCGCTGAAGATCAAGACCATGGCGCTGAACGACGCGCCGCAGCTGGGTGGCCACCCTTACGGCAAGGCGGTCGCGGCCCACGACCACAAGGGCGCGGCCCAGTCGGCCAACTCCGCGAGCGCGGTCATCGGGCAGTTCGAGCAGGTGGTCAAGGACGCCGACGAGGCGCTGGCCAGGGCCGCCGGACTGTACAAGGGTGTCGAAGAGCGGGCGATCGACGCCACCAAGAAGGTTCAGGCCTGAGGACGATGAAGAAGCTTTACGTGGTGCCGCTCGCCGCGGCCGCTCTGGTACTGGCCGCGTGCTCCAGCGAAAAGCCGGGAAGCGCCAGTCCTGCTCCGTCAGCCCCTCCCGCGTCGTCGAGCGCGTCCAGCGCCGCGCCCACGTCCGGCGCGGACACCGCGTCGATCGACCCGTGTTCACTCGTCAGCGCGACGGACCTGGCGTCCTACGGGACATTCAAGCCACCGACGACCGAAAACGCGGGCGGAGCCCGTCTCTGCACACTGAACAAGGAAGCGGCGTCAGCCTCGGAAAGCCTCTCGATCGGTGTCGGTGTTCGTGACACACAGGGTCTCGACACGGTGAGCGACGCCGGTAACGGCAAGACCACCGGCAACGTCAACGGGCGCAAGGCCGTTCTCGCACCCAGGCCCCCGGCGGGGTGCTTGATGGCACTCGAACTGGGCACGTCGGCGCGGGTCGACGTCCTGGTCGCGGCCGACGAGACCGAGAAGGCTTGCGGGATCGCCGAGAAGGTCGCCGACATCGCCGAACCGAAGCTTCCGAAGGGCTAAGGGGGAATCAGGATGACCACGAAGACACCGAACCTGAGCGAGAAGCAGGTCTCCGACCTTTCGCCCGCGGGACGTGACGCGTACTTCCAGCAGAAGGCCCAGGAGGGCGTCGACCCCAGTGACGGCTGGCTGTTCGGCGCGGTCAAGCAGTTCATGGCCTCCGGGAAGGCGCACCAGCAGTCCCAGGAGGTCGGCGACAAGAACGTCGATCAGCTGACCAAGAACGGTGACGTCCAGTACGTCGAGGGGCTGGAGCCGTCGAACGCGGACTACCAGGGTTACGACCACGAGAAGCTCGAGCAGTTCGTCAAGAGCGACTTGAACGTCGAGCAGGTCACCGAGGTCTCCACGGCGTACCACGACCTGCACAAGGCGTTCAACACCTTCTCGACGACGATGGACAAGGCCGTCACGGCGTCGCAGGGCACCTGGGAAGGCGACGCGGCGGGCAACGCGCAGGGCTACTTCAAGAGCCTCAGCAAGTGGTCCGAGACGAACTCCCAGAACGCGAAGCTCGCGTCCGAGACGATCTACGACCAGGGCACCGCGGCTTCCCACGTGAAGAACGTGATGCCCGCGCCGATCCCCTTCAACTGGAAGGACGAGGTCGGCGGCTGGATGACGTCGAACCCGTTCAACCTCGGCGACAACATCGACAAGTCCATCCAGAAGCAGAAGGACAGCCAGGAGGCGCACACTCAGGCCGCCTCCGCCATGCACACCTACGACAAGTCCTTGTACGAGGCCGCGTCGAAGCAGCCGGCGTTCGCCGAGCCGCCGAAGTTCGGCGTGGGCGGCGGTGGCGGGATCGACGACCCGGGTAAGTCGCAGCCGTACCAGGTTCCGCCCGGCTCGAACCCGCCCGGTTCCCGCCCGCCCGGCAACACCTACATCCCGCCCGGTAGCGGCGGCGGTGGGGGCGGAGGCGGCGGTGGAGGTGGCGGCGGCACCGCCATCCCGCCGGGTGGCGGACACCTCCCCGGCCCCGGCTCCAGCACGGGATCCGGCAGCGTCCCTTCGGGGACGACGCCGTCCGGCCTCCAGGGCACACCGCCGCCGGTCACCACACCCGGTCCCTCGAACGCGAACCAGATGCCGATGAGCCCCATGCCG
Source organism: Amycolatopsis sp. cmx-11-12 (assembly GCF_046269425.1). NCBI lineage: Bacteria > Bacillati > Actinomycetota > Actinomycetes > Pseudonocardiales > Pseudonocardiaceae > Amycolatopsis > Amycolatopsis sp. cmx-11-12. The sequence continues at coordinate 86,609 of NZ_JADNQM010000001.1, read as the reverse complement.
ATGGCGCCCATGATGGGCGGCGGGATGGGCGACACCGAGCACAACGGACGGAACAGCCGCGGCGGTGGCGGAAGCGGATTCGGCCCCGGTAGCGGTGCCGGTTCGACGCCCGGTTCGGGTTCCGCGTCCGGTGCGGCCCGTCCCGGCGGTGTCGGCGCCGCGGAAGCGGCGGCAGGCCGCGGTATGGGTGGCCTCGGCGGCGGTGGGGCCGCCGGTCGCGGCGGGCCCGGGATGGGCGGCGGCATGGGCGGCCGCGGTCAGCAGGCCGACGGGGACGAGGACACCGAGCACCAGCGTCCGACGTACCTCGTCGAGGGCGACCCGGACGAGGTCTTCGGGACCGACATGCGCACCGCGCCGCCGGTGATCGGCGAATAGACGGACAGAAAGGCCCTTCCTCGCGCTGAGCGTGAGGAAGGGCCTCGTCCTGGCTCAGCGCCCGTGCTGGGCGATGTACGGGTCGCGGTCGTAGCGCAGACTGGACCGGCCGACCGAATGCACCAGGTTCTCCCAGAACCGGTTCGGAGTCAGCGGCGCTCGCACGGAAGTCAGCATTTCCTGGATCTCGGGCCGCAGGAGGGCACGCCTCGCGGACGCGATCTCCTCCCCGGGTACCGCGCCCTCGATCGCCGCGGACAGCTCTTCCGGGGTGCCCCGGCCGGCGTCCGCGATGGCCCAGGCGACCGAGAGCAGCTTGTCGTGCCCCATCGGCCAGCCTTGGACCGAGATCGAGTGCGACGCCAGCGGGCCCGCCAACCCGATGTCGTCGACCACCTTGTAGTCGTAGGGCAGCAGCATGCCGGGGAAGCCGAGCGGGCCGGGAGAGGAGACCACGGTCCGCTCCCGCGCCGGTAGGACGAGCCATCGGTGGTCGACCGACACCGCGACGACCGGTCCCTGCTTGCCTTCCATGGCCTTGGCCAGGTCCGGCAGATAGCCGGGGGCCAGAGCGGCGTCCTCGGCCAGGATCGGATGGGACTTGCCCGTGGTGTCGACCCAGAAGACGCGGGAATCGGTGATGGCGTTGGCGCCGATCTTGTGCTCGACCGCCGAGGGCGCCCGCAACCAGCCCCCGCTCACCACGGCCCAGACGCCGAGCACCAGCAGTGGCAGCGCGGTCCACTTGCTGAGCGGTACGGCGAGCACCGGCAGGAGAAGCAACAAGAGTGACGGAAGCAGCATTCGGCCGTGCATGTAGTCACCGCCGACGCGCGTGACGTAGAAGAGCAGGCCGAGCGCGGCGATGACAGGCATCACGACCACGATGGTCGTCGCACGGGTCAGCTTCCGGAGCACCAATGCCGCGATGACCACCAGCGTGAGCAGCGGAATCACCAGCAGATACGGGTCGAGCAGGTCGGCGATGTAGAAAAAGCCCCGGTCCCAGCGGGCCTTCGAAGCTTCTTTCGCCAGCGCCGTGTTAGGCGTGATCAGGCCGTAGTAGCCCATCCGGAAGATCTGGTAGCCGACCGGCAGTACCCCGGCCACGAGAATCCAGAGCAGGGCGCGTTTCCAGCCCGGCTTGGCGATGAGGAGCAAGGCGACGCCCCCGAGCGCCGTCACCAAGGCGAATTCGGGGCGGACCAGCGGGCCGAGCCCGAGAATGAAGACCGTCGCCCATGGCCGCGTGTCGGGAAGGGTGGCGTGGCGGACCAAGAGCCACCACACGCCCGCGAGCCAGCAGGTGACGAGGCCGGTTTCGAGACCCGACGTCGCGAAGTCCCAGAACGGCGAGAGGCCGAGAAGCAAGAGAGCTCCGGCCGGGATGATCAGTTTCGAAGGATGCAGGCGCCGCGCGCCGTCGAGGCCGAGCGCCATCCCGGCGACCGCGAAGAGCAGTCCGAGGATGACGGCCGCCCATTCGAGCCGTACGCCGAAAAAGCCGACAAGTGCGAGGATGTACGTCCACAGCGTGCTGGTGTTCGCCTCGACGCGTTCACCGGCGTTGAACACCGGACCGTTGCCGTCCAGGAGGTTCTGCACCGTCCGCAGCACGATGAGTCCATCGTCGCACACCCATCTTCGGTTCCAGGCGAGGATCGCGAACAGGGCCACGACCAGCCCGATGCTGACGAAGTTCCCGTCGAAACGAGGTCTGGGTCTATGCCTGGATCTAGGTCTCGCTTCGGGATTTTCCGGAGCGAGTACGGGTGCGTCCACGATCTGACCCCTTAAAGGTTCTGGTCCTTGTGCTCTGTGTTCACGACTGGAGCCGGACACAGGTTGCCCGGGTGTGGTGAGTGATTTGGGTCGATCACTCACGACACCCGACCCAACGGTCACCGGCTTGAAGTACATGAAGGCCCCCTTCCTTGCGTCTAGCGCAAGGAAGGGGGCCTTCATGTACCCAGTCCCAGATCACTCACGACCACCCCGCAAGCAAAAGTGGCCACCCGCATCTTTTCGGCTAACTCAGTAGCGGAAGAACTTCTCCTTGCGGCCCTGCCGTACCAGCTTGAGCCACTGCAAGAACGCCTTCGGATCCCGCTTCACACCGACGAAGTACAGCCCGAACCGCACCACTTCGAGCGCGCCGATCTTGCGCATGCCCGGCTGCGACAGCAGGTATCCGCGGTTGCGGTAGGTGTAGTAGCGCTTGACCTCGTTCTCCGGGTCCTGCGCGTGGAACCGGCCGCCCAGCATCGGCTTGAACTCGTCCGAGCCGTCCGGGTGCAGGTACGCGGTCTTGAGCGAGGTGCCGAACGGCAGCCCCGAGCGCACCAGGCGCCGGTGCAGTTCGACCTCGTCGCCGCGGAAGAACAGCCGCAGGTCCGGCACGCCGACGACGTCCAAAGTGGACGCGCGGAACAACGCGCCGTTCATCAGCGAGGCGATACCGGGCAGGAAGTCGACGCCCAGTTCCGACGACGAACGCTTCCAGGTCAGCCCGCGCCGCAACGGGAACGCGAGCTTGTCCGGCGCGTCGATGTTGGACACCACCGGGGAAATCTCGGCGAGGCCCCGCTTTTCGGCCTCGTCCAGCAGGATCGCGAGGACGTTCTCGTCGGCCGGGCGGCCGTCGTCGTCGGCCAGCCAGATCCAGTCCGCGCCAAGGGAAAGCGCGTGCAGCATGCCGAGCGCGAACCCGCCGGCTCCGCCGAGATTGCGGTGCGAAGGCAGGTACGTGACGGGAAGGGGATAGCTCTCGACGACGTCCCGCGCCGACTGGTCCGGCCCGTTGTCGACCACGACGAGGTGGTCGACCGGCCGCGTCTGCGCGGCGATCACCTTCAGCGAGTCCGAAAGCAGTTCCCGCCGATGGCGCGTGACGACGACGCCGACGACGGCGCCTTCGGGCAACTGCCGGGTCTCGCTGGTCATCCTTGACCGCCGTTCGTCGTCGCGACCGGCGCCGGTACGACGCCGAACCGCTCCAGTGTCTCCTGGCTCATGTTCTCGAACGGGTCGCGGCCCTTGTAGCCGGTGAGCACCTCACGCAGCGAACCGCGCTGCTTGACGTGCCCCTCGTCCATCCAGATGGCGGAGTCGCAGAGCTCGAAGAGGAACTCGTCCGAGTGGCTGGCGAACACCAGGATGCCCGACCGCTTGACGAGGTCTTTCAGCCGGTCCTTCGCCTTGTTGAGGAACGCCGCGTCGACCGCGCCGATGCCCTCGTCGAGGATCAGGATCTCCGGGTCGATCGAGGTGACCACGCCCAGCGCCAGCCGCACGCGCATACCCGTGGAGTACGTCCGCAGCGGCATCTGAAGGTAGTCGCCGAGTTCGGTGAAGTCCGCGATGTCGTCGACGCGCGCTTCCATCTGCTTCGCGGTCATCCCGAGGAACAGGCCGCGGACGATGATGTTCTCCAGCCCGGAGATCTCCGGGTCCATGCCGATGCCGAGGTCGAAGACCGGCGCGATCTTGCCGGAGATCTTCGCCGAGCCGCGCGTGGGCTCGTAGATCCCGGACAGCAGCCGCAGCAGGGTCGACTTCCCGGCCCCGTTGTGGCCGACCAGGCCGACACGGTCGCCTTGTTTCAGCGAGAGCGTCACGTCGTGGAGGGCTTCGATGATCGGCACCTTGCTCTCGGTGCCGATCTTGCCGCCGACCTTGCCCAGCACCCGCTTCTTCAGCGAGCGGGTCTTCGCGTCGAAGATCGGGAAGTCGACGAAGGCGTTGTGCACATCAATGCTGACCACTTGTCACACCCAATAAGAGACGCGGGAACGGTAATTACGCATCGCGACCAGCGCGAGACCCCAGCCGATGACGGTGATGCCACCGACGATCACCCAGCTCCAGGGGCTGACAGCCTGCCCGATCATCGGCGCGCGCACGATCTGGATGAAATGGAACAATGGGTTGCCGTAGACGAACGGCAGTGCCCACGAGGTGTCGACCCGCGCGCCACCCTTCATCAGCTGGTCGATCGGCCACACGATCGGCGTCATGTAGAAGAGCAGCTGGATGATCGAGTTGATCACCTGCGGGATGTCGCGGTACCGCGTCGAGATGATGCCGAGCAGCAAGGTGACCCAGCCGGCGTTCAAGGCGAGCAGGAAGAAACCGGGGATCGCGGTGAGCGAGTACCAGCCGATACCCGGGTGGCAGATGCCGGAGAAGCCTTCGTTGCAGTTGCCGGTGTTCAGCGAGTACTGGTGGTTCAGCGCCGTGAAGAAGACCGCGATGACGATGACGTAGACGATCAGGTTGTGCACCAGCATCAGGGTCTGGCGCCACACGGTCCGCAGCACGTAGACCGAAAGCGGGGCCGGGAGCTGTTTGATCAGCCCCTCGTTGGAGATGAAGGTCTCCATGCCCTCGGACAAGCAGCCGCTGATGAAGCCCCAGATGATGAAGCCGGTGCTGATGTAGGGCAGGAACGTCGCCGTCGGCATGTGGAACAACTGTGAGTACAGGAGTCCGAGGCCGAGTGCGATGACACCCTGGCTGATGGTGATCCAGAACGGGCCGATCACCGAGCGGCGATAGCGCTGCTTGATGTCCTGCCAGCCGAGGTGTCCCCACAGCTCTTTGGCGGCGAAACCGGTCTTGATGTCGGCGAACGCGCGCGCGAAGGTCTTGCTGTCCGAAATCGGCGGAACCGAGGTCGGCGCAGCACTGTCGGCGGCGTGAACCGTGCTGGTGGCATGCACGGGAACGAGGGTACCGATGGGGCGGCCGGTGCCGGGGCCGCCCCGTCCGACCACGGAAAGCTACCGTCGGCTTCGCACCCGAACGCGGTGCGTGTCCTGGTACTTTCTGCCCTCATGACTGCTGCACTCGGCGACGCGAGCTTGATGGTCAATCTGCTCGCCGCATACGCCGACCGGCCGGAGCCCCGTTCGGTGGCCGTGGTCGGGAATCAGCCGCTGCCGCCGGACCCCCGGCGGGCGAAGGCCATTGACGCCTGCGACCTCGTGATCAGGGTCAACGGCTTCGTCGTGGACGAGCCGGGCGGCCCCGAAGCCGTCGGCAGCCGGGTGCACGTCGTCGTGTTCAACCGCGCCGTCCGCGCCACCAAGCACGTCTTCCGTGACTACCGCAAGCGGCTCTACCTGCTGGTCGAGCCGGGCCGGATGCACTGGGAGCCCGAAGACATCCCGGGCTGGTGGCCCGGTGACCTCGGCTATGTACCGGTGCCGAACCGTGAAGTCGTCTTGCCTCTCTCGGACGCGCTCGGCCTGCCGAGCCGCGAACAGGGCCTGTGGTCGACCACCGGGACGCTGGCCGCCTGGATCGCGCGGACGTCGTTCCCGCACGCCACCCTGATCCTGTCCGGGTTCTCGTTCATCGACGACCCGAATCAGACCCACTGGGAGCACGCCGCGGGCGACTCCTGCATCGTCGGCCCCGAACACCAGATCGCCGCCGAGGGCAGGCTGCTGGACTCCTGGACGAAGACCGGCGAAACCGAACTCCTGCGCTGAACTACCAGCCAGCCCACTCCGAGAAGGAACCACCCATGGCAGTGCAGAAACTCCGCAGCGGCGTGATCGGCCGGATCGCCCGGCTCATCGACTTCCGGATCGACGAGCGGCTCCGCGACCTCAACGGACGGGTCAACGAACTCGAACACGCCACCGCGGACCACCGCCGACGGCTCGACGGCGCCGAGAGCGGCCTTGAGCACGCGCGTGGCGACCTGCGCTGGACCCGCGCCGAGCTGGACCGCCTCATCCCGAGCGTCGCGGCCCAGGAGGCCCAGCTGGAGGATCTGCGCGAGGCGATCTCGCTGCCGGCGCACGCCGACAAGCCCGAACTGGCCGAGGCGCGCACCCTGATCCAGGAGATCCAGCGCCAGCACGCCCAGATCCGCGCCCGGCTGGCCGGGATCGCCAGGTACGAGGACCGGCTGCGCCGCATCGAGGACACCATCACTGTCCCGGCAGGCGAATGACCGGCCTCCTGATCGAAGCCGGGGAAGCCGACCTCGACCGGATCCGGCGGTGGCGCAACCACCCGTCGGTGCGGAAGGTCAGCTTCACCACGCACGAGATCGGTGCCGACGAACATCGTGGCTGGTTCGAAGCGGTCCGTGCCGACCCGAGCCGTCGCGTGCTCGTCTACCGGCACGACGGGGTGCCGGCCGGTGTCGTGCTGTTCAGTGACATCGACACCGAGGCCGGAAGCGCGGAATGGCACTTCTACCTGGACGTCGAAGGCCTCGGCCGGGAGACCCTCCCCGCCTGGTTGAAGCTGGAGGGCGCGGCCGTCGACTACGGCTTCGACGTACTCGGCCTCAGCCTGCTGGGTGGTGCGACGCTCGCGGACAACCGTCAGGTCCTGCAACTGCACAAGCGATTCGGCTTCACCGAGACACGCAGGTATGTTCGGGAGGTCGACGGCGAGCCGCGCGAGGTCGTCTGGACCGAATTGCGTGCCGCCGACCGCCGGATCAGGAAGAAGAGGTAGTCGTACCCCGATGACCGCCAGCGAGGTGCGCATCGGCGCACATGTCCTGTCGGCGGCGCACCCGCCGTTCGTCATCGCCGAGATGTCGGGCAACCACAACGGTGAACTGGCGAGGGCGCTGGAGATCGTCGACGCGATCGCCGAGACCGGCGCGCAGGCGGTCAAGCTCCAGACCTACCGGCCGGACACGATCACCATCGACGTCGACACCCCGGACTTCCGGATCGGGGACTCGCATTCGCTGTGGGGCGGCGAGAACCTCTACAAGCTCTACGAGCGCGCTCACACCCCGTGGGAGTGGCACGAGCCGCTGTTCGAACGGGCCCGCGCCCATGGCCTCGAAATCTTCTCCAGCCCGTTCGACCCCACCGCGGTCGACCTGCTGGAATCGCTGGACGCGCCCGCGTACAAGATCGCATCGTCGGAGATCGTCGACCTGCCGCTGATCGAACTGTGCGCGAAGACCGGCAAGCCGCTGATCATCTCGACCGGGATGGCGAGCGTCGCCGAAATCGACGCCGCGGTGCGCACCGCGCGCGAGGCGGGCAACGACCAGCTGATCGTGCTCGGCTGCACCGCCAGCTACCCGGCGTCGCCCGCCGAGAGCAACCTGCGCGGGCTGCCCGTCCTGGCCGGGGTGACCGGGACGCTCGTCGGCCTGTCCGACCACACGCCCGGCATCGGTGCCCCGCTGGCGGCCGTCGCGCTCGGCGCCGTCGCGATCGAGAAGCACGTGACCCTGGCCAGGAACGACGGCGGCGTCGACTCGGAGTTCTCCCTGGAACCCGCCGAGCTGGCCGCGCTGGTCACCGAGTCGCACCGCGCCTGGGAGGCGCTGGGCGCGGCGGTGATCGGGCCGCGCGAGAGCGAGAAGGAAGGCCTGCGGTTCCGGCGTTCCCTCTACGTCGTCGAGGACGTGCGTGCCGGGGACACCGTGACGCGGGAGAACGTCCGCTCGATCCGGCCCGCCGGTGGCCTGGCCCCGGCCGAGATCGTGAACGTGCTCGGCCGCACCTTCGCCTCCGATGTCCCGAAGGGCACCGCGCTCACCTGGGGCTTGATCTAGCCGAAGAAGGCGTGGACCTCGTCGCTGACGCGGTCCACGTCGGCATCGGTCAACGCCGGGAACAGCGGCAGCGAAAGCTCCTGGCTGTAGTACAGCTCCGCGTTCGGGCACAGGCCCCGCTGGTACCCGAGGTCTTCGAACACCGGATGCCAGTACACGGGGATGTAGTTGACCTGCACGCCGATTCCCTTGGCACGCAAGTGATCGAACAGCGCGCGACGTCGTCCTTCGAGGACTCGCAGCGGGTACAGGTGCCACACCGGGTCTGCGCCTTCGCGCACCGCGGGCGTCAGCACTCCGTCCAAAGAGGACAGTGCGGCGGTGTAGCGCGCGTGGATCTTGGCTCGGCGCTTCTTGAACTTGGCGAGCCGTCGGAGCTGACTGCTTCCCAAGGCGCACAACACATCCGGCAACCGGTAGTTGAGGCCGAACTCGTGCACCTCCTGGTGCCACGCGCCTTCGTCCGAATAACGCTGCGCGGCCTTGTCCCGCACCAGCCCGTGGTTACGGAAGCCGCGGGCACGCGCCAGCAGCTCGTCCGAACCGGCGATCACGGCGCCGCCTTCGGCTGTGGTGAGGTTTTTGGTGGGGAAGAAGGAGAACGTGGTGAGATCGGCGAGTGAGCCGACCGGCCTGCCCTGCCAGCCGCCGCCGACGGAATGCGCGGCGTCCTCCAGCAGCAGCGCGCCGTTGTCACGGGCGATGCGGCCGAGTTCGTCCAGTTCGGCGGGGTGGCCGGCGTAGTCGACGGCCGCGACGACCTTGGTTCGCGAGGTGACCGCCGCGGCAGCCGAGGCCGGGTCGAGGTTCCCGGTGTCCGCCTCGACGTCGGCGAAGACGACCTTGCCGCCGAGCAGCGCGGCCGTCGCCGCGGTGGCGACGAACGTCATCGGTGACGTGACGACCTCGTCACCGGGGCCGATCCCGGCCGCCGCGTACGCGACGTGCAGTGCCGCGGTGCCCGAGGTGACGGCGACGGCGGGGGTGCCGCCGGTGTGCTCGGCCAAGTCCTCTTCGAAGCGCGTGACGGCGGGGCCGGTGGTCAGCCAGTCGCCACGCAGTACGTCGGTGACGGCGGCGATGTCCTCGTCCGAAATGGACTGACGGCCGTACGGAAGGAACCGCTCAGCCATACTGCTCGACCAGGTCGCGCAGTTCCTCGGCGTCGAGCCACAGGTCGTTGGTGTCCGAGCGGTACGCGAAGTTCTCCGGCACGGCCTGGCCGTCCGACGGCGGCTCGTAGCCCCAGCCCGCGATATGCGGCTGGACGACGTACCGATCGCTCAACCGCACGGTCCGGCGGGCGTCGTCGGGGGCGATCATCTCTTCGTGCAGCTTCTCGCCGGGCCGGATGCCGACCTCGTGCATCGGTGACCCTGGCGCGATGGCCTGCGCGAGGTCGACCAGCCGCATGCTCGGGATGCGCGGCACGTACAGCTCACCGCCGTTCATCTGGTCGAACGAGTCGACCACGAACTGCACGGCCTGCGGGAGCGTGATCCAGAAGCGGGTCATCTCCTTGTGCGTGATCGGCAGCGACTCGCCCTTGGCCGCCAGCGCGCGGAAGAACGGGATCACACTGCCGCGGGAGCCCATCACGTTGCCGTAGCGGACCACGGAGAACCGGGTCGGATGTGTCGCGGCGTAGTGGTTCGCGCTGATGAACATCCGGTCGGCGCACAGCTTCGTGGCGCCGTAGAGGTTGATCGGGCTCGACGCCTTGTCGGTCGAGAGCGCGACGATCTTCTTCACGCCCGTGTCGATCGCTGCTTCGATGACGTTCTGCGAGCCGACGACGTTGGTCTGCACGAATTCGAACGGGTTGTACTCACCCGTGTCGACCTGCTTGAGCGCGGCGGCGTGCACGACGTAGTCGACTCCGTGCATCGCGCGCTCGAGGCGGCGGCGGTCCCGGATGTCGCCGATGAACCAGCGCAGCCTCGGGTCGTTGTCGAACTGCTGCCGGGCTTCGTACTGCTTGAGCTCGTCTCGGGAGAGCACGACCAGCCGTCGCGGATTCAGCTCGGCCAGGGCGTAGGTGATGAACGCCTTGCCGAACGAACCGGTCCCGCCGGTGAGCAGGATGCTGGAGCCATCCAGCTCGGACATCGTTGACCTCCGCGTTTCGGTGCTACTGCCGTCGGCCATCATGTCACCCATGGATCGAGCCCCCGGGGCCCACGTGGTCAACGCCGTCATCCAGGCGCGGGCGTCGTCGACCCGGCTGCCGGGCAAGGTGCTGCGGCCCCTGTCTGGCCGGAGCGTGCTCGGCTGGGTCGTCCGTGCCGCCGCGGCCTCGCCGGGAATCGACGACGTCGTGGTCGCGACCTCCACCGAAGCCGAAGACGACGCGGTGGCCGAAGAAGCCGCCCGGCACGGCGCGCTGGTTGCCAGAGGGCCGCTGGACGATGTCCTCGCGCGGTTCGCGGTGGCCATCGAGTCGTACCCGGCCGATGCCGTGGTGCGGCTCACCGCCGACTGTCCGCTGCTGGACCCGGCGCTGATCGGGCAGCTCGTCACCTTGTGGCGCGCCCAGCCCTCGCTGGACTACCTGAGCACGACCCTGGTGCGCACCTTGCCTCGCGGTTTCGACGCGGAACTCGTGCGCGCGGCCGTGCTGGCCGAGCAGGTCGAGACCGCTCGCGGAGCCGACCGGGAGCACGTGACATCCGGCATCTACTCGCGACCGGAGACCTACTCGTGCTCCGGCGTCGTGGTCAGCCCGCCCGCCGACGACCTGCGCGTGACGTTGGACACCGCCGAGGATTGGGCGGTCATCGAAGGCGTCGTCGCCGAACTGGGCGACCGCGTCGGCGACTGGCGTGAAGTGGTCGCCGTGCTGCGCGCGCGACCCGATCTCGCGAAGCTCAACGAGCACGTCGAGCAGAAAAAGGTGGCCCGGTGACGCGACTGGTGCTGCGGGCCGACGCCTCCGGGACGATCGGCGCGGGCCACGTATCGCGCATGGTCGCCTACGCCGAGCGCGCCGTCGCGCGGGGCTGGGAGGTCGTGTTCTCGGGGCAGGTGGACAACGCCGAATGGCTGGCGGCGCGCTTCGATGAGTTGTCCGTGCCAGTAATGCCGTCCGTGTCCTTCGAAGGCTTCGACGCGGTGATCGTCGACCACTACGGCCTCGGCGAGCTGCGTGAACGCGTCAACGCCGCGGGCGCGTTGCTGGTGTCCATCGAGGACGACGTGTTCGGCAGGCGCGCGGCGGACCTCGTCGTCGACTGTGGTTTCGCGCCCGCCCCGCGGCCCGACGACGGTTCCGCCGAACTACTCAGGGGAGTGGCCTACGCGCCGCTGCGAGACGTCGTCCGGGAGGCACGAGAGAAGCGTCGCGGACGACGTGAGGGAGCCGAGCGGCCGCACGTGACCGTGGTGCTCGGCGGCGGGACGGAATGGGCGGGGACGGTCAGCGCACTGCTGCACGCGTTGCGCGACACAGGACTGCCGTTCGTCGCCGACGTACTGGTGCGCGGTGAGCCTGTCGTGCCGGAGGCGCTGCCTGGTCAGGAATTCCGCATCGCGCCACCCGGGCCGGGGTTGCTGGATCTGCTGGTGGAGACGGACATCGCGGTGAGCGCGGCCGGTGTCACGCTGCTGGAGCTGTGCTGTCTCGGTGTGCCGACGGCGGTCGTGCAACTGGTCGACAACCAGGTGACGGGTTACCGGGGAGCGTTGGACCTCGGGCTCGCGGCCGGGCTGGGGAGCGCGGCGGCACTGGACGACGACGCCGTCGAGACGCTGCGGACCTTGCTGCGGGATCCGGCCGTGCGGCGGCGATTCTCGGAGACGGCGTCGTCCGTCGTGGACGGTCAGGGCGTGGACCGGGTACTGGACCGGTTGGAGCGTTCCCTGCCTTCGGGAGAGAAGACACCGACCTTGGGGGTCAGCGAGGACTTTCGCGCCAGGCTCCTCGCGTTGTACACCGAAGAGAACGATTTGACCCCTCGGTCCTTGCTCGTCGCGGAGCTCGATCGAGGCGTCTCGCGTGCGAAGCTGTATCAGGCGCTGATCGACACGATCTTGTTCCTCCGTGAGGAGGGCAGGGAAGCGGAAGAGGAATGGGTCGAGGACGTCGCCGACCTGATGACGGATTGGGGTCCGTCGGAACTCCGGGTTTGATTCGATTCGAGGACCATCACTGTCCTCGATCCTCCCTACCGTCGTCCGCGTGACCCTCTCGCCGTTCAGGATCGCCGTCCCGCAGCGCGACCTCGACGACCTCGCCGCCCGCCTGGCGAACACGCGCTGGCCGGACGAGATCGACGGCGTCGGCTGGGGGCTCGGCACGCCACTCGGGTATCTCCAGGACCTCGTCGAATACTGGCGCCTCCGCTACGACTGGCGTGCGCACGAGGAGCGCCTCAACGGCTTCCCGGGGTTCATGACGAACATCGACGGCGCGAACGTCCACTTCCTGCACGCGCGGTCGCCGGAGCCGGAGGCGATGCCGCTGGTGCTCACGCACGGCTGGCCGGGGTCCATTGTGGAGTTCCTCGACGTCGCCGGTCCGCTGTCCGACCCGCGCGCGTACGGCGGCGACCCCGAGGACGCGTTCCACATCGTCGTGCCGTCGCTGCCGGGGTTCGGCTTCTCGGGTCCGACGACCGAGGCGAACTGGGGTGCCGACCGGATCGCGGACGCGTGGCCGGTGCTGATGTCGCGGCTCGGGTACGAGCGGTTCGGGCTGCACGGTGGCGACTGGGGCGCGATCGTCTCGCGCGCCGTGGGCGTCCGGTGCCCGGAACGGGTGATCGGGGTACACCTGACGATGCTGCCGAGCGCGGCGCCCGAGTTCCAGGCGACCAAGCCGCAAACGCTTGCCTACGGGCTCACCGACTCACCTGCCGGGCGGCTCGGGTGGCTGGTGGAAAAGTTCAAGTCCTTTTCGGACTCGCGCGACGTCCCCGAAGAGGCGATCGATCGCGACGATCTGCTGACCAACGCGATGCTCTACTGGCTCACCGGCACGGCGAACTCGTCTTCGCGGATCTACGCCGCGCAGGGCGGGGCTTGGGGCGAGGAGCCGCCGAAGTCCACTGTGCCCACCGGGATCGCCGTGTTCCCGAAGGACACCGGCCGCCCGATCCGGCGTCTCACCGAGCGTACCGACAACATCGTCCACTGGTCCACTCCGGGCCGCGGCGGTCACTTCCCGGGGCTGGAGGTGCCGGACCTGCTCATCGCGGACCTGCGGACCTTCTTCTGCCCGCTGCGCAACCCCCGGGTGTTATGAACGGACCGTTCATAACAAATCCTGTTATAAACGGTCCGTTCATAACAGGCGTCAGAGGTACTGTCCCGGCCCGTGTGCCTCGCCGGTGCCGCCGCCAAAGCCCGTGCCGCCCGCGGAAGGTCCGGCCGGGAGCCCGCGCCGCATCTGCTCCAGCTGCACCCGAGCGGCCATCTGCTGCGCGAACAACGCGGTCTGGATGCCGCTGAACAGCCCTTCCAACCAGCCGACCAGCTGAGCCTGCGCGATCCGCAGCTCGGCATCGGACGGCGTCGAGTTCTCGGTGAACGGCCGCACCAGCCGCTCCAGCTCGTCCTGGAGTTCCGGCGCCAGCGCCTGCTCCAGCTCGCGGATCGAGGTCTGGTGGATCTCGCGCACGCGCGTGCGGCTGGCGTCGTCCAGCGGCGCGGCGCGGACCTCTTCGAGCAGCTGCTTGATCATCGTGCCGATCCGCATCACCTTGGCGGGCTCTTCGACGAGGTCGCCGAGCGACTCCTCGCCTTCCTCACCGGAAGAGCCGGGGCGTGCGGTGCCGACCGGGGTGCCGTCGGGACCGACGACCACGACGTGGGGAGAGGAGTCTCCGCCGCCGTCGCCGGGGGTGGTCGATTCACGGGAAGCTGGGTCGGTCATGTGCTCCATCCTGGCTTACGTCGGGCACGAAGCGCAGCGTGGTTTTCGGCGCCGTCTCCGAGCGTAGCGGGAATCGTCGCGCCCCGTGGTCAGGCACCCAACCCCGGGTAAAGCGCCGAACCGCACCTCCGTACGGTGTCCCCATGGCGTTCGACGTCGCTCGTATCCGTGGGCTGTTTCCCGCGCTGGGTGACGGCTGGATTCACTTCGACGGCGCCGCCGGAATGCTCGTACCTGAACAGGTCGCTTCGGCCGTATCCACGGCCATGCGTGCTCCGGTGTCGGGGCCGGGCGGAGCGTTTCCGGCCTCCCAGCGCGCGGAAAGCATTGTCACGGCCGCTCGCCGGGCGGTCGCCGACCTGGTCGGCGCCGACCCGGCCGGAGTCGTGCTCGGGCCCAACGCGCCCGACCTCATCCGCCGTCTCGTCGACGCGATGGCCGACCGCTGGACGATCGGCGACGAGGTCGTCGTGTCCCGGCTCGACGAAGAAGCCAACCTCGCGCCGTGGCGCCGCGCCGCGAAACGCGTCGGCGCGGTCGTGCGCTGGGGCGAGATCGACATCGAGACCTGCGAGCTGCCCGCTTGGCAGTACGAGAACCTCGTCTCCGCGCGCACCAAGGTCGTCGCGGTCACGCTGGCGTCCGGTTCGGTCGGCACCCGGCCCGATGTCCCGACGGTGATCGAGTTCGCCAAACGCGTCGGCGCGCTGGTCGTCGTCGACGCGACGTACGCGGCGCCGTTCGTGCCGCTGGACCTCAACGCGCTCGGCGCCGACGTGATGGTGGTTTCGGCGCAGGCCTGGGGCGGACCGTCGGTGGGGGCGCTGGTCTTCCGCGATCCCGAACTGCTCGAACGGCTGCCGTCGTGCTCGCTCGACCCGGCCGCGCGCGGTCCGGCCCGGATGGAACTGGGGCCGCACGCGTACCCGTTGCTCGCCGGGTTGATCGCCTCGATCGACTACCTCGCCGGCTTGGACGACGCGGCGATGGGCTCGCGGCGCGAGCGGCTGGTGACGTCGCTGGGTTCGGCGAAGTCGTACCATGCGGGACTTCTGGCGCAACTGTCCACAGAGCTGCGTTCGCTGCGGCACGTCATGGTCATCGGGGACGCCATGCGCCGGATCCCCGCGCTGGCCTTCGCCGTCGCGGGCAAGAAGTCGCCCGAGGTCGCGGAGTATCTCGCCTCCCAAGGGCTCTGCGCCTTCGCCGACGACGGCACCAGCGGTGTCTTCGGGTCACTCGGCGCCGCCGAAGTCGGCGGCGCCGTCCGCATCGGACTAGCGCATTACTCGAACGTCTTCGAGGTCAACCAGCTCGTCCGGGTACTCGAAGAGATCCGCTAAGCCCGGACCCCGCCCCGCCGCCACCCTCAACGGACAGGCTGCGCCTGGCTTATCAGGATTTAGCAGCGAGCAAGACCTTGCCGAAAACCGTGCCTTCCTCCAAAGCGCGGTGCGCGGACGTGGCCTCGGCCATCGGCACGACCTGCCCGACGATCGGCTTCACCGAACCCTGCACCACCAGCGGCCACAGCCGCTCACGGACGTCGGCGACGATCGCCGCCTTCTGCTCCAGCGGCCGCGCCCGCAGGCCCGCGCCGTAGACGCTGCCGCGTTTGCCCATCAGCTTGCCGATGTTGAGCTCGCCCTTGACCCCGCCCATCATGCCGATGACGACGAGCCTGCCGTCCATGGCCAGCACGTCGATGTTGCGGTCGAGGTACTTGGCGCCCATGTTGTCGAGGACGACGTTCGCGCCGCCGGTCTCGGCGCGCAGGACCTCGACGAAGTCCTGCTCCTTGTAGTTGATCGCGATGTCGGCGCCGAGCTGGCGGCAGCTCTCCAGCCGCGTTGGCGAACCCGCGGTCACCGCGACCGTCGCGCCGAGCGCCTTGGCGACCTGGATCGCGTGCGTGCCGATCCCGCCCGCGCCACCGTGGACGAGCAGAACCTCGCCTTCGGACAACTCGGCGTGCATCACCACATTCGCCCAAACCGTGCACGCGACTTCGGGAAGCCCGGCGGCCGCCAGCAATTCGACTTCGGCGGGAAGCGGAAGCAGTTGTCCTGCCGGAACGGCGACCTTTTCCCCATAGCCGCCACCGGCGAGCAAAGCACAAACCTCGTCCCCGATTTGCCATCCTTCGACGCCTTCGCCGATTTCGGCGATCGTGCCCGAACATTCGAGGCCGAGGATTTCGCTGGCACCCCGCGGGGGCGGGTAGAGGCCCTGGCGTTGCAGCAGGTCAGCGCGGTTGACGGCGCTCGCGGCGACGTCGATGACCACTTCGCCTTCGCCCGCCACCGGATCCGCCACCTCTGTCCATTCGAGAACATCGGGATCGCCGGGCTCACGGATGGTGATCGCATACATACAAACGACCCTATCCCGGTGATGGGAAGTCCGCCGAACGTCGGTTGACCTGTGGCACAAACCACATAAAGGTGACGTCCATGTCATATTCGCGAAGAAGCATTGTTCCCTCGATCGTGGTGATGGCCACCGCCGCGCTCACGGTCGGAATGGCTCCCGCTGCGACAGCCGCGCCGACGATCGACGGCCCCGCGCTGGCCAAGCAGCTCGTCAACAAGGTCGACGGCGCAGGAGTGAACCGGCACCTGATCGCCTTGCAGCGGATCTCGGACGCGAACGGCGGCCGCCGCGCCGCCAGCACCGAGGGCCACAAGAAGTCCGCGGAGTACATCGCCACGAAGCTGGAGCAGGCGGGCTTCGCGGTCACCCGCCAGGAGTTCCCGTTCACCTACGAGGAAACCCTCGCGGAGAAGCTGACGGTCGCGGGCACCGACGTCCCGGTCATCATGATGTCCTACAGCCCGTTGACGCCCACCGGCGGAATCACCGCGCCGCTCGCGGTGGTCCCGGTCGACGACACCAGCGGTTGCGAAGCGACCGACTACGCCGGCGGGGTCGCCGGCAAGATCGCGCTGATCCAGCGCGGCGGCTGCTCGTTCGCGCAGAAGCAGGCGACCGCCGCCGAGGCCGGAGCCGTCGGCGCGATCGTCTACAACAACGTTCCGGGCCCGGTCAACGGCACCCTCGGTGACCCGGCCGCCGGCAAGATCCCGACCGGTGGCATCACCCAGGCCGACGGCCAGGTGCTCGCCACCAAGGCCGGTGCCTCGGTCACCCTCGACCTGCGTGCCTTCCAGGAGGCGCGGACCAGCTACAACGTCCTCGCCGAGACCAAGACCGGTCGCAAGGACAACGTCGTGATGCTCGGGGCGCACCTCGACAGCGTCACCGAAGGCCCCGGCATCAACGACAACGGCACCGGCTCGGCCGCGCTGCTGGAAACCGCCCTGCAGCTGGGCAGCAAGGCCAAGGTCAACAACGCCGTCCGCTTCGGCTGGTGGAGCGCCGAGGAGTTCGGGCTCGTCGGCTCGACCCACTACGTCAACTCGCTGACCTTCGAGCAGCAGCTCGACATCGCGCTCTACTACAACTACGACATGATCGGCTCGCCGAACGCGGGGTACTTCGCCTATGACGGCGACAACTCCGACGGCGTCGGCGAGGGCGAGGGTCCGTACGGCTCGGGTCAGCTCGAAAAGACCCTGGTCGACTACCTGCAGCTCGGCAAGGGCGTCCCGGTCGAGGGCACGGACTTCACCGGCCGCTCGGACTACCAGGGCTTCATCCTCGCCGGCATCCCGGCCGGTGGCCTGTTCACCGGTGCCGAAGGCGTGAAGACCGCGGCGCAGGCGGCGAAGTGGGGCGGCAGCGCCAACGTTCCTTACGACAAGTGCTACCACCAGAAGTGCGACAACCTCGGCAACGTCGACCGCGTCGCGCTCGACCGCAACTCCGACGCCGTCGCCTGGGCGCTGGGCGTCTACGCGACCAGCACCGAGAACATCAACGGTGTCCCGGGTGGCAAGGCCGCGAAGGCGAAGGCCCTTCGCGCGGCTGAGCGGTCCAAGCAACGGAGCCTGACGGCTTCCGTCCACGCTGACGACCACCACGTCGCCGCGTAGTAGTTCCTTCAAGTGCCATGAACGGCCCGTTACTTGCAAAATTTGCAAGTAACGGGCCGTTCATAGCGTCCGGGACTCAGCCGAGGCTGTTGGTCGCGAAGGTGTCGCACCGCGCGGGCTGACCGGTCTGGAAACCGGTGGTGAACCACTTCTTCCGCTGCGCCGACGTGCCGTGGCTGAACTTCGACTCGTCGACCCGGCCGCCGCCCAGCTTGGACTGGATGTAGTCGTCACCGATCCGCGAAGCGGTGTCCAGTGCGGAATTGACGTCTTCCTGGCTGATTTCGCTGATCAGCGGCCGTCCGGTCTCGGTCGGCGTGGTCATGGCATGGTTCGCCCAGACCCCGGCGTAGCAGTCGGCCTGGAGTTCCAGCCGTACCGAACCCGAAGTCGGTCCGCTCCCGGTGCCTTTTTTGGAGACTCCGGTGAGGTTCTGTACGTGGTGACCGTATTCGTGGGCCAGCACGTACGCCTCCGCGAACGGCCCGCCCTGCGCGCCGAACCTGGTACGGAGTTCGTTGAAGAAGCCGAGGTCGATGTACACCTTGGCGTCGCCGGGGCAGTAGAACGGTCCGACGTCGGAAGTCGCGTTGCCGCAGGCCGTGTTCACGCCGCCGTTGAAGAAGTTGGTGGTGGCCTTGCGGTAGGTCGATCCGGAGCGCTGGAATTCCTGGCCCCAGTAGTCCTGGATCGAGTTGATGGTGGCGACGATCGCGCAGTCGTGCTTCCGGTTCGCGTCCGCGCCGGTCTTGCACTCCTGTGACAGCGACGTGTTGTCCACCTGCTGCCCGGAACCCACGTTGCCCAGCCCGCCGAGCCCGCCCGAGGACGGGTTCAGGCTCACGCCGCCGAACTGGGAGAGCAGGAAGTAGATGACGAGGCCGACCACGCCGAGCCCGCCGCCGCCGAGTGCCACCCGGCCGCCGATACCGCCACCGCCGCCACCACCGCGCAGATCCTCGACCTCGGAGGTGTCCAGGCCCGCGCCTTCGTCGAATCGCACGGGGGGAAGCGTAACCGGAGGGGCCCGGATATGCCTGGGTGCGGCCACGCGAAGTGGCCGCACCCAGAACTACCGAGGTTGTCTTGTTCTGATCGCCGGTTGGCCGCGATCACCGGGCCGGCGTCCGGCACTGCCGAGGCGGTCGAAGAGGCCGCGAACCCGAAACAGGCTGGAGTGACGCCGAATGCGCGAGAATTGTCGAGCGCATCCGAGATACCCGCGCTCGTCGCTGTTCACAGTCGCGACCGACCCGGTCCTTTCCGTTCCGGTCGCGGGGACACAGCAGGCGGTCAACCGCGAGAATCACCCGCCATACCACCACCTGACCTTTCCCGGCTGGGAGCAGGTCCGGCGACCTTCCGACGGTTCGCCCGATACTTGCCCGACCATCCGCTGACAAGAAGAATGCGCCTTTTCTCGCCGAGTCTCAACCTTTTCGTAACCCTCCTTCGGGCGAATGTTCCGCCGGATTTTTCAGGGGCCGAAAAGTGACCGGCGGGTATGCGCCCGGTGCGATCAACGATCTACCCTGCGTGGATGGCGGTGGAGCAGAAGGACGTGCGCTGGCTGTCCGAGCCGGAAATGGTCGCGTGGCGCTCGTACATCGTCGCCACCATGCGGCTCCGGCAACGCCTGCACCGGGAACTGGCCGAGCGTCACGACGTCACGCTCGCCGACTACGAGGTGCTGGTCTGCCTCTCACTCCAGTCCGACAACCGGATGCGGATGACGGAACTGGCGAGCATGCTCGGCTCGACCAAGAGCAGGCTTTCGCACCAGATGGTCCGGCTGGAGGCCGAGGGCATCATCCGCCGCACCCGCGACCCGGCGGACAAGCGCGGAGTCGTCGCGGAGCTGACCGGACGCGGCGCGGAACTGCTGGAGAGTGCGGCGCCGACACATGTCGAAGGCGTCCGGGAGCACCTGATCGACTTGCTGAGTCCCGAAGAGCAGAAGGTGCTGGGGCAGGCTTTCGGGCGGGTGCTGGAGCATCTGTCGGAGATCGACGGCCTCCCGCGCCTGCCGCCGGTCACCTCAGAAGAGCATTGAGCCGGGCCGCCTGACGCGTCAGATGGGCGCTCTCCGCGAGGTTGGCCGCTTTCTCGGCCGCCTGGCCGTACAGCTTCGCCGCTTTGGCCAGGTCTCCGTCGCGCTCGTGGAGGTACGCGGCCACCGCGGTGTGCCGGGGGAGTGAGTCGTCCAGTTCCGCGAGCGCGGCCAATCCGGCGCGCGGTCCGTCGGCCTCCCCGACGGCCACCGCGCGGTTGAGCCGGACGACCGGACTGTCGGTGAGCGCCACGAGTTCGTCGTACCACTCGACGATCTGCACCCAGTCGGTCTCGTCGGCGGCGGGCGCGTCGGCGTGGAGTGCGGCGATGGCGGCCTGTGCCTGGAATTCGCCCAGTTCGTCGCGGGCCAGTGCCGCTTGCAGGATCTCGACGCCTTCGGTGATCGCCGGAGTGTCCCAGCGGCCGCGGTCCTGCTCGGCGAGCGGCACGAGACTGCCGTCGGGCGCGGTCCTGGCGGCCCGCCGGGCGTGGTGCAGCAGCATGAGGGCGAGCAGCCCCGCGACCTCGGGATGGTCGATCCCGGCCGCGAGCCGCCGGGTCAGCCGGATGGCTTCGGAGGCGAGGTCGACGTCGCCGGAGTAGCCCTCGTTGAACACCAGGTAGAGCACGCGCAGCACGGTGGCGACGTCGCCCGCCTGGTCGAACCGCACACCGGAGACGGTGCGTTTGGCGCGGCTGATGCGCTGCGCCATGGTCGATTCGGGCACCAGATAGGCCTGGGCGATCTGACGGGTGGTCAGCCCGCCGACGGCGCGCAGCGTGAGCGCGACGGCGGACGACGGCGTCAGCGAAGGGTGGGCGCAGAGGAAATACAGCTGGAGCGTGTCGTCCGAATCGGGAGCGGGTCCTGGCTCGGGCTCCTCGTCGACGAGTTCCTCGCGACGGCGCCGGGCGGCGTCCGATCGGGCCATGTCGAGGAACTTGCGCCACGCCACCGTGACGAGCCAGCCCTTCGGATCCTTCGGCCGGTCGCCGGGCCAGACGCGGACAGCCTCGATCAGCGCTTCCTGCACGGCGTCCTCGGCCGCCGAGAAGTCGGCTCCGCGGCGGACGAGGATCCCGAGGACGTTCGGCGTGAGGCTGCGGAGCAGCACCTCGTCCATCTCGGTGCTCACTCCGTGATGATGAGCGGCTCGCCCCACAACGGACGCAGTTCGAGCCACTCGTGGATCGGCTTCCCGCCGGCTCCCGGAGCGGCCGACAGCTCGCCCGCCAGTTCGAGCGCTCGCTCGTAGCTGTCGACGTCGATCACCATGAACCCGGCGATGAGGTCTTTGGTCTCGGCGAAGGGGCCGTCGGTGACCGGCGGCTTGCCTTCGCCGTCGTACCGGACGAAGGTGCCTTCGGGGGCGAGAGCCTGCTCTTGGACGAATTCACCGGTCTCCACGAGCCGGGTCGCGAAGTCCCTCATGTACTGCATGTGCGCCGTGATCTCTTCCGGAGCCCACTGGTCCATCGGCACGTCGTTGACCGACGCCGGGGCGCCGCGGTAGTGCTTGAGCAGCAGGTACTTGGCCATGGCGGGCAGCCTAATGGCAGGCTGCCGGTTTTTCTGCCTGGTGGTCTATACCTCCGATCTCTAGCCTTCTTATCGCGATAGATCGAGAAGTGTGCGTTTCTTCATCGCGAAAGGAAGAGCACTTGTCCCAAGCAAAACGGAGATACGCCGGCGTGCTGGTGATCGCCGGCCTCGTAAGTGGCTTGCTCGCGGGTGAGACCGCGGGGGCCGCCGCCTCCGATACCTCTGTTGCCTCGGCCACCAGGGAGCACACGCGGGCGTTGCCGCCCGGCGCGACCCCGGTGGCCCCGCTCGCCCCCTCCGTCGCTCAAGCGCAGATCGCCGCCAACCCGGTGGTCTGCGAGGGCGACGGCGTTTCCGGCAAGCGCATCGAGCTGGTCTACGTCCGTGAAGCCAGTCAACCCGACCGATACGCGACCGTCGTGCCGTCCCTGCGTGCCTACGCGTCCGGGATGGACGACGGGTTCAACGACAGTGCCGCGGTGACGGGCGGCAGCAGGCACATCCGCTACGTGACGACCGCCGGCGCGGGCTGCCAGGTCGCCGTCGCCAACCTGGTGGTGCCCGACGGCACGTACCTGTCCGGTGCGATCCGCGACCGTGCCATCCAAGCGGGCCACTACAACGCCGACCGCGACTACATCCTGTTCTCCGACAACCCCCACACCTGCGCGGGCACCTGGGGCGACAACGACGACCAGCCCGGCCCCGCCAACGCCTTCAACAACGGCAGGCACTACACGGAGATCGCCGTCCCCTGCTGGGGTGTCAACGCCGCGGCCCACGAACTGGGCCATATGCTCGGCGCGGTACTGCCGGGCGCTCCGCACTACCAGGGCGGCGGGCACTGTTCCCAGGAATGGGACCTGATGTGTTACGGCGACACCCAGTCCTTCGACTGCACGCAGCGCGATTTCGATCGGCTGCTGGACTGCGGCAACGACGACTACTTCAGCACGAACCCCGTCCCCGGCAGCTGGCTCGCCACCCACTGGAACGTCGCCAACAGCGCCTTCCTGATCAAGAAGGACACCCCCGACAACGACGACGGCCACGCCCAAGGCGGGAAGACGTATGTGATCACGGGCTCAGGAGGTGACGCCATCGACGTCGTGGGCTCGTCGACCGGCGGACTCGCCAACCTCAGCAAACGGCCCCAGACCGGCTCCACGAGCCAGAAGTGGATCCTGGGGTACAACACCGGTCTGCAACTGGTCAACGCCAACAGCCAGCTGTGCGCCGACAGCGCCCAGAGCGGGACCGCACCCGGCACGCAGATCCTGCAGTACAACTGCAACGGCCAGAACGGCATGAGGTGGGCGTTCCAGCCGCTCGGCAACGGCAAGGTGGCGATCTTCAACTACCTGACGGGCTACGCGATCACCGACGGCGGCGCGTACCCGGCCCCGCTCGTCCAGCAGCCCTACACCGGGGCGGCCAACCAGCAGTGGACCCTGAACCCCGTCGCCGACCCCGGCCCGCAGGCGGGCACGAAGTACTACCTCGCCGTCGCCACCAACGGCAACAGCGCGGCCGTGGTCGACGGCTCGACGTCCGCCGGCGCGAAGATCACCAACGTGGCCAGGCAGAACGACAACGGCCAGAAATGGAAGCTCACCGACGCGGGCGGCGGATATTGGAAGATCGTCAACGAACGGAGCGGCCAGTGCCTGCGGCCGGTCTCCGGCAGCACCGCGGAAGGCGCGCTCCTCGAACAGACGCACTGCGGCTCGGCCACCAACCAGCAGTGGAAGCTGCTCCGGAGCGCCGACACGCGCTACGGACTGGTGAACCGCGCCAGCTCGCTGGCGGTGCGGCAGGCTTCGCTCCTAGAGCAGCGGCCCTTCGTGGGCGGCCGTAGCGACGAGACCGTCTGGGGTCTCGTACCCGCGTAACGCGAAGCTCCCCAGGTCCACGGACCTGGGGAGCTTTGTTTTCTCAAGACTGGCGGTAGCGGTGGGATTCGAACCCACGGAGGACAGAGCCCTCGCATGTTTTCAAGACATGTTCCTTCGGCCGCTCGGACACGCTACCGCTGCCGAGGATATCCGACGAGGCTTTGACGGAACGCTTCGGATGTAGTCGAAGCGAAGCTTTCCGTTGAGGGTGGTGGCGGGGGCATGGATGGACTAGTCGAAGTCCCAGTCGGTCAAGATCCCGACGAAGATGAAGAACCCCAAGAGGACGACGATGATCGCGACGCCGATGTAGCCGATGATGATCGCCGCGAGCGCCATCCCCTGGCCGCCCGCCTCACCGCGTTTGGCCTTCGAATGCGCGATGTGCCCCAAGATGACGCCGATCAGCGACGGCAGCCCGCTGCACACGACCAGGCTGGCGATCGACACGACCAGTGCCGCGATCGCCAGGCCCTGCTCCTGCGGCGGCTGTGGCGGACCGTAGCCATAACCCGGCTGGTACGGCTGGCCGTACTGAGGCTGCTGACCATAGGGCTGTTGCTGCCCGTAGGGGTCTTGCGGATATGTCACCGGCTCACCGTAGCCGCCGGAGCTTGGTTCAGGACGCTTGACTCTTCGTGGCTTTAGCGGCGATGCGAGCCTGGACCTCCGGACGGCGCAACGGTGGCACCTTCGCCGGGGGCTGACGGCGTGCGGGCAGTTCGGAGAGCAGTCGCCGGGTGATCTCGGTGATCTCCGCGACGGCGGCTTCGAACGGTTCACGTGTGGCGTCGGAGAGGCTCTGCACCCCGGACACCTTGCGGACGTACTGGCGGGCGGCGGCCTCGATCTCGTCCGGCGTCGCCGCCGGCTCCAGGCCTCGAAGCGTGGTGATGTTCCGGCACATGCCCCGATGGTACGTCCGCCCACCGACGTTTCCGTGCGCTTCGATCACACAGTCGGTTAGAAGCTGCCCCGGTTCGTTGACGCCGAAAAACACGGTTGGGCACTCTCGGCCGAGTGCCCCTCAGACCTCGCTCCCTGCGCCGTGCCCCCGTCGAGCCGATCGCCGAACCGGCCGAACCCTCCTCGATCCCGGAACAGGTCTGGCAGCGCGTCCCGATCGACGCGCTCGTCGACCTCGTCACCGAGATCTTCACCGCGCACGACCTGCCGTGGTCACGCGCCAGGATGGCCGCCGAGGCGGTGTGCCACGGCGATCTCACCGGAACCCCGGAATCCGGTGTCGCCGAACTGACCAGGCTGCATCTGCCGATGCTGGTCAACGGCATGGTGCGGCCCCGTGCCGAACCGCTGATGATCGCCGACCGCGGCGCCGCCGCCCTGATCGACTACCGCCGCGCGCCCGGCCTGTGGGCAGTCGGCGACGCGATGGACCGGGCGGTGTCCCGGGCGGGCCGTTACGGCGTCGGGCTCATGTCCGTCCGCGGCGTCGGGCCGTTCGGCCGCGCCGGGCACCACGCCGCGAGGGCGTTGCCGCACACCATGATCGGGCTCGTCATGGCCGCGGGCGGTGAGCACGGGACGGCCGCGAACCCGCTCGGCATGGCCGCCCCCGCCGGCGCGTACCCCGAATTCGTCCTCGACCTGGACACCCTCGCCGACACTGCCGGCACAGCCAGCGCCTCGATTGCGGGCTTCTCCCTGCTGGTCGAGATCTTCGCCGGGGTCTTGTCGGGCGTCGGCGACCACGATCACGACACCGGCCTCATGGTGATGGCCATCGCGCCGACGACGCTCCGCAGCGCCGACGGCTTCTACAAGGCCGCGAGCGCGTTGTTCGGCAGCCTGCTCGGCTGGGACGGCGGGACCCCGGTCCGCTACCCCGGCTGGCGCGAGGCGCAGTACCTCGAACAGTGCCAGGCGCTGGGTGTCCCGCTGAACGAGCAGGTGCACCGGGAGCTCGAGGACGTCGCCAAGGCGCTGCGCCTGGCCCCGCTACAGGGTCGCTAACGGCGATCTCACGTGATCAGACGGAGATCTCGCGTGATCAGACGGAGAACACGAGAGATCTCCGCTCAATCACGTATGTTCGCCGTCCAATCACGTATGTTCGCCGTTCAAGCACGTGAGATCGCCGTTCAAGCACGCGAGTTACGCCAGGACGACGCGGCCGCCTTCGCCGCCGACCTCCACGACGTCGCCGTTCGTCAGCTGACGGCCGCGCCGGACCTCCACCTCGCCGTTGACCGTGACCTCTTCGGCGTCGAGGAGGTCTTTGGCGTGCGAACCGTCTTCGGCGAGGTTGGCCAGTTTGAGGAACTGGCCGAGGCGGATCGGCTCGCCGGTGATGGGGACGTCGTGGATGCTCATGGGGAGATCATCCCCGCGCGTCCATTTTCCGGTACAAGGTGGCGACGTCGGTGTCGAAATAGCTGCTGTAGGACGTGTCCGGATCGTCCCCGCCGTACAGATAGCCGCCGATCACGCCGACGACGGTGCCGAGTTCGGTCGCCGGATCGGGGTCGGCCACCCACGGGCCGCCGCTGGTGCCGGTCGTGAAGCCGGGGCAGGCGACGCGCATCTGGTAGGTGTCGGCCTGGGCGCTGGTGCCGTGGCAGACGACCGGGGCTTCCCGTTCGTCGGGATAACCGGTCAGGGTGATCGTGTGCGCGAATCCGTTGCCGGTCACCAGGGTGTTGGCACCGGTGATGCTTTCGAGGGTCTTCGTGTTGCCCGCCTGGCGCGCGGTCGCGAATCCGACATCGAGGTCCGGATCGGACGAATCGGCCCAGCCGTCGGGAACTTGCGGATCCGAGACGTCCCAATAGCCGTAGGGAGCGACGCCGTCGTGGTAGCCGGGCGCGAACGAGATCCCTGTCGCGTACTCGCCGCCTTCGCCGTCGTGGAGGCAGTGTGCCGCGGTGAGCAGGAGGTCTCCCGGGCCACTGTGGACGACACTGGCCGTGCAGAAATGCGACCCGTCGAGGAACAGCGCGCCGATCGCCGGGTTGGTCCGCGGCGAGGCAGGGGTGACCGCCACCGTCGCGCCGGTGTCGTCGGCGGTGGTCTCGGCGTCCGACGCGGCGGAGCAACCGGCCAGCACGACGCAGAGCGCGAACAACAGGGCGCGGCGCATCGCCTTCCTTTCGCTCGTCCACGACTGTCTTGGCTACAGATCACCATAAGCGGTCCACGAACACAGCCCGAATCGATCAACGCACAGCA
The DNA here is from genome assembly GCF_046269425.1 of Amycolatopsis sp. cmx-11-12. Lineage (NCBI taxonomy): Bacteria > Bacillati > Actinomycetota > Actinomycetes > Pseudonocardiales > Pseudonocardiaceae > Amycolatopsis > Amycolatopsis sp. cmx-11-12. The sequence continues at coordinate 60,139 of NZ_JADNQM010000001.1, read as the reverse complement.
AGCTCACAGCCGTAGTATGTGTTACCTCCGGTAACAGTCGAGCTGCAAGGAGCGGGTATGAAGTCGTTCACGGACAAGGTCGCGGTGATCACGGGCGCGGGCTCGGGAATCGGCCGGGCGCTCGCGATCGAGCTGGCGGGGCGCGGGGCGCGGCTGGCGCTTTCCGACGTCGACGCCGTCCGCGCGGCCGAAACCGTCGCACTGTGCGAGAAGACGGGCGCCACCGCGAAAGCGTACGAACTGGACGTCGCCGACCGTGACGCCGTTCTCGCGCACGCCGAGGAGGTCGCCGTCGATTTCGGGGGTGCCAACGTCGTGGTGAACAACGCCGGGGTCGCGCTCGGCGCGACGGTCGAGGAAATGACCTGGGACGACTACGACTGGCTGATGGGGATCAATCTCGGCGGGGTGGTCAACGGCACGAAAGCCTTTCTGCCGCAGCTGATCGCTTCCGGTGACGGGCACATCGTCAACCTTTCGAGCGTGTTCGGCTTCATCGGCGTGCCCACGCAGAGTGCCTACAACGCGGCGAAATTCGCGGTGCGCGGGTTCACCGAGGCGCTGCGGCAGGAAATGCTGATCGCCCGGCATCCGGTCGCGGTCAGCTGCGTGCATCCCGGTGGCATCAAGACGAATATCGCCCGCGACGCGCGGGGTGGCGTCGAACGGGACATCGACAAAGCCGCCGAGGGCTTCGAAAAGATCGCGAGGACGACGCCGGAGAAGGCCGCGCGGACCATCGTGCGCGGTATCGAACGGAGGACGCCGCGCATCCTGATCGGCGGCGACGCCTACGTCATCGACGCGATTCCCCGCGTACTCGGCTCTTTCTATCAGCGCCCCCTCGCACTGCTGGGGCGGTTAGGAATGAAACACCACTGAACGGAGTAACGCTCCGTGGTCCGGACGGCTTGGGATAACTCGATCGGGGTGCGTTACTTACGGCGGCGTCGGAAATGCACCACAATGCTCACGTTCGTGATTCCCCTTCCGGAGGTCCCCATGCCGCGCGCCGCCCAGCGCCGTCCGTCGACCGATGCCGCGCTCTGCGCCGGCGTGCCCGTCGAGACAGCCGAGTTGCTGGACCGGACGGGGATCATCGCGGCGAGCCTGCCGAAGCGCCGGCGAAGCCCGGAGAACGAGGTCGAGCCGGCGCCGCTGCCGATCCGGCCCCCGGTCTGTGAACCGGTCGTCGACAAGGACCTGCGGCCCAAGGCCGTCGTCATCCATCGGCGCGCCAGGTCCTGGCTGGTCGGCGGAGCAGGGGTGGCGCTGCTCGCGATCGGCTGGTTCGCGGGCACGTTCACCTTCGAGCCGGTCGACGACACCGCGCTGCCCGAGCCGCCGCTGCCCGCGGTGGCGACCCAGCAGGCCGCGCCACCGGTCGCCCAGCCCGCGCAGCCCGCACCGGTGACCGTCTACGTCCCGGTCACCGTGAAGCAGCACGTGCCCGCGCCGACGAAGAAGAGGGCCGCGAAGGAACAAGCCGTCGCCCTGCCGCCGTCCGAGCCGCGTCAGACGGAGCAGCCGCGTGCCGACACCGGAACGCCGGACCGGACCACGGGCGGTCTCCGGAACATGATGGATCCCGCCGCGGTGAACGCGCTGGCGATGGAAATGGCGCAGGGAATGCTGGGGAACGGCGCAGGCCGCTGACCATCCGGGATCGTCTCTCCACAGTGGACACTGCCGGGCGTCGTGGGCTGGATGGCCGCTGACACAGCGGAAGTGATCGACTACCGTGAGCCAGGGGGAGGGGCTCATGGAAAAGGGGGATTCCACTCGGGGCACCGCGTTCAAGGCCGCTTTCGCGGTGGGCGAGTTCCGTGCGTTGTGGGCGGCCGAGGCGCTTTCGCAGGCCGGTGACCAGCTGGCGAGAGTCGCGTTGTCGGTGCTGGTCTGGGAAAGAACGGCGTCGGCGGGGCTGACCGGGCTCGCATACGGGCTGACGTATCTGCCGACGCTGATCGGCGGCACCCTGTTCGCCGGGCTGGCCGACCGGTATTCGCGACGGACGGTGATGATCGTCTGCGACCTGCTGCGCGCGGCGCTCGCGGCGCTGATGGCCGTACCGGGGATGCCGCTGTCGGTCCTCGCCGGACTGCTGGTGATCCTGACGATGGCGGGTGGACCGTTCCGGGCGGCGCAACTCGCGTTGCTCCCGGACGTTCTCGAAGGCGAGCGGTACGTCGCCGGGCTCGCGGTCCGCACGATCACCATCCAATCGGCACAGCTGGCCGGATTCGGCGGTGGTGGACTGGTGATCGGGCTCGTGACGCCCTGCTGGGGACTGGCGATCGACGCGGTGACCTTTGTGGTCTCGGCGCTGCTCGTGTCCGCCTGGGTCCGTCGCCGGGTGCCCGCCGTCACGGAATCCTCGGTGAAAAGTCGGGTGGCGCGGGCTTTCAGTGGCGAAGGCGCCAGAGAACTGTGGCAGGGCAAGGGAATTCGGGTGCTGTTCGGGCTGAAGATGCTCGCCGGGTTCGCCATCGCCCCGGAAGGCCTCGCGGCACCGCTCGCCGTCGAACTCGGGGAGGGGAGTTTCGCGGTCGGCCTCATTCTCGCGGCCGATCCGGTCGGTTCGGTAATTGGATCGTGGATCTTCACGAAATGGGTTCCCGCGCGGCGGAAAACGCGAATAGTCGGCATTCTCGCCTTCGCATCCGTTGTTCCGTTGCTTTTTGTCTCTTTTCGCCCTTCACTGCCGGTCTGTCTCGCGCTGATCGCGCTCAGCGGGGCCTGTGCGGCGCCGTACCACCTGCAAGCCGTCGCGCTGATGGCCCGCGCGGTGCCGGACGGCGTCCGGGCGCAGGTGATGGGCCTGACCTCGACGAGTTTGGTGACCGTGCAAGGAATCGGGATCATGCTGGCCGGCGGGCTCGCCCAGTTGACCGGCCCGTTCGTGGCCGTCGGGGTGGCCGCGACGGTCGCCGTCGCCTCGGCAGGCCCGATGGCGATGGCATGGAAACGTGCCATCGCCACCGGGCCCGATATGTGGCTCCCGGCCGGGAGCCGGACCGGTTAATCGATGGGATCAGTCCTCGCGACCGTTCATGTTGATCCTCCCTCCCACTGCTCCATCTGTGTGTTCCGGAAATGACTCGGGCCACCCTCAGTACTACCTCGGATACATTGAAATGTGTACGGAAGGGGGACCGGTGACGATGATTATGGGGGATACGGAACTCGCCGGAGAAGGGGCCGGTACACGTCTGAGAGCCAGGGTCGGACGGTGGGATCTCTGGTCCGGACCACGCGGCGTACCTGCGGTTTTTCTTGTCGTGGAAGGACTTGCGGCGGCAGTCGCCGTAATCGCCTTGCTCCGATCGAACTACGAGACTACGGAATTCGTCCGATTTGGATCACTGCTCGGCCTCGCCTTCCTCCAGGCCGAGCTTTCGCGTTCGGTGGAACGCTTGCGGCGCACCATTTGTGACCGGCCGCACATCAACATGACTTCGGTGTGGACGTTCGCGGGGGTGCTCGTCCTCCCAGCGGGACTCGCGCTCGCCCTCGGACTGCTCATCTACCTGCATCTTTGGCTCCGGGTGTGGCGGGGAATGAGCCACCGTCCCGCCTACCGCGTCGTGTACTGCGCGGCGGCGATCGTGCTCTCCTGCCTGGCGTCGGGAGCCATCGTCTCCGGCTGGAACGGCCTGCCCGCCGGGTTCGCCGGGTCACTGCGGATCGTCGAGGCGGCGGCCGTGTTCACCGCGGCCAACGCGTTCATCGTGGCGCTCTCGGTCTACTTGCACACGGGGGGCCGGTCGCTGCGTTCGCTGTTCGGCACCGGCGACGACAACCTGCTGGAAGTCACCACCTTGGTGCTCGGGGCTTCGACCGCGCTGGCCATCGTGCACGCACCCGCGCTCGTCCCGTTCGTCCTGCTGCCCGTGCTGGTGCTGCACCGCAGTGTGCTGGTGCGGCAACTGGAGATCGCGGCGAACATCGACGGCAAGACCGGGGTGCTGAACGCGCACGCGTGGCATGTGCTGAGCGAACGGGAGCTTTCGTCGGCGGCCAGGGCGAAGAGCAAACTCGGCGTGCTGATGCTCGACCTCGACCACTTCAAGCAGGTCAACGACGTCTACGGGCATCTCGCGGGTGACGCCGTGCTCAAGGTCGTCGCGACGACGATCTCCGAGCATGTGCGCGACTACGACTCCGTCGGGCGCTTCGGCGGCGAAGAGTTCGTTGTGCTGCTGCCCGGCGCGACGGAGACCGAGGTGTTGCCGGTGGCCGAGCGGGTCCGGCAGGCGGTGATGGCGATCGAGGTCGAAGTCGCGACGGCTTCCGGGCCGCGCACGGTGCGAGGGCTTTCGGTGTCGATCGGCGTCGCGGTCTATCCGTCCGGCGGGACGGTACTGGAGCGGCTGCTGCACGTCGCGGACTCCGCGCTCTACCAGGCGAAGAACAGCGGCCGGAACCGCGTCGTCTCCCTCGCCGCGGCCTGACCCACTCCGACCCGCCCGCGTTTCGTCACCTGGTTGCGGTAGTTCGCACGGCCAACTACCGCAACCAGAGGACGAAACGCGAGGGGTGGCGGACTCACCAGGGCGAGTTGCCCTCGTCCTCCGGTGCTTCGTGGCGCCTCTCGCGAGGCGCCTGCGTGGTGTCGGTGGACGGCGGCGCCGGGGGAGCGTCGTCCGGCGGAGGCTCTTCCTCTTCGATTTCGGGGAAGCGGCTGCGCAGGGTGCCGATCATCAGCGACCGGGTCTCCTGGTCCTCGTCGCCGAGCGTCTCCTGCATGACCTCGGCGACCTGGCTCGAGATCCCGGCCTGCGCCTGGTGCATGGTCGTGAGGATCTGCCGCGACAGTTCCTCCAGCGGATACGTCCTCGCCTTGTTCCCGAATTCGAGGCCCGTCACGCCGCCGTCCGCCCCGACGGTCACCTTGACGGCGCCGTCGGAGCTGGACGCGGTCAGTCGCAACTGCTCGGTCCGCTCCTGGGCGGCCGCGTAGCGCTGGGCCTTGTCCTCGAGCCCTTGGGCCCACTGGTCCATCTTGCGTTGTGCCTCGTCGGGGTCCGTGGTGAGATCCCCGAGACCGTTGGCGCCGGTCACTTCTTTCCTCCGATGTCCAAGGCCTTGAAATCGGCGTTGAACGGTTCCGCGTTGGTCTTGTCACCCTCTACATAGGACTTCGCGGCGGTGCGGACGTTGTCCGCCGTCGTCCGGACCCCTTCCGCCGCCGACTTGATCGCCTCCGCCGCGCGTTCGCCGGTCGGGTTGATGATCGGCGGCAGGAACGCGCACAGCAGGCCGTACGAGTCCGACGACATCGCCGAACCGGTCGCGCCGTGCGCGGTGTCCAACCGGTCGACGAGCCCTTCGAGATGGCTCGCGTGCGCGGTCAGGTCGTCCGGATCGACCTCGAACGAAGCCGTCACTTCCAGTCCTTGTTCTTCCAGTCGCCGATCACCGGCGGTGCCACGATCTCGTCGGCGGCGAAGAAGGATGGGTCGTCGGATTCGACGTAGTCGGCGACCTTGTGCTCCTTGTCCTCCTGGCCCTGCCCCTTGCCCGCGCCGGGCGCCATGCCGCCACCCATCGGGCCCATGGCACCGGGGGTGCCCGCCTTGCCGGAACCGGAACCGGCCCCACGGGCCGCGGCCGCTTCGGCGTCCATCGCACCCGCGGCGCCGCCCATGCCGAGCGCGCCTGTCGACCTTCCGGCGCCGCCGAGACCGCCGGCGCCCGAGCCACCCGCACCGGTACCGCCGGTGCCACCGCCGCCGAAGCCGCTGGTACCACCGATTCCGCTACTGCCGCCACCGCCGGGGATGTTCGGCATGCCGATCTTGGGCGGGGTGTAGGGCGTGGGCTTGTACGACGAGCCGGTGTCCGGGAACGTGGGGCCGCCGAGCCGCTCGCCGATGCCACCAGGGCGCGGCATCGGCGGGATCTTCGGCATGACCGGACCCGGCCCGCCGTTGGGCCCCGGGATGTTCGGTATCCCGATGTTCGGCGGGGTGTACGGGAGACCGCCACCGGGCCGCGGACCGCCGACCTCGGGAAGGGGGATGTTCGGCGGGCTGAACGACGGCGGCGTCACGGACGGCGGCGTGTAGCCCGTGGTGCGCGTCCCGTCGTCGATCTTCGGCATGTTCGGGGAATAGGGCGACGACGACGTCCCGGGGCCGGGACCACCGCCTGCCGGGAAGTTCGGGGCGTTGATTTCGGGCCGGTACTGGTTCGAACCGGGCCCGCCACCGCCAGGGCCGCCACCAGGGAAGCCTCCGCCGGGAAAACCACCGCCGGGGAAACCGCCCGGTTGGCTGCCACCAGGGCCACCACCGGGAACGCCGCTACCAGGACCGCCGCTACCAGGAACGCCACCGGCGGGCCCGTTCGGCGAGTTGAACGGCGACACGCCGCCGGGTCCGCCCTGCGGCGTCCCATCCACCGAAGCGGCGATGCCGTCCGGACGCGTCCTGTCCGAGCCCACGTCGAAGGGGCTGGGCCGCTGCGTGCCGTCCGGGTTCTCGGGCGACTTCTTGTCGCGAAGGGTGTGGGAAGGCGAGCCCGCGCCACCGCCGCCGCCGGACATGGGGGTGCCCCGCAACATCGGGGTCGCCTGCGCCGTCGGCAGCTTCGGCGGAGCCGGGAACGCCGGGGTGGCGATCGCCGAGCCGACCGTGCCGTCGAAGTCGGTCATCACCTTCGCGGCCTGGTCGCGCGCGTCCTGCTGCTTCTTGAAGGTCTCGAGGTCCTTGCCGAGCTGCGACATGTACTGCTGCGGGTCTGTGATCGTCTGCAGGTTGGCGTTGGCCTCCTGCACGCTGAACGCCACCGGCGGGTTGGCCTTCATCAGCTTCTGCGTCTCGTTGAGGGTCTGCGAGTGGATCTGCTGCTGCCGACCGGTCAGCGTCGCGCCGTTCGCGGTCGAGCCGAGCCACTTGCCGACACCGGCGAGGTGCTCGCGGGCCGCGTCGCCGCCTTCACCCTCCCAGTTGGCCGTGCTCGCGTTGATCGCCTTCGCCAGGTTGCGCTGGTGCGTGGCCAGGTCATTGCCGACCCGGACCCATTCTTCGGAGGTCTCACCGACCGCGGCCGGATCCGCGTTGCCCGCGATCGCGGTCTGCATCTGCTCGTGGGTGGCGTTGCTCCACACCGTCGACGGCGGCTGGCCGGGCTTGCGGATCTCCAGATTCTTGTCGAGACCTTCGCGCGCCTTCTCCAGCTGCCCCTCGTACATCTTCTGGGTGAACTGGTCCTTGAAGCCGTTGAGCGCGGTGTCACCCCAGCCGAAGAGGCTGAACAGGACATCGGTCCCGACCGTGGCCCCGGCCCGGATCTCGTCACCGGACGCGGCCTTGTCAGCCAGCGGCCCGACGTAATACTCGGACGACGAGTCGGCCGTGACGTCGTAGTGCGGGTCGAGCTTGTCGTAGTCGGGCGAGCTGGGGTCGGAGACCTGCGTGGTCTTCTCCGCGGATTCGGTCACGGGTCTCTCCTCTAGATCTCGGTGTCGATCCGCTTCAGGTCGCGCTGGTTGTCTTCGTCGCGTTCACGGTAGTTCTTCTTGGCGAGTTCGATCGCCTCGACGTAGGTCGGGAACTCGGCGCGAGCCGCTTCGAGCTGTGTGAGCAGGCCCTGCGCGTCGGTCGCGGTGCCCTGCATGTGCTGGGAGACCCAGCGCGCGGTCGCGGTGTCGCTCATCTGCGGTGACTTCTGCAGCTTGGTCAGCGCGCTCCAGCGCTCTTCGAGGCTGTCGATCACACCCTGGAGCGAGCGGATCATCTCCTGGCCGGTGCTCTCGTCGACGGCGAAGCTGCCCTGCTTGGCCATCAGCTTCAGCTGTCCGCCCGCGAGCCCGACCTTTGCGGAGGTCCACTTCGCCGCCTTCAGTTCTTGTGCTTCCTCGGTCAACGGAGGCTCCTCTCACCGGGGGTCAGGAAGTTCAGTAGATGTCCGCGATGGCGTTCTTGATCGCGTTCGCCACGCCCGACTGACTTGCCGGGTCGTAGTGTCCGATCACGGCGCCAGAGGCTTCGTCGGTCTCGGTCCAGACCAGGTACCGGCCGTCTTCCGTGTCGAGCCAGCTCAACGGCGTCGACCGGAGCCGCTCGCCGTGGCGGCCGATACCGCTCACGATGATGTGCCCGCCGCCGAGGCGGGTCCCGGACAGCACCTTCTCCAGGACCTCGAGGTCGCTCTCGTCGTTGCGCGGGGCCGGAGTATCGGTCCTGGCCCGGACGACGCCGGTGAACTGGAGGTTGCCGAACGCGTCGGTCTCCTCCTCGTCGAACTCCGCCTCGGCCTGGCGGCGCGCGGCCATCGCGGAGACGGCGCGCTCCTCCTTCTGCACGATCTTGCGGCGGCCGGTCGACGCGGGCCGCATCCTCGGCAGGACACCGGACAGGACCTCGACCAGTTCTTCGTCCGAGAAGAGGGCGAACTGCAAGAGGTCTTCCCCGTGGGCCTGCGTGATGCCGAGCGCCTGCCTGCCGTCGGTGAGGGTGAGGACGGCGATGTCCTGGCCGATACCGTCGATGCCGTTGACCGAAACGGTGATCCGGTGGTTCGCGAGCAGTGCGAACGCGGTGCGGATGGCGGGGTTCAGCTCGCCGTTGACCGACAGGCGGCGCTGCTCGAGATCGGTGTAGACCTTCCGGATGACCGCGGTGTAGCGCTCCGGGTCGATCGAAGTGTTGCGGACGCGCAAGGGAAACAATCGGACATCGACGCCAAGCGCCTGCCCGACCACAGTCGCCTCTGCCGTCCCCAGCGCGAAATCGGCTCGTTCAGCCATGCTTCTGCGCTACTCCCTCACGGGGGTCGGACCCCGTCCCGATCGGCTGACCTGCATAGAGGGGGCCGACTTTGTTAATGGCCAAAACAAACTAGCACAGCGCATGACTGTACGGAACCATACGAACACCGCAGAACCCGATGGAATGGATCACCATGCCCGATCGGGCACTTTTCTTGCCCCTAAAGGAATAACGGCCGTTCACCGGGATGTTACCGGTCGATCGCCGCCGGTGCGTAGGTCGACATCCGGCGGGCCACGTCCGTCCGCGATCGGGCCCCGAGTTTCCGCAGGACTTTCGCGACGTGTTGTTCCACGGTGCGCGGAGAAAGGAACAGTCCGTCCGCTATCTCCCGATTCGTCCGGCCGTCGGAAAGCATCCGCGCGACCTCGAGTTCGCGGGGCGAAAGCTCCTGGCCGTAGCCGCGGCGCCCGCGTTGCGAGGGCGCCCACGCGCCGTGTTCCCGCAGCTGGTGGCGGCACCGGCCGGCGTCCCGGGTGGCGCCGAGCCGCTCGTAGGCCTCCGCGGCCGCCGCGAGCTCCTCGATCGCGGGGCGGTCATCCGCGGTGAGACGACCTGCGTTGAGGCGGCACAGCGCCGCCCGTTCCCGGGCGCCGATGGCCTGGTACGGCATCGGCAGCGCCTCGTAGCCCGCCGCCGCCTCGTCGAAAACCGTTGCCGCGGCGGGGTGTTTGCCGCGCGCGTCGAGCAGGATCGCCCGGCCGGCGAGCAGCGCGACCCGGGAGACCGGCGAGTCCTTGCCGTCGACGCCGCGGGCGAATTCCTCGACGACGGCGTCCGCCTCCGACCAGCGTCCGGCCCGCGTGTACGCCTCGGCCGCGGCGGGGACCAGCCCCGCCGCCCACACCCAGACACCTTTGCGCCGGGCCGCCGAGACGGCGTTGTCGGCCGCCGCGCACGCCCCGTCGACGTCGTCCGTCGCGAGGAGCACCCTGATCAGGACGCCCGCCGCCGAAAGGACGACGGGGATGGGCCCGTGTTCCGGGGCGTGCACGCTCGCCGCGGTCAGATGTCGTTGCGCGGCGGCGAATTCCCCGCGGACGGCGGCCAGCCCGCCGAGGACGAGCGAGGACTCCATGACGATCGGGCCGAGGTCGGGGTAGCTGTCGCGGAGCTGTTCGGTGGCCTCCGCGAGCCCGGACCAGTTGCCGCGCACCCAGTCGAGCCGGACCCTGGTGCCCTGCGCGAGCCCGGCGGCGTAGAGCGCGCCGGCGTCGGTCGCGCGGCGGATCCCTTCCGTGACCAGCTTTTCCGCCCTGCTCAGATGTCCGGCCCAGGACTGCGCGTCGGCGAGGTTGCACCACAGCCGCGCGAGCTGGACGCGTTCGGCGACACCGCTGCCCTGGTCCGGCAGTTCGGTGAACTCGGTCCACGCCGAGCCGTCGCCGATATGCGCCTGGGTGGAGATCCGGTCGCCGAGGAGCGCGAGCCGCAGCTCCGGGTCTTCGATCCGGTCGAAGACCTCGCGGGCGCGTTCCATCCAGACCTCGTGCCAGGACAACGGGGTCAGGCCGTCGATCGGCTGGGCGAGCAGGTTGATCCCGCGGGCGGCCAGTTCCGGCTCGTCGACCAGTTCGGTGATCGCCTGCTCCACCTCGACCCGGCCCCGGCCGAGCCGTCCGATCGTGCGGACCAGCAGCATCCCGAGGCTGAGCCGGATCGTCCCGCGCACACTCGGCCGCAGTTCGGTGAGGTCTTCGAGGATCCGCTCCAGTGTCTCGATGACGTCCGGGCGGAATCCGCGCAGCGCGACCTGGCTGAGTTTCGTGGCGAGCCGGGCGATGTCGTCCTCGCCGAGCCCGGCCTCGGCCAGGACGGACTGGAGCAGATCGATCGCGCGGGACGTGTCACCGTGGGCGATGGCCTCGTCGGCGGCGGCTTCGGCGTAGTGGCGCCACTGTTCGGTCCGCCCCGCCGCGCGGGAGTGGTTCGCCAGCAGGGTCAGCGGGGGAACCGGCTGCTCGGCGAGCACCTGGATGGCGCGTGAATGCAGCAAGGTCCGTTCCGGACCGCTGACGGTGTCGTAGACGGCCTTGCGGGCCAAGGGATGCCGGAAGCCGTAGCGATCGCCGCCGAGTTCGCCGAGGACGCCGCCGTCCAAAGTGGACAGCAGGGCCGAGCGGAGCGCGTCGCCGGTGAGGCAGGCGAGTTCGCCGATCACCGACGGTTCGGACGGGACGGCGAGCACCGCCGCCGCACGGGCCAGCCGGACCGCGGGTTCGGGCAGCCCTTCGAGTCGTTCGGTGATGGCTTCGCGCAGGGAGATCGGGACTTCGAGGCTCTCCAACAGCCGGTCCGAGAGTACGTCGCCGATCGGCAACCGTCCGGCCGCGTCGCGCAGCGCGCGCAAGGTCTCCTCGACCACGAACGGGATCCCGGCGGTGCTTTCGTGGAGTTTCGCGGTGAACGGCGCGGAAACCCTCGGCAGGTCCAGCAGTTCCTCCGCCAGCTTCCCGACGGCTTCGACGTCGAGCGGGCCCAGCGTCACGCGGGCGGTCTGGACGTTCGGCGGAGTACGGAACGGGATGCCCGCGCCGCCGTTCCTCGACGGTGAGCCGGTCCGGTAGGCCGCGACGACGGCGAGTTCGGCCGGCATGGCCGCGGCGAGGAACCGCATCAGGTCACGGGTGCCCTCGTCGGCCCACTGGAGGTCGTCGATCAGGACGAGCGCGGGCCCGCAGGCGATCAGGAGTTCGCGGACGGCGCGGAACTGGCGGTGCCGTTCCGCGCACGGGTCGGTGAGCGGTTCCGGTTGGGGCGGAAGGCTTTCCGCGAGTTCGGGCAGCAAGGGTCTCAGTACCCCGGCGACCGGGCTGAGCGGGCCGAGCGGCCGGTCACCTGCCGAACGCAGCGCTTCGAGCACCGGTCCGAACGGGAACGGTTCGCGCATCGGCTGGCAGGCGCCGGTGAGTACCCGGCCCGCCGCGAACTCACGGCGTCCGGCCAGCTCTTCGAGCAGCCTGCTGCGGCCCATCCCGGGTTCGCCTTCGATCAGCACGGCGGCGGGACGGCGCAGCAGGATCTTCACGATCGCCGAGACCTCGACGTCGCGGCCCACGAGTGCCGTCGATCCGGCGCGGACCGAAACCGAGGTCGGGCGAGGGGTGGCAAGCCACATCATGCGCTCCTCGGTTGGGAGTTCCCGCTGAGCCCGACACGATCTTGTGCGTTGTCCTGCGGAGCCTAAGCACTGCCTACCTGGTCGTAAACCACCCAACACGGACAGCACGGGCACCCCGTTAGGCCGTCCGCGAACGCACCGTCACCGGTTGGCTGACGGATCGTCGGTTGGAAAATCACTGGACGCCCGAAACATCGGCGAGAAACCCGATCCGGCGATTCATCCCACGTTCAGGGGGGCGCCATGACTACGCAAGGTATTCACAGGAATCCCTACTTACGGACGTGCCCGTACGGGTGCCGTCTCTAGGTGAGCGCCCTTGGAGCAGGGGATTCGGTCCCCGAAGAATGGGTATACCTATCCCGCGCCGACCCGGATTGCGGGCTTCGCCCGGTTCCAGAACTCTCACCCGTCAGGGGAGGCAATCGCATGGCGAACCGGAGCCGTGCGTGATGACGAGGGAGAAGCATGAAGATCACGAAGCTCCTCGGTGTGGCCGCCACGGCAGCACTGGCCACCGGCGCGCTCGTCACGGGTACCCCCGCGGCAGCGTCCTCGGACACCCTGCTCAACCAAGAGATGGTTCCCGCCCTGCAACGGGACCTCGGACTGACCGCCGGACAGGCACTCGCCAGGATCCAGAGCGAGACCGCCGCCGGCGCGCTCGAAGAGTCACTCGCCTCGGCGCTCGCCGGCAGCTTCGGTGGCGCGAGCTACAACGAGGCGACCGGCAAGCTCCGCGTCGGCGTCACGGACGCGGCGAAACTGGGCCAGGTCCTCGCCAGTGGCGCGGAAGCGGAACTCGTGCGCTTCTCGGAAACCCAGCTCGATTCCACTGTGGACAAACTGAACGCGGGTGAGCGCGCGGCGGACGGCGCGATCACCGGCTGGGGCGTCGACACCAAGACCAACCGTGTGACGCTGAACGTCCTGCCGGGCAAGAGCGGCGTCGTCGACTCCTACCTGGAGAAGACCGGTGTGGACAAGACCGCCGTCTCGGTGGTCGAGACCACTTCGGCGCCGACGCTGAAGTACGACGTCCGCGGCGGCGACGCCTACTACATCAACAACTCTTCGCGCTGCTCGATCGGATTCTCGGTCAACGGCGGCTTCCTCACCGCCGGGCACTGCGGCCCGGGCACGGTGACCGGCTCCAACCGGGTCGCGATGGGCTCGTTCGCCCGCGCCAGCTTCCCCGGCAACGACTACGGCCACGTCCGGGTCAACAGCAACTGGGTGCCGCGCGGCATCATCAACAACGGCACCCGGGTGAGCGGCTCGAGTGAGGCCTCGACCGGCGCTTCGGTCTGTAAGTCCGGTTCGACCACCGGCTGGACCTGCGGCACCGTCGGCGCCAAGAACCAGACCGTCCGCTACGCCGAGGGCACGGTCTACGGCATGACCGCCACCAACGTGCGTTCGCAGGCCGGCGACTCCGGCGGCTCGTTCATCGCGGGCAACCAGGCGCAGGGCATGTTGTCGGGCGGCAACAGCTCGGTGACGTACTTCTTCCCGGTCCGGCCGGCGTTGTCCGCGACCGGGACCTCCCTGGTCCTCGGCTGACCCTGAACACGACGAAGGGCGGGCCGAGTGCCTCCAGAGCACTCGGGCCGCCCTTCGTCTGTACCGCGGGAGCGGTGGCTAGACGTTGCTGATTTCTTCGATCAGCGCCTCGACGTCGAAGTACTCGCTCTCGGAGCCGAGCTGGACCAGCTCGAAGGTCGATCCGAGGAAGGACTCGACGTCCTCGCGCTCGAGCTCGAACGACGCATAACCGTCGGGTGACTCGATTTCCAGCGTCAGCATCGCCTCGTCCTCGGAGAGGTCGGGGCGGACGCGGACGTCGCCGAGCCCGGCGGGGTCGGTGAGACCGGCGGCGAGCAGCTCACGCGCGAAGGTCCACTCGACCCACCGGCCGCGCTCGGTCCGGAACGCCACGGTGACCGCGTACGGCTCCGCGACGTGGAAGGACAGGCGGGAGAGAACGGGCGTGCTGCTGTTGTTCAGCAGAACGAACTGGCTCTGGTGAATTGCGTCGGTGTGCACGGCCACTCCTCGGTGCTCGTGGTTCGCGCGGCGCGAACTTTTTCGTCTCGGCAAGGAGATGGCCGGGCTGACGTGGGATGACGCGACTGCGACGACGTTCACGCTATCGGCTGCATATGTCCATAGTGGTGTAACGCCGGGCACAGACCCCTTGCGTTCGGGCGGACACCGGTGGTGACGAGGTCCGGATGTCCTTTTTGGACGCCGGATTTCCCGGTCAGGGCTCCAGCGGCAGCGTCAGCCCCGTCTTGACCCGGTCCATCGCCACCGACGTCGTGAAGTGCCGCACGTTCGGGTTGTCGAAGAACATCCGCCGCGTGAACGCCTCGAAGCCCGCCATGTCCCGGCAGGTCACCACGAGCACGAAGTCGGCGTTGCCGGTGACGTAGTAACACTGCTGGACGTTGTCGTCCGCGAGCACCTGCCGCCGGAACCCGTCGAGGACCGCGAGGCTCTCCCGTTCCATCTCGACCATCACCACGAACGTCATCGACAGCCCGAGCGCCTGCGGCGACAGCACCGCCACCTCGCGTTCGATCACCCCGGTCTCGCGTAGCCGCTTGATCCGCCGCTGTACGGCGGCGGCGGACAGGCCCACCTTCGCGCCGATGGACTCGGCGATGGTGCGGGCGTCCGCTTGCAGGCAGGAGAGGATGGCGACGTCCATGCGGTCGAGGTCGGGTGTGTGCACCAGGTCAGGCTAACCGGGCGAGTCGTCCGAATGCCCGATCTTCGGTCGTGCCGTCACGCGGTGTGGATCACGCCACCCTCGAACCCGGTTCTGCCAGGTCAGTCGCTGGTGACGCCGGTCAGGCACAGTGCGCCGGGGAAAGGTGAGGATTCTTTGAATTGTGACCCGGAACACAACTGACGGGTCTACTGAATGGTAGCGCTTACAAGTGAATGGCAGACCCCTCTTTTTCCGCGCGAAAGGATTTCTTGGTGCCCTCATCTCAGGCGGCCGTTATCGCCGGTCTCGGCTCGTGGCTGCCTCCGCGCGTGGTGGGCAACGAGGAGATCGCCCAGCGGCTGGACACCTCCGATGAGTGGATCCGCTCGCGGACCGGCATCGCCGAGCGCCGGGTCGTCGACCCTGGGACGTCCACTGTGGACCTCGCGGTCGAAGCGGGGCGCCGGGCGCTGACCTCGGCCGGGGAGGGCGCCGCGGACGCCGTCGTGCTCGCGACGTCGACGGCCGACCAGCTGTGCCCGGCCAGCGCGCCGCAGGTCGCGACCAAACTCGGGCTGAACGGCGTCGCCGCGTTCGACGTCAACGCCGTGTGCAGCGGGTTCATCTACGGGCTCGCCACCGGCGCCGGGCTGATCGCCGCCGGCATCGCGCGCCGCGTGCTGGTGATCGGGGCGGACGTCTTCACCTCGCTCGTCGACCCGGACGACCGCGGCACCGTGCCGATCTTCGGTGACGGCGCGGGCGCCGTCCTGCTGCGCGCGGGCGAGGAAGACGAACTCGGCGCGCTCGGCCCGTTCGACCTGCACAGCGAGGGTGAGCTCGCGGAGCTGCTGTGGGTCGAGGCCGGTGGCGCGAAGAACCGCCGGTCGGACGACCCGCGTGACCACTACCTGGTGATGCAGGGCCAGACCGTCTTCCGCCACGCCTGCGCGCGGATGGCCGAATCGGCACGCGCCGTACTGGCGTCCGCGGGCTGGATGGTCGGCGACATCGACCGGTTCATCGGGCATCAGGCCAACATCCGGATCCTGCAGACCTGCGCGAAGCAGCTCGGGCTCGCGAACGACGTGATGTACTCGAACATCGAAAAGGTGGGCAACACGAGCGCGGCGTCGATCCCGATCGCCCTGGCCGACGCGGCCAAGGAGGGCGCGCTCCAGCCGGGGAACCGCGTCGTGATGGGGGCCTTCGGCGCCGGGCTCACCTGGGGCTCGACGCTGCTGCGCTGGCCGGACGTCATTCCGGGCTGAGCGCGCTCGCCTCCCAGGCGTGCGTCGGCTCCTGGCGCCCGCGCAGCTCGAGTTCCGCGTACGGCTCCCAGTGCGAGCGCTCGCTCTCCAACGCGGCCTTGAGCACCGCCTCGCTCGCCAGGATCCGGCCGTCCGCGGCTTTCGCGTACTCGGTCAGGCGCGCGGCCTCGTTCACCGCGTCGCCGATGACGGTGTACTCGAACCGGCTGCTCGTACCGAGCTGACCGGCGAAGACCCGTCCGCTCGCGACCCCGATGCCGAGGTCCAGCTCGCCGGTCTTCTGGACGGCGTCCCGGATCGCCCGCGCGGCCGAAAGCGCCGCCGTCGGCGCGTCCGCGAGCCGCGTCGGCGCGCCGAAAACGCAGAGCGCGGCGTCACCCTGGAACTTGTTGACCAGCCCGCCGCGTGCCCCGACCGCGTGCACCACGCTGGTGAAGAACCGGTTGAGCATCGTCACCAGGTCCTCGGGCGGGGTGCGGCCCGCCAGTGCCGTCGAATCGACGACGTCGACGAACAGGGCCGTCACCTCGCGCACGTCACCGGACAGGGAGGCGCCGTACTCGAGCGCGTGCCGGGCGACCTCGTCCCCGACGTGCCTGCCGAACAGGTCCCGCATCCGCTCCTGCTCGCGGAGCCCGGCGGCGAGGTCGTTGACCGAGGTCTGGAGCAGGCCGATCTCACTGGAGTCGTCGACGTCGACGACGATCTCCTTGTTGCCGCGCGCGATCTCGTCGAGCGCGACCCGGAGCCGGTGCAACGGGGTCGCGACGGCCTTCGCGAGCAGGCCCGTCCCGATCGCGCCGACGCTCAGCCCGATCACCGAAAGCATGATCAGGCTCGCGACGTGGTCGCCCTGGCCGAGGTCCGGCGGCGTGGCCACCAGGAGCACGCCGAGGAACGGGACCCCGCTCGCCAGCGACCAGGTGACGACCACCCTGGTCCGCACGGTGACCCGGAGTGTCCCCGTCGGCGGCGTCACCTTGAGCGCGATCGTCATCACCGGCCGCGCGACCCACTCCGCGGCGAGGTAGGTGAGGCCGACCGTGGTCAGCCCGCCGAGCCCGATGACCAGCGCCATCCCGAGGGCGTCCATCCACGACCCGAGCACCCTGGCGAGTGAGCCGAGCACGATCGTGCCGATCAGCCAGAGCGTCCCGCTCACGATCCCCATGTCGACCGGGAGCCGGAGCGCCCGCGCGGCTTCGGCGCCGGTCGGCGGGCGGCCGAAGACGAACCAGACCGCCGTGCGCCGCTGCAACCACGCCGTCCACAGGGTGCCGACCACCAGCGACAGCGCCACGATCCCGGCCGCGGTGACCCCGAGGATCCAGCCGCGGTCGCCGACCTCGCTCGGCAGACCCTGGAAGAGCAGCAGCAACGCCACCACCCCGGCGCCGCACACACTGGAGCCGATGCCGAGCGCGGCGAAACCGAGACTGGTCCTGAGCACCAGCCGGAACCGGCTCGACATCGTCTTCCCACGCACCCGGTGATCGTATGACCTCCGCCGGAAAACGGTTCGCCAGTTCTCGCGTGCGATGGCTACCGTGCCGGTATGGAACCGCTGGGCCAGGACGAGATCAGGGCGTCCTTCGTGAACTGCACGCGTGGCTGATCGTCAAGGTGCCCACCCACCGGACGAGATCCCTTGGGAGAAAAGGGAATTCCTCGGCTGGCGCGATCCGAAGGCCGCCGCGCGGGCGTATCTCGTGCTGCCCTATCAAGGGGAAACCGTCGGACTGTCCCTTCGCGCCGCGCCCCGGCCGAAAGGCCGTGTCCTGCTGAGCAACATGTGCGGCCTGTGCACGACGACACATCCGCTGTCCGACATCGCGCTGTTCTCCGGCCGCCGCGCGGGGAAACCCGGGCGGGAGGGGAACACGCTCGGCATCTACGCGTGCGCGAACCTCGCTTGCAGCCAGTACATCCGCGGCGAGCTGAAGTCGGACGTGCCGCAACCGTTCGAGTCCTTGACGCTGGAGGAGCGGGTGTTCCGGCTGGAGGAGAAGCTGCACCGGTTCGTGGAGCGGGTACTGGAATCCCGCTGACGCACCCGGTCCCGCTCGCGTTTAGCCCGCTAAACGCGACGGCGCCTAGAACCGGAATCGCAGGATCCGCCCCATCTTCTTGAACGCCGGGAACAGCCCCGCGAACCACAACTGCGCCCGCATCGACCCCGAAAGCCGGTCCTTCACCTCAGGCGTCGCGTAATCCGTCGAGTCGAGCTTCGAGACCAGCGTCAGCCCGAGCCGTTCGAGCTCGGCGATCTCGTCGATACCCCAGTACAACGTCGCTCCGGCCTTGCGCACCACGGGATTCAGCTTCTGCAGCTTGATCCCCAGCCTGCTGAAGATGTCGAAGACCATCTCGCCGCCCTGCGGGAAACGCGCGATCAGCCGCCGCAGCAATTCCTCGCCTTCGGACGGCTGGAGGTACATCGTCAGCCCCTCGGCGATCACCAGACCGGGTTTGTCCGACGGGATCTCGTCGATCCAGCCGAAATCCGTCACCGAAGACCCGATGGTCCGGTATCCGTCCCGCGCGGGGTAGATCCGGCCGCGCAGGTCGACGACCTCCGGGTAGTCGACGTCGAACCACCGCACCGACGGTGGCGGGTCGAGGCGGTACACGCGGCTGTCCATCCCGCAGCCGAGTTGCACGACGGTCGCGTCCGGGTGTTCCCGGAGGAAGGCCACGGCCCACTCGTCCATCGGTTTGGCCCGCAGGGCGACGGTCAGCCCGAGCTGGCCGTCGACGCCGAGCGAACCGAAGTCGTAGTCGATCCGCTTGACGGCCTCGTCGGCGGCCTTGTCGCCGAGGATCGGCCGGTCACTGCGGGCGTCGAGCGCCCGGCCGTACAGCGTGGCCAGCATCGTCGCCTTCTCTTCGGTGAACCGGACCTTCTCCACCGCACACCCCCATCAGAAGTTTCACAACCTTCTGAAAAGAATACTCGCGCCGAACCGGTCCCGCCGTCAAGGAAACGTCAATCCCGTGAGGTGTAGTCGTGGACGTAGGTCTTGGCGTCGAGCAGATGCCGCCGGGTGATCTCCCGTGCGGCCGCCGCGTCCGAACGGCGGATCGCTTCGAGGATCGCGCGATGTTCGTCGACGGCCTTGCGGATCTGCCCCGGCAGCCGCAACGCCGCCCGCCGCTCCTCGCCGACCAGCGAGAGCACCGAACGCAGCAGATCGGTGACGTCGTCGTTGCCCGCGTTGCCGGCGATCACCCGGTGGAATTCCGCGTCGGCCGCGATCACGCGCAGCATGTCGTCGTCGGCCGCGGCCTGATCCATCTCGTCGACGGTGCTCTCCAGCCGCTCGAGCACCCGCGGCGTGTGATCGAGCGCGAGTCGCTCCGCCAGGGTCGGCTCGACGATCGTCCGCAGGTCGAACAGCTTCTCGACCAGCTGCTCGTGTTCGGAAAACCAGCTGCGCAGCGGCTTCTCGTCGATGTTCTCGCGGACGTACGTGCCCGAACCCGGCCGCACCTGCACGTAGCCGATGGAGTCCAGCACCCGCAACGCCTGCCGCAGCGAACCGCGGCTGATCCCGAGCTGTTCGCAGAGCGCCCGTTCGGCGGGCAGCCTCGACCCGGCGGGGAGCCTGCCCGAGTCGATCATCGCGCGCAGATGATCGACGGTCGCACTCCACACCTGCTCGCGCTCGTCGTCGGCCACCGCCCCATCCTCGCAGGTCCGCCCGCCCGCCCGGGATTGTCGGTGGCCGGTGTCATCATCGGGTGATGACTGGGGTGGCAGGACTGATCAAGGCATGGGTGCACGGGTGGGCGCTTTCCCGCGGCGTCGGGCTACCGGTGGCCGAACCGGACGGCTACCGGCTCGACGTCGGGCGTCCGGGGCATCGCGTGAGATACGTGCTGGCGGACGCCGGATCGGTGGCGCGGCGGGCTCGCGCGCTCACCGAACCCGGGACGTGGCTGAAGGTGAGCGGTTCGCGTGAAGAGGTGGCGGAGACGGTCCCGCCGAACTGGACGGTCGGCCCGCCGGAGTACCTGATGAGCACACCGCTCGCGATGCGGCCCGTCATGGCCGCGCCCGAGCCGTACCGGGCGGAACTGGTCGGTGATGGCGTCGTCACCGACGTCGTGGTGCGTGCGCCCGACGGTTCGCGCGCGGCCACCGGCCGGGTCGCGATCGCCGGCGGTACGGCGGTGGTCGATCAGGTCGTGACAGAGCCCGAGCATCAGCGGCGCGGGCTTGGCCGGTTCGTCATGCGCCGTCTCGACGAGGTGGCGGTCGCCGCCGGGGCGGACAAAGCGGTCCTGGTCGCGACGGAAGAGGGGCGGGCGCTGTACCTGGCGCTCGGCTGGACGGTGGACGCGGAGATCACCGCGGCCCACCTGCCAGAGGCCGAAAAAGACATAACGGTCAGTTGAATGTTCGACTAGACACATCCAGAGCGCGAAAGGAGGTAACGGTGCTTAGGGTGCCGAAGTGAGCGCTTTATGACGTGGTGGCACGCGATCCTGATCTTCGTCGCGGGGCTCTGGGCGGGCACCATCAACACGGTCGTCGGCTCGGGCACGCTGGTGACCTTCCCGGTACTGGTCGCCCTCGGCTACTCGCCGCTGACGGCGACGACGTCCAACGCGATCGGCCTCGCCCCCGGCACGGTCAGCGGGGCGATCGGGTATCGCCATGAGCTCAAGGGCTACTGGCCCGAGGTCGCCAGGCTCGCCGTGGCGTCGTTCCTCGGCGCGATCTGCGGGACGATCCTGCTGCTCTCGCTGCCGAAGGACGCCTTCGAGACCATCGTGCCCGCGCTGGTCGGGCTCGCGGTGGTGCTGGTGATCGTCCAGCCGCGAGTGGCGGGCTGGGTCGCGAAGCGCCGCGAGGAGAACGGGAAGGTCCACAAGATCGGGCCGCTCCTGCTGTTCCTGATCTTCCTGATCGGCATCTACGGCGGATACTTCACGGCCGCGCAGGGCGTGATGATGGTCGCCGTGATGGGCATGCTGATGTCCGAGTCGCTGCAACGGCTCAACGGCGTCAAGAACGCGCTGTCGGCCGTCGTGAACATCGTCGCCGGCGTGATCTACGCCTTCATCGCGCCGGTCAGCTGGCCCGTGGTCGCGCTGCTCGCGGTCGGGTCGACGATCGGCGGCCAGATCGGCGCGAAGATCGGCCGCAGGCTTTCGCCGAAGGTGTTGCGGGGCTTGATCGTCGTGATCGGTCTCGCCGCGATGGTGCAGCTGCTCCTCAAATAGCGCGTGAAGGCGCCGGATGGGCGTGGGTCGGGTAGTGCGGACCCGCCGTTCCCAGAAGTGTGCCGGTCGCCGGGGCTGACGATGAAGGAATTGGGACGTTGCGTGTCCCAATTCCCTCATCGTCGCGGGGTCGCACCGGGGGTGAAGCTTGATCAACGGAGGATCAGGGACTATCACCCAGAACCCGGCGCTCGGCCCTTGCAGGCGCAAGTAGGTGCCTAAACGCGGGTCCGCCCTAACGACGGTTCGCGTCAGCGCGGGAAATCTCCGGCCGCTTCGAGAAAGAGGTCGTTCTCCTCGGGTGTCCCGATGGTCACGCGCGCGCCTTCGCCCGCGAACGGGCGCACGATCAGCTTCCGCTCCAGCGCGTGCTCGGCGAACTCCGCCGTCCGCTCGCCCAGCGGCAGCCAGACGAAGTTCGCCTGCGTCTCCGGAACCTCGTAACCCAAGGCCACCAAGGCATCCCGGACTCGGGTCCGCTCCGAGATGATCTCCTTGCAGCGCTCCAGCAGTTCACCGGCCGCGTCGAGCGAGGCGATGGCCGCCACCTGGGCGATCATGTTCACCGAGAAGGCGACGTACACCTGCTTCAGCGCGACGGTGATCGGTTCCGGCGCCACCGCGTAGCCCACGCGGAGACCGGCGAGGCCGTACGCCTTCGAGAACGTCCGAAGCACCGCGACGTTGTCCCGGCCACGTGCCAGTTCGACGCCGTCCGGCACCTCGACGTCGGTCACGAACTCCTTGTAGGCCTCGTCGAGCACCACGAGCACGCCCGCGGGCACGGCGTCGAGGAAACGCTCCAGTTCAGCGCGCCGCACGACGGTCCCGGTCGGGTTGTTGGGGTTGCACACGAAGACCAGGCGCGTCTTCGGCGTGATCGCGGCGAGCATCGCTTTTAAATCCAACCCATGTCCAGCTGTCAGCGGCACCTTCACGCTGACGGCGTTCGCGACCTGCGTGACGATCGGGTACGCCTCGAACGAACGCCACGGGAAAATGACCTCGTCACCCGGGCCGCACAGGGCCTGGATCATTTGCTGGCAAAGGGAAACCGAGCCGCAGCCGATGGCGATCCGCTCGGCGGGCTCGCCCAGTTCGCTGGCCAGCCGCTCGACGAGCGCGGACGCCGTGATGTCCGGGTACCGGTTGATGCCCTGTGCCGCTTCGACTATGGCCTGCGCCACACTCGGCAGCGGGCCACCGGGGACCTCGTTACTCGCAAGCTTGATCGCGCCCTGGATTGTCCGGCCAGGGACGTACTTCGGCAACGATTCGAGATCCGCACGCGGCGAAACAGGGGACATCTTCGGCGCTCCTACGTCTGGGGGACGGCTCCGACACCGTATCCTCCCGCGCGACGGCAAGCCCCGAATATTTACCTAAGAGTGGTCTGATGGAGGAATGACCCTGACGACCACCGTGGAACACCAGCACGCCGACGGCCGCACGTCGCGTTTGACCTTCGCCGAACCGGATGGCGTCGTCCGTGGCGGGCTCGTGGTGTTGCATGAAGCGGCCGAAGAGGTCGAAGAGGGTTTGAGTCTGCTTCTCGCGGGTCTCGCCGGCGAAGGCTGGCTCACCGTCACCCCGCACCTCGATCGCGACAACCTCACGCAGCAGGATCTGCTCGAAGCCACCGACGCGACGCTCGCCTGGCTCGCCGAGCGCGGTGTCGAGGCGGATCTCGTCGGTGTCGTCGGTTTCGACCTCGGCGGGACGGCGGCCCTGGTCGTGGCGTCGAACCGCAGGCTGGGCGCCGCGGTCAGCGTCGGCGGGCAGGGGGTCACCGAGCTGCCGGTCCTGGTCGAGATCGCCGGACGCCTCACCAGCCCGTGGCTCGGCATGTACGGCGACTCCGGCGACGAGGCCGGAGGCGCCGAGGTCGAACAGCTGCGTGACGCGGCGGCGACGGCGAACGTCGCGACGAACGTCGTCCACTATCCTGGCGCCAATCACCGCTTCGACGCCGACCCGGCCGCGGCCGCGGAGGCCTGGCAGCGCACGCTGAATTGGTTCGACGCCCACCTACGGTGATTCCATTCGCGCTAGCATTCCCCCTGAGATGTGACAGGGGAGGGTCAAATGGCACAGTCACCCAAGGTGCCCGTGACGCCACAAGCCGCTTTCGGAGCCTCGGCTCCGGCACTGGCTCCGGTGGCGGGTCAGATCCGGAACACCAAGACCGATGCCAAAAAGGGGACCGTCAAGGTCACCGAGGACGCCGCCAAGAAGCTCATCGACGCGCTGATGAAAGCCCGTCAAGAGCTCAACGCGCTGATCAAGGATTCGACGGAGTTCAAAGCACCCTTGAAACTGGGCGACAACTTCGTCGGGCACACGATGAGCGATCGTTTCCAGGGTGCCGCGACCGAGGGGACCGAGGCCGCCGTGCCCGTCCTCAAGGACTTCGCCGTGGTGCTCAAAGACCTCCAGCTCACCGTGATGGCGGCACGGAAGATGTACGTCGCCACCGATGAGGAGGGGCAGGAGCAGCTCGAACGGGTCGCCCGCCGCTTCGACATGGAAGACATCGTCGAAACCGAGCGGAAGGACGAGCACTGATGCGCATCCTGCCCACGCCGTGGCCGCCGCCCGAACCCGAGCCCCAACCCGGCCCCGATCACCTCACCGCCGACATCGACTGGATGAGCTACTCGCACCGCGAGCTCTACGAGATGGTCCACAACGAGCTGGACCTGGCGGGCGCGGAAGCCGTCGCCGCGCAGTGGGCGAAGATCAGCAGCTTCCTCGACCGGGCCGGTTCCGAGCTCAGGGCGGCCATCGTCGCCACCGCCGACGGCTGGACGGGCGAAGGCGCGGACAGGGCCCGTGACGCCGCGATCAAGCTCGTCGACTGGGCGGGCGAGACGGGCTGGCGCGCGGAGAACGTCGCGAACTGCGTACGCCGCCAGGCGGACATCGCCGACACCGCGCGGCGCGTGATGCCCGAGCCGCCGGGCTTGGCGCCCCGCCCCAAGGTGCCTGAGCCGCCGAAACGCCGCCCGATCCCGGTCTCCGATTCGACGCAGGCGATGTCGACGTCGGCGCCGCCGAACTCCGGTTTCGCCGAGGCAGGGCGGATCGTCGCCGAACCCACCGACGAGAGCTCGCAGGACCTGCACCGCCAGGCCGCCGACGTGATGACGCGGATGCAGCGGAACTCCGGCGAGGTCTACGAAAACGTCCCTCGCTTCACGTCGTACGGCAAGCAGCCGCGGATCCTCGAGACACCCGAAGAACCGGAGCCGAAGCCGAAGCCCGAACCAGAGCCGGTACCGGAGACGCCGCCGGACGACTCGACCCGCAGCAGCGGCGTCGACGATGCCGCCCCGATCCAGGTGCGGGAGCCGGTCGAGGCACCGCGCACGCCCGGCGCGAGCAGCGGCGCCTTCGTGCCGCCGCCGCCCGGCGCCGCCGGCGGAACCCACGAGCAGCTCGGACAGGGCGGCCGATCCGGTGTCGGCGGCTTCGGGCCGTCGGGGCAGCCGGGCCAGGTGGCCGGGACCCGGGCCGCGGCCGCGGGCATGGGCGGCTTCGGCGGGATGCCGATGGGGATGGCGCCCCAGCAAGGGCGGCAGGACGAGGAAGGACACAAGGCGCCGGACTACCTCGTCGAGGATTCCGACGTCTGGGGCCTCGGCGGGCAGGTGACCCCGCCGGTCATCGGCGAAGACCCGAGGGACGGCCGCTGATGGACTGGATCCGGTTGCACATCGGCGAGCTGTTCCTGCTGTGGTCGGCGCACGGACGCGACGAACTGCCCGCGGTGCTGGAGGTTCCGCACGTCGGGCGGACACCCGAGTTCCGGGCGGAACTGGTCGCCACGGCGAGCGGGACGCTGTCCGAGCGCGGCCTCGGCACGGTGGAGGCCCCCGCGCCGGAACTGCTGGGTTTGCTGCACACCCTCGCGAACAGCGAACTGACGCTGGACCTGCGGCTCGACGGCGATCCGGCGTACCGGGCCGTCGGCTGCGTGTCCGATCGGGGCGCCGTCGCGATCGGGGTCGCCGGGACCGATGTCGAGCTGTCGGCCTTGCGGGAACCGCTCGTCGCCGCGACCCTGCTGCAGGCGTTACCGCCGTGCGAGCAGGGGCGGGGTCTCTCGGTCAACCTGCGCGTCGACGACTACACGGCGGCGTGCGAGGCGGGGGAGCGCGGCGGGCAGCCGGCGTTCTCCGACGTCCTGCGCGACGCCGGGCTGCGTGAACCCGAGGTCATCGTGCTGGTGCGGATCGCGACGCAGCGGGTTGGCAGCGGGCGGCTCGGGGCGGCCAGGAAGTCGTGGGAGGGCCGCTGGGTACGCGGCGAGGGCACGCTGACCTGGGTGGACACTCCTGATGGCCGATACGGGCTTCGCCGCGACCGAGGCTGGCTCACCGTTACTCCGCTTGACGCAGGGCGCCTGAAGACGATGGCGTACGAGCTGTTCACGGGGGCTCGCTAAGTCGGTTACGGGGTCGATCAGCAAGTACGAAGTACTTTCCGTTGAGGGTGGTGGCGGGGCGGGGAGGGTTAACATCGCGGGGTGACGCACACCGCCGACGCCCCAGAAGTGCTCTGGCGCCCCGAGCCGAGCCGCCTGTCCGACACCAAGATCGAAGCGTTCCGCCAGTGGCTGCGCACCGAACGCGGCGTGGAAGTCGACGACTACAACGAGTTGTGGGAGTTCTCCGTCCAGCGCGTGCCGGAATTCTGGTCGGCCGTCGGCGAATTCCTCGGCCTGCGCTGGCACGACCAGCCCGGTGAGGTGCTCACCGGCGAGATGCCGGACGCGCGATGGTTCGAGGGCGGCACGCTGAACTACGCCGAGCACTCGCTCATGCCCGGCGTCGCGGGCGCCGCGAAGGCCGACGACGAGGTCGCCGTGATCTTCCACCGCGAAGACGGCCTCTCCTCACAGCTGACGTACGGCGCCCTGCGTTCCGCCGTCGCCTCCGCGCGCGAAGGGCTGCGGAAGCTGGGAGTGTCCAAAGGGGACAGAGTCGCCGCACTGGCGCCGAACTGCCCGCAGACGCTGATCGCCTTCCTCGCCACCGCGAGCCTCGGCGCGATCTGGTCGTCGTGCTCGCCGGACTTCGGGGTCCGCGCGGTCAGCGACCGCTTCGCGCAGATCAAGCCGAAGGTGCTGATCGCCGTCAACGGCTACGTCTACAATGGACGGTGGTTCGACAGCCGGTCGACGGTGAACTCCCTGCGGGACGAGATCCCCACGCTCGAAGCGACCGTGCTGATCGACTACGCAGGTGGCCGCCTCGACGGCACCCTCGACTGGGACACCCTGCTCACCGACAACGCGGGCGCGGAACTAGCCTTCGAACCGGTCGAATTCGGCCACCCGCTGTGGGTCCTGTACTCCTCGGGGACCACCGGCCTGCCGAAGGGGATCGTCCACGGGCACGGCGGGATCACCCTCGAACACCTCAAGTCTCTTGCCCTGCAAAGCGATCTCGGCCCGGGTGACCGGTTCTTCTGGTTCACCACCACCGGCTGGATGATGTGGAACTTCCTCATCTCCGGGTTGCTGACGGGCACCACGATCGTGCTCTTCGACGGCAGCCCGGGACATCCGGACCTCAACGTGTTGTGGCAGCTGGCCGAACAGCACCGCGTCACCTACTTCGGCACGTCGGCGCCGTTCATCCAGAGCTGCCTGAAGGCCGGGATCAAACCGGCGGAGCGGTACGACCTCACCGCGTTGCGCGCCTTGGGTTCCACCGGTGCTCCGCTGAGCGTCGAGGGCTTCCGGTGGATCGTCGACGAGGTCGGCAAACGCGTCCAGATCTGCTCGGTGTCCGGCGGCACGGACCTGTGCGTGGCGTTCGTCGTCGCCGCCCCGGACGTCCCGGTGTGGCTTGGCGAGCTTTCGGTCCGCGCGCTCGGCGCCGCCGTCGCCGCGTTCGACGAGGCGGGGAAGCCGGTGGTGGAGACGGTCGGCGAACTGGTGATCACCGAGCCGATGCCGTCGATGCCGGTGTTCTTCTGGAACGACCCGGACGGCTCACGGCTGCGCGAGGCGTATTTCGAGATGTACCCGGGGATCTGGCGGCACGGCGACTGGATCCGGATCACCGGGCGCGGCTCCGCGGTCATCTACGGGCGCAGCGACTCGACCTTGAACCGCGGCGGCGTCCGGATGGGCACGGCCGAGTTCTACCGGGTCGTCGAGGCCTTCGACCAGGTCGCGGACTCGCTGGTGATCGACACGTCGGCGGCGGGGAACGAGGACGGGCAGCTGTTGTGCTTCCTCGTCCTGGCCGAGGGCGTCTCGCTCGACGAGGTCGAGCCGGCCCTGCGCAAGGAGCTGCGAGGGGCCCTCTCGCCGCGGCACGTGCCCGACCGGTTCGTCCAGGTGACCGAGGTACCCCGCACGCTCAACGGCAAGAAATGCGAGGTTCCGGTGAAGAAGATCCTTTCGGGCGTTTCACCTGACCGCGCCGTCAGCCGGGATGCGCTGCTGAACCCCGACGCCCTTGTACCGTTCGTGGAGCTGGCGAGGAGCTGAACGTAGGGGCGGGACTTGGCGGGCGCGTGGCGGGTGGCGGGTGCCACCTCGGTGGTGGTGGTCACCTGGGTGACGAGGCTGGCCGGACTGCTGACCCTGGTCTCGGTGCTGGTCCCGGCCGGGCGGCGCACCCTGCGCGGTCACGTCGCCGAATGGCTGGAACTGCCGCACGAGGCCACGGTCGGCGCGGCGACGGTCGCGCTGGTGACCGGTGTCCTGCTGGTGCTGCTCGCCGCCGGCCTCAAACGGCGGAAGCGGCGGGCCTGGCAACTCGCTGTCGCCGCCGCCGTGCTGCTGACGGTGTCGCACCTCGGGCTGCGGCACGTCCTCGGCGCCGGTCTCGTGTCGCTCGCGCTGCTGATCGCCCTGATCGCGACGCGGCGCTACTTCATCGCGCTCCCCGATCCGGTGACCGGCCGATGGCGCGCGGTCCGGGTCTTCCTCCAGCTGACGGTCGCGGGCGTCGCGATCAACTTCGCGCTGTTGTCGTTCGCGCCCGTCGCCGTGAGTGTCGGCGACCGCCTGGTGCAGTCGATGCTGGCCCTGATCGGCGTGAGCGGTCCGGTGGTGTTTCCCGCGCTGTGGCTGGAGGACCTGTCGGCCGCGGTCGGCCTCCTGTTCGGCATCGGCGCCGTGCTGCTGGCGGCGTACTTTCTCCTTCGCTCGGCCGAACCCGCGCCCGAGCTGTCCGACGACGAGGTCGAACGGCTCAGGGCGCTACTGGACGAGCGTGACTCGCTGGGGTACTTCGCCCTGCGCCGGGACAAGTTCGTCGTCTTCTCGAAGTCGGGGAAGGCTGCCGTGACGTATCGCGTGATCGCCGGTGTCGCGCTGTGCTCGGCGGACCCCCTCGGTGACCCGGAAGCGTGGCCAGGCGCGATCGAGGAGTACCTGGACGTCTGCCGCCGGTACGCGTGGACCCCGGCGACCATGGGCTGCTCGGAACTGGGTGCGACCGTCTGGGCACGCTTCGGCCTCGAAGTCCTGGAGATCGGCGACGAAGCCGTCGTCGACACGGAAACCTTCACCCTCGACGGCCGCGTCATGCGCGGTGTCCGCCAAGCCGTCTCCCGCACGAAACGAGCCGGCTACACCGTCCGCGTCCGCAAAGCCGAAGACCTGACCGCCGCGGAACTCGACGAACTCCGCACCCTGGCCGCCACCTGGCGCGGCACAAACACCGAACGCGGCTTCTCGATGGCGCTCGGCCGGATGGGCGACCCGGGCTCGGTCCTGGTGACCGCCGAGCACGAGGGTCGCGTTCGCGGCCTGCTTCAGTTCGTCCCCTGGGGCGAGAAGGGCCTCTCGATGGACGTCATGCGCCGCGACCGGACCGCCGACAACGGCGTCAACGAGCTGATGATCTCCGACTTGCTCCTGACGACCCCCGCACAGCACGTCTCCCTGAACTTCGCCGCCTTCCGCGCCGTCCTGGAACAAGGCCAACGCATCGGCGCCGGCCCCGTCGCCCGCCTGTCCGCCCGGACACTGCGATTCTTCTCACGCTGGATCCAGATCGAGACCCTCTACCGCTTCAACGCGAAGTTCCAGCCCCGCTGGGTCCCGCGCTACCTGGCGTACCCCGCGGCCCGCGACCTACCCCGCGTCGGCATCGCCGTCTTCGAAGCCGAAGGCCTCGGCGGACGCTCTCCGCTGCTGCTCAGAGCGTTGCAACGGATCTAAGGGGGGTCCCTTTCGCGAGGGTCCGCGGGGTGTGTAACCTATCTGGGCAGTGGTCGTTCGACCTGGGAGGCTTCGCCTAGTCTGGTCTATGGCGCCGCACTGCTAATGCGGTTGGGGGTAACCCCCCCTCCCGGGTTCAAATCCCGGAGCCTCCGCTGGCCCCTGTTTCGGCAGGTGCTAGATTGATAACTGAACAAGCGCCCGTAGCTCAGCTGGATAGAGCATCTGACTACGGATCAGAAGGTCAGGGGTTCGAATCCCTTCGGGCGCACGTCTGGTTGAGACAGCACTAAGGCCCTCCCGTCCGCGGGAGGGCCTTTTTGTCTGTCCTTTGTGGACGGTTACTTGCTGGACTGCGCGGCCTTACGGTGGAGTTCGGCTGCCCTGGCGCGGAAGTGGCGTTTAAGCGCCGCTCGATTGAGCCCTCGGGTCTTTGCGGCGTGGCAGTTGGGGCACAGCGCGATCATGACCTCCGGGTAGTCAAGTCCCTTAAGCGCGAGGTCGT
This sequence comes from Amycolatopsis sp. cmx-11-12, assembly GCF_046269425.1. Lineage (NCBI taxonomy): Bacteria > Bacillati > Actinomycetota > Actinomycetes > Pseudonocardiales > Pseudonocardiaceae > Amycolatopsis > Amycolatopsis sp. cmx-11-12. Next base: position 30,332 of record NZ_JADNQM010000001.1, on the reverse strand, counting down.
CGACGTGGTCCACTTCGAGGATCGCTTCGCCACTGGGTGTGGTGTCAGGAGGCATTCCTGTGCAGCTGTCGTTTTCGCACCAGCCGTCCGCGCGGATAAGCACCGCGTCGCGCACGCGGCGGCTGCGAGGGTACACGTTGCGTGTTCTTTTAGTTGGCTCGTTCTTAGTGCTGCCAGTGTCCGGTGTCTCGCCGATGCCCTGAAGGTAATCCTGGTACGTCTTCCGCCGGTCATTTTTAGTAGCGCCCTGCGCCGGTGGTGTGGGCGGAGGAGTGTCTTCGATCTTCTTGTCATCGATCAGGTCATCCACGTGAGGCGGCCATGTGTCTAGCTCGGGACCCGGGACCGCCATCATCTGGAACGTGTACTCGAGACGCAGCTTCTTGTTGTCGTCTAGTGACCACACCTGTGCTCGGCTGAGAACCGCAACCCACATGGCGAACTTGAAGGTGCCACCGGCGGGCCGGTACCAGTACCGCACCGCTCGGCGCTCTCGGCGAGCCCTATCGAGTCTCTTATTGCCTTTGATGGTCAGCAGTTGATTGCCATACCTGCCCTCGCCGCGGTACTCGAACGGCTTGAGTGGATTTGGCGGTTCGTCGGCGTATGGCCCTTCCTCATCTGAGAAGGCGTTGACGACTTCATCGCGAGGGAATCGGATGATCCCAGCAACTTTGTCGCCGCCATAGGCGTCGTAAACGGCAGTTCGGCTGGGGTACTCATCACCCAGGTTGGGTGGCCACAACTTGGCCGTCGTGGTGATCATGAATCCGAGCCGCTCGAGGAGACGTGCGGTGTCTGCGGAATTCTTGCCAAACTTGGAGGCAGGAAGGGTGCCGCGGTCGGGGTGCTGAACTCCGTAAGCAACACCGGCGACGTTCTTGGCGTGGTAGTGCTTGCCGTCAACCTCGAGGACGTAGTCGCGAGCGGGGCCAAACCCGGGCACGGATGTCTCGAGATCGATGACATCGCACTGCTGCACCGCATCGATCACCGCGTCACGACTCGTGAGCTCCTGCAGCGACATCAAGACCCCCTATTCGAACGTATGTCCGAATGTAGCGCATAGGCTTGCGGCTGTGGAACTCTGTCGCCGCGCGCGCAAGCGTGTCGACCATTCGTGGAGGCGTTCGCTGCCGAGGCGTCTGGGTAGAAATACTCAATCAGGCGTAAGTACAACGCTCTGACCTGCTGCTTTCTCCTGAATCTTGGTGCTCAAGTTGTTGAATCAGCCTGCTCCGCTCCCGTAGTGTGACCACTTGACTACCAGGGCAGGGGAGGGCTCATGGCTGGCTATGACGTGGTGATCGGGAAGATCAGAGGGACCGGCCAAGCGGCGGCGCGGGTCGCGGACGGGCTGCGTGGGGCGAAGTGCTCAGCGACGGTGCCGGCAGGGGACGCCGGTATGCCGGGAGCGCGGTGCGTGGGCAAGCTCGCCACGGTCAAGCAGACACTGCAAGACCGTGAGCAGGAATACGAGCGGCGTCTTGATGCACATGCGTCGAACATGGCGAAGGCTGCCGATCTCTACAGCAGTCGCGAGGATGCCGCGAAGGCGGATCTGTCTGTCCCCGTTCAGCCCACGGGTGGGCGGAAGCCGGTCTGATGGTCACTTGGGCTGAGGTCACTCGATGGGATTCCGCACCCCTGCAAAGCGCGGTCGGTGAGGTCAACGCGGCGTACAACAAGGTCATTGCCTGTTCGGATGACCTGCGCGGTATCAACACGGCCGATGGCTGGCATGGCACTGCGGCTGGCGCCGCCGCGACCGAGGTCAACCAGGTCATCGACGACCTGGAAGAGTACGCCGCCGAGGTCGCCTCGTTGCGCCGTAGCGCGGGCGACGTCGGGGACGCGATCGGCGGTGTCATGAGCGGCGTCAAGGAAGTCGAGGGGCTTGCTCGCGCGCACCACTTCACCATCGGTGGTGACGGGGGGATCGTCGACAACGGGCCGCCGCCGGATACTCCTGAGGATCAGAAGAAGGCCGTCGCCCGCGAACGGGCGACGATCGCGGCGGAGCTGCGCGATCGTGTCTCGGAGGTCCTTAAGAGCGCCACCGATATCGATGACGACTTCTGTCTCGTGCTCGATCGGATCGTGTCCGGACAGACCATCGACGCGACGGGCAATGACAACGAGAACACGTCGTTGGCTGCGGCCGGTAACTCCGGTGCAGCCATGGGGTCGCTCAGCATTCCGGCGCCGCCGCCCGAGGGAGCGACCGCGACACAGAACGCCGCCTACTGGGCGACCCTGAGCGAAGCACAGCGAACGCGGCTGGCGATGGATCGGCCGGAACTCGTCGGACCACGAGACGGCTTCTCCGCAAAGCAACGCGATATCGCCAACCGCGAGCTGATCGGCCGCGAACGATCGCGTCTCCAATCTGAGCGCGACGAGCTGCAAAAGAAGATCAACGAGTTCCCGCGAACCGGCGGCGGAGGTATCAAACTCAATGACCAGCGCGAGTTCGACGCCTTGAACGCCCAGCTCGGCGAGCTGGACAAGAAGATCAAGGGTGTCGACAATCTTGACGCCATGATCAAGCAAGACCCGGCGACCCCTGAGAATCAGAAGTACTACTTACTGGGTATCGACGGTCACGATGATGGCAAAGCCATCTTGGCGAAGGGAAATCCGGACACTGCGGCACATGTAGCGTCCTATGTCCCTGGAACAACGGCTGACCTCGCCACCTTTAGCGACGAGGCCGCCCGAGGTGACAGGATGCACCTGGCCGCGACGCGAGCAGGCGCCGACTCTGCTTCGGTCATCACTTGGCTGGGATACGACGCGCCTGACACTCTCTTGAACGCTGGCAGTGTGAGTTATGCGGACGATGGCAAGCAGGCGTTCGACAACTTCCAGGACGGTTTGCGTGAGAGTCACACGGGAGCCCCTTCGCATAACACGGCCATTGGCCATAGCTACGGTACTACGCTCGTTGGGCACGCGGCACGAGATGGTGGTCTCGCCGTCAACGACATGGTCTTCGTGGCGAGCCCCGGTGTCGGCGTCGGCTATGCGCACCAACTGAATATCGCGCCCGACCATGTGTACTCGACGACGGCTGAGAAGGACGTCATCAACGTCACCAACTTCCCCCGTATGCCAGGCGGAGAAGGAATGTCCATCGACCCACTCGGACCCAACCCCGTGGACCCCCAATTCGGGGGCAAGACTTTCGAATCCAATCGTGGAACCACAGTCGGTGGACCAGTCGAGTTGCCGAGCGTTGAAGCTCATGGAGAATACTGGGAACGGACCAGTCCGTCTCTGCGCGGAATGGGAAGTATTATTGCAGGTCAGCAGCCATGAGGTTCGGGAAGTTGATGAATGTTGGTGCGAGAAAAGCCATCGTCGTGACAGCAATCGCGACCCTATTATTGGCGGCCTGCGGAGTGGACTCCCCAGGCGAAGGAGGGAACGTGGAGTCAACAATCACTCTTGCAGACGCTGCTCGCAAGGTAGACGTTTATGCTGAGCAAGCCAGGCAAGCCTTGGGGGCTGACGTCAAGTTCATCAACCCGTACAAGGATTACGACTTTCCATGCTCTAATGCTGATGGTAGCCCATCGAAGAACCGGCGTGAGGCGACCGTCGACTATCGGCTTGAGGGGGTCGCTTCTGACCAAATCCCGGTCTTTTTTCAGAAGATTCGTGTTCACTGGGAAAAAACTGGATTCGCGATTACCGACGATGACAAGAAGGGGTCCTTTTTGGCGGCAAAGAACAATGTGGATGGTTTCAAGATGGGAATGCAGGCTAACCATCTGAATGAGATCTCCCTCAGTGTTTCGTCGCCCTGCGTCTGGCGTAACGGCACACCAGAGCCGAACAGCTAACGTCGACGCGCAAGAGCCCCACTCGCGGGCAACGACAGTGATATCGTCGACGTACGCACCAGCACTGGTGGGCCCGCGCAGGACCTTCTCAGCCTTGCTGTCCGAGGCGCCGAGCACGAACACCTGCCGACCGAGAATTCAGCCGGACGGCGCGTCCGCGTGTAGGGGACGTGGTCGGCGACCGCATCGAACAGGGTCGGGTCTTGAAGTGGCGCGAACACGTTGCGCGCGACCGAGTCGCGGGCGCGCCCGACAACGACGAGTTGCCCGCCGCGGGGCGCGTGCGCTACGTAGATCAACCGGCGCAAAAGACTCGCGATGGTCTTGCCTGACCGGATGCGCCCGACCAGATATTCACCCGGGCACGCGACTCGCGCATCGACTCGGCTTGCGCTGATGACAACGGGAGGTTTGACGCGAGCATCCCCCCGCAACTGTCGGTGTTCGATCATGTAATGACGGGCGGCTGTCTGGTGATGCGCCTGCTGTGGAAACTACGAACGGAGTCGTGATGTTTAGGGACCGTGATGGCAACGACCTTAAGATCGGTGACTCGGTAACGGTCGAACGATCTAGTCGACGCCGGTTTGTCGAGGGCAGTCACGGAACGGTCGAGAAGTTCGGTACGAAACTCGTCCACGTGAGACTGACTCGCGCGAGGATGGACCTCGACGACGGCGTTGTGTGTGGCTTTGAACCCGACGAGTTGCGGAAGGGGCATCACGGACGCCCGCGGCATCCCGAGGGGACAGGAGGAGAGATGCGTGAGGCAATGCTCAAATTCCGAAACGAGTCGTTCGACGCGTTGATCACGAAGGCTGTAGAGCGCGGCGTGATCACACCTGACCAGGGAGAAGCTATGAAGCCGCTTTACGGCGAGGTGCTCTGACCCTCTCGGTACTGCCCGGTGCCAGCACTAGTTAGGCCTTTGACGGTGGGTTGGATTCCGAGCGCGACGGCGAGCCCGCCGAGCATCGACCGGAAGCCCTCTGCGCCGGTGTCGACCTGCTCGAGCTTGGCCGCGGCGTCGGCGCCGGCACGTGGTCGGGCACCTTGGACTCAACGCCGTTGATCGTGGTCACGGTGAACGTGTATCGGTCGACCTTGAGGCGGCCGAGGATGAGCTCGGCGCGGCCGTAGAGCCGTCCGACGATGTCGGTGAGGCGGGCGCGGTTGTCGACCTGGCCAGGCGTGCGTTGCGGCGGCAGTGGCCGAACTGTCGAAGGACAGGCCGAGCGCGCGGGCGATGCCGGTCACCGTGGACGGCGAGCGGTTGATCTCCCGGGCGATGTCGTTGCGGGTTCTCCTCCAGCGTGCAGCTCGCGGACGCGATCCCGGTCGGCGGTGGTGAGAGGTTGCCAGGGGAGATGTCCCCTCGTGCAGCGCTTTGAACAGGAGGGCTTCTTGGTACTGCCAGGACGTACTTGTATGGCTAGTTGGCATGTCCCCCCCGAAGCCCGGCCATCTTGCTTCAAGGCACGATCGCCGATTTCGATGTAGACACTGGCGCGCTGCGTCTGGCGTAGCGGGACGTGGCCGAGAGTAATCGGCGGTCTACTTAGCATTCCAGCGAGCATGCCTTCCATTCTCAATCAGGGTGCTCCACGCTGAGTCTGTGTCGTCAGGTGAGTCGAAGCTACCGACGATCTGCAGCCGTTCGGGCTCGTCGGCGACCACCCAAAATGGAAAATGTGGCTCGTAAACTGATTTGGCGACGGCTTTGAACCAAATCAAGGGACGCTTCTCCTGCCAAGCGCGGCGAAGCGCAACGTTCGCAAAGAGACCAGGTTCAGTTCCTCGATACTTATATCGAACTAGACCGTCTTTGCCTACTTCATCTTCATAAGGCCGCTTCTTTTGTGGTGATGTGTAAGTGGTCCTAATTGAAAGTGCTACATCAAGCTGCCGTGGCTTCCAGATACCCTGTTGATCAAGAAGTGGAAAGTCTTGACCGTTGAAAGTGAAACCTTTGATCTTCCGAGAAGGGAGGTTACGCCCTTCGGTCCTAATTAAGTCGGTAAGCCAGCTGAACGCATTCCAGCGAAGCTGGGTATCGAAGTCAAAATTCTCAATATTAGGGGGGAGTGTCAGTGGATCGGGGAGCTCATCCGTATCGAAAGCGAGCTGAACTCGCTTTGTAACGGCTGGCGTCGCACGCGCTAGAGCTGCAGTGCTAGGTGACGCCCCGAGGTGATCGAGGTGCACTGCAGAACGCAGCGCTGCTACTACTCCCGGTGTGAAGTAGTTGTCAAACAGAACGTCAGCCGCTTTGAAGATGACCCATGGCTCGTCAAGAAGGTCAACGACCTCAGGTCGAAGGGTGCCGCGCACACTATGCTTCCGAAGCCATGATCCTGAGCGTGACGGGCTGTTGGCGACTTGAGTATGACCGTCCGCCTCCACAGTCCAGAGGGTGCGCTCCAGGTGTACGAAGGGCATCGCCGCGCGGTCGGTTCGCTGCAAGGCGCCTCCGCCGAAACGCTCGATTAGCCCTCCTACGGGGCCTTCTGCGACGTCGTAGGCGACCGCTGTGGAACGTTCGTTGAGGTATCGGCCCAGGAGCCAGAGCAGCAGGAGTGGTTTGTGTGGCATCCGTTGGCCACCCGCCTCGGCGACGCGAAGGTGCCGAAGCTGCTCATACAGGCCGTCCTCGTCCAAAACTCCACCCCTCCGTGTGACGTGCGTACTGAGTGTAGCTGTGCGAAGGCTGCGTACGCCTGCTTCGTGCACCCGCGCATGTCAAGTTTTCAGAGAGTAAACTTGGTTGTGCGGAGGCGTGTGGCGGTGAGGCTCGGCGCTCGAGGTGGTCGGTACCGTCAGCTCTCATGACTGAGCCGTCGAAGTTGAAGCCTGCTGAGCTACTTGAGTACGGCATGGCGGGTGTTGATCTCGATTCCCCTAGCGGTACGAAATTTTTTCGCCTCGAGTACTTGCTCGCATCTGTGGCAGGGGTCAAGTCAACGAAGGTCGCAGCTATTCAGGTAAGCAATGCTGCAGAATTGGGTGCCCAGCTGGAGCATTCTAATAGGGTAGCAAATACTGATCTTGCGATTGTTATAACAGATTCAATCGAAAATGATCTGATGGTCGAGGCGTTGCGTGACTATCTGGGGTTGGGAGTGTCGCGAACCGTCTTGGTTATCGGTAAGCATGGTAGAGCTTGGAGCGTTCAATGGATTGGCTATCAAGGGGATAGTAAGTCGGCGATGGCGGAAGGGCTTGCCCGTCGCTTTGGGGTGGCGGTGGATAAGGTCAAGACGTCGGCTAATTTCCGTCGAAAAGTACCCGACCATCCACTTGTTATTGATGACCGTGTGCGTCGTATGCTGCGCCTTTCAGTGAAATCTCGCCAGGCTGTCATGCTTGTTGGCCCGCCTGGGACAGGCAAAACTCAGTTGGTCGCCGAGATTACCGACGAGATCGCCAAGGATCCGCAATCGTACGGGATGACGACGATTCATGACCCGTTGTTCGTGACGCCAGATGAATCCTGGACTACTCGTGAGCTTGTTGGCGGCGACACTATTGATGACCAGAGTAAGATTCGCTTCAGTCCGGGACATGTTCTGGAAGCTATTGAACAAGACCGTTGGTTAGTTCTCGACGAGGCGAATCGCGCGGATCTCGATCGTATTTTTGCTGGTCTCCTGACCTGGTTGTCCGGGCAAGCGGTAATTGTGGGTCGTGCCAGCGCAGATCCGCGGTCAAGTCCAATTATTCTAGATTGGAGTACAAAACCTTACAGTGAAGTTGTGGGCCGCGATCGACTGCGTGGCAAGTATGTTTCACCTGAGCCGATAATTTACAAAGCTGGTAGAGATTGGCGTATGCTAGGCACCTATAATGCCGTCGATGCTCAGCGCGTTTTTCGATTTGGGCAGGCGCTAGGTCGACGATTTGGACACGTGCCTGTCGGAGCTCCGGACAGTGTGTCCTTCTCTGTTGCACTGCGATCCCGAATCGCCAAGTCTAAATGGCCGCTTGGCGAAGAAGATGCAGCTCGCATACATGATATCCTCGGGATAATCTATTCGGCGCATTCTGAGTACTTGGATCCCATGGGCCCGGCGGCACTTCTTTCCATTCCAGACTATGTATCTGCTGGTCTTCAAGAGGCGTCTGGAGCAGAAATACCTCAATTGATAGCTGAGGCCTACTTGGCGGGTATGGGATCATGGCTTGCTCTTTATGATCGAGACGACAGGATGGAAGATGTTGCTGCCGCAGTTGGTTCGGAGGACGCCTTGGGGGGTGAATGGGAGTGGCTTCGGATTCAGCTAAAGACTCTTCGGTAGAGAGCGTTTTGTCCTTGCCTTGGGAAGGTATGCGCAAGCTATTTCATAGTTGGTCCGGGAAGGGGCAGCTCTTTTCAGGTCTGTCAGCGGTCCTAAGTGACGATGGTTACGAATGGACGGCAGACGATATAGCAAAGAGGGCTCATCTGGTGTTGTTTGAGCAATGTCGCAGGAATATGATGCAGCTCCCAGTTAGGTTAACGGACTGGTGGAACCTCATGCCAGTGGCTTCTGAAGCTGAGACTGTTGTAGGTAGATCGCTGCGCGGCGCAGTAAATTGGTCTAAAACGCGGCGGCAAGGATGGCCTCCGGTCGAATTTACTGGACGTGTTCGCCGAAGGAGTCCTGACGATGAACTATTGGGCTGCTTTCGCTGGACCGTCGACCGATTGCTGCTCGTGTATCTTGATGCCAAGAAGTCGCGTTCTGCGGTGGGAGACGGATTATCTCCCCAGCTGGATACTTTGAAAAAGCTGGCGCATAGTGCGGAACTAAAGGCTGTTGAGCCAGTATTTCCGGATCTTGCAACTCTTGATTCTTTGAGGCGTCTTGGGTCTACATGGCGGGCCGTGGCCGATCTTGCTGAAAGGTTGAGGAGGGAGGATGCAGGGGACCTTTGGAGGCTTGCGATTGAGCAGCTTGCTCCAGACGATACTATCGCTTGGCGCCTATTTCATCTCGGAATTCTGGGTACTGTTCTGGGAGTTCTAGAGGAGTTGGGGTGTCGGACTGTAAGTCGACGCCCTCTTGCTGGTCGTTCTCGCGGCCCGGCTTACCGGGTGGAAATTCCAGGTGCTTCGTCATGGGATTTGTGGTTTGAGGCTGGGGATGTTTGGAGTTCGCGAGATATTGTGGAACCTTATGTGCTGGCGACAGGCGGACTGGCGCGGCGGGGGCGTACCAAAGGTGCAGATCTTTTCTTGGTCGACCATGAAGGTCGATACGGGTTAATAATTGAATGTAAGTACACTGCTGATGGCGACTACTTGCGGCGAGGATATGAGCAAGCGCTCACCTATTTACTTGAAGCAAGAACAGAGTTCATCGATAAAGGTGAAGCCTTCGTGGTAGCGCCTATTGAGGCTGCTCCGAATGTAGGTGTCGGGCGCACTCTTGCAGGGCCGCTGACATTCTGTTCACCGGAACACCTCAGGAGCCTACTGGTTGATGCTTTGGGTTCTGTACTTCCTGGTGGGGGTGGGTAGGACGTAGGATCTAGGTGCTTTTTGTCTCCCTGAACACGCTGTCCAGCGCCTGTCGGATCAACCCCGCCAGGTCACCCTCCCCGTCCGTCTCAGCCCAGCGGATCAGCGCCACATGCGCCGCTCCCAGGCAAGCCATAGCCGTAGCTCGCACCCGAAACTCCTCCTCGGGCTCCGGAGAAGACCCGCAAAGGGCCAGGACGATCGCATCGGTCGTCGCGTACTGGCTGTCCAGATGCCGCGCCCGCAGCGACGGCACCGAGATCATCAGCCGCAGCCGCGCCAGTAGAAACGCCTTCTCCGACAGAGACCCGGAAGCGGCGGTCTCCTCAAGCGCGCGCCCGATCCGCGAAGGCAAAGGACCAGCAGGCTGAGCGGCAACAGCGGAAGCGGTCAGCGGGTCGTATTCGTCGTAGAGGACCAGGTCCTCCTTCGTCGGGAAGTGCCGGTACACCGTCATCGCCGAGACGCCGGCGGCCGCGGCGACGTCGTTGACGGTGGTCGCGTCGTAGCCGACGTCGCTGAAGAGGCGGATCGCGTGAGTCTGGATAGCGAGCCGGGTTTCGGCGCGCTGGCGGTCGCGGAGGTTCACGTGGTAGACACTATCAAAGTGTTAGTCACTAACATCTGGGGTGCGTATGAAGACTGCATTGGTGACGGGAAGCTCGCGCGGGATCGGGGCGGCGATCGCGCGGAGGCTTGAGAGAGACGGCGTCAACGTCCTGAGGCACGACAGCGATCAAGCGGACCTGGCACAGATGGAGGGTGTCGACAAAGCCCTGGAAGGCATCGAAGCGCTCGACATCCTGGTCAACAACGCGGCCGCGCCACCGGCGGGGCCGATCGAGACGGACACGCCCGAGAGCTTCGATCACCTGATGGCGGTCAACGTCCGTGCCCCGTACTTCCTCATCCAACGAGCACCGATCAACGACGGCGGCCGCATCATCAACGTGTCCTCGGTCGCCACCAGGATGGCCAACCCGGCGCAGACGTCCTTCGCGATGACCAAGGGCGCGCTCGAGACGATGAGCCGCACGCTCGCCCAGCAACTCGGCCCGCGCGGGATCACGGTCAACGTCGTGGCGCCTGGCGCCACGAAGACCCCGGACAACCGAGAGATCTTCACGCCGGAGCTGGAGGCCGCGATCGCGAGCCTCACCGCACACCAAAGGCTCGGTACCGCGGACGACATAGCGGACGTCGTGGCCTTCCTCGCCTCCGACGACGCGCGTTGGGTGACCGGGCAGGTCCTCGACGCGAGCGGCGGGTTGTTCCTCGGCCCGCGGACCTGAGGGGGTTCAATGGGCCGGTGACGTGGTTCAGCGAGGACGATCTCCGCAGGCAAGCCGGTGACGTGTCGTTCGCGCGCGGGGCCAAGTACCTGGAGGCGGTCGAGACGCTGGACGACGTCGCGGGCGGGGTTGCGGCGGTGGTCAGCGGCACCGACCGGTACACGGTCCGGTTGCGCAACGTCGACGGCGAGCTGGTCGGCGAGTGTTCCTGTCCGCACGCGGCGGACGGGTTCTTCTGCAAGCACTGCGTGGCCGTCGGCCTGCTCGTCCTCGAGGGAGTGGCGGACGGCGGCGCGGCCGACATCCGCGGGTACGTCGAAACCCTCGACCGAGCCGAGCTGATCGAACTGCTCGTCGAGCACGCGAACGAGGACCCCGTCCTGTTCCGCAAACTCTCGCTCAAGGCCGGCCGCGAAGACCTCGACGCGTTGCGGCGTCACATCGAGGGCACCTTGCGGTTGCGCGGCTTCGTCGGCTTCCAGGGCACGCTCGCGTACACCGAGAAGGTCCGCGAGGTGCTCGCCACCGCCAAAGAAGTGATGGACGGGCCGTTGCTGTGCCGCATCGTCGAGCTGGTGGTGGAGGCGCTGGACTTCGCCGAGGACTCGTTCGGCGCGCTCGGCGAAGAGGTCCGCGCGGCGCTCGCGTTGTACGCGGAAGCTTGCGCGGACTCGCCGCCGGAGCCCAAGGAACTCGCGGAGTGGTTGCTACGTCTCGATCTCGACGGTTCGGGGCGCGTCGACGTGAGCATCGCGGACTTCACCGGCGGGCTCGGTTTCGAGGGGCTCGCGGTGTTCCGCGCGGGCGTCGAGGAGCGGTGGCGGCTCGACGAGGGCGAGGACCCGTACCGCAGCCGCAAACTCCAGCGGCTGCGCGAAGGGTTCGCGGCGATGAGGAACTGGAAAGCCTAGAACTGCTGGCGGTGCCGGGCGCCGGCGTTGCGGTACAGCTCGTCCAGATCCCGTTGCCCCGCCTGATCACCGGTGTCGGCGGCCGCGCGGAACCAGTGCTCGGCCTCCTGGAAGTTCCCGTGTTCGGCGGCGAGCCTGCCGAGGTTGGTGTACGCGGGGACGCTGCCGAGTTCGGCGGCCTTCCGGTACCAGGCGGTGGCTTCGCCGGGGTCGTTCCGGTCGTTGGCGAGCACGCCGAGGTTCGTCATCGCCGCGGCGTCGCCCCGTTTGGCGGCCTTGAGGTACCAGCGTTCGGCGGCGTCGAGTTCGCCGCGCCGGTGCAGCACCAGGCCGAGCCGGACGGCGGCTTCGGGAGCCCCGGCGGCCGCGGCCGCGTGGTAGCAGCTTTCGGCGCGCGCGAGGTCGTCCCGTTGTTGGGCCTGGTGGCCGAGTTTGCACAGCGCGGCCGCGTCGCCCTCTTCACCCGCCCGGCGCCACCACGGTTCCGCTTCACGCGTCCGCCCGGTGTCGCACAGCAGCGCGCCGAGCGTGATCATGCCTTCGACGTTGTCGGCCTCCGCGGCCTGGCCCGCCCAGTGCTCGGCCTCCTCGAGTTCGCCGCGCCGGTGCAGCAACCGCCCGAGTTCGGCCATCGCCTCGACCCGGCCCTCGGCGGCGGCCCGCCGCCACCAGTCCTCGGCGTCGTCGAGACTTCCCCGCCCCGCGCAGAGATTTCCCAGATGCGCCATGGCATGCGAATCACCGGCCGTCGCCGCTTCGCGATACCAGCGTTCGGCCTGTTCAGGCGCGCCGCGTTCGCGCAGGAGGTGCGCCAGGGTGCCCATCGAGGCCCGGTCCCCGCCGGCGGCGGCCTTGCGGAACCACGCCTCGGCCTCGTCGAGATCGCCGCGCTCCAGCGCGGTGGATCCCATCCGTGCCATGGCGATCACGTGCCCGCGCTCCGCGGCCTTCCGGTTCAGATAGTCGTCGACCCTGGTGTTCCATTTGCGTTTTTCGGCGCCCACAAGCCCGCTCCTTCCGGCAGCGTCCCTGGGGTAGTCGCAGATCAGGGCCCCGATGTGACAACAACTACCTGCTGTCATCGTCGTGTCGCACCCGGTTTCCTCACGCGGTATGGCGATACTTGGTCGCTTCCCATCCCCGTCGAGAGGAATCGCGCGGTGGCCACGCGTACCCGGCAGATGACCACGGCTCAGCGGCTGCTTCTGCTGATCACGCTCGCCGCCGTCGTCCTCGCGGTGTTCTGGTTCGTGAGCGGCAAGGGCGACGCGCAGCAGCCGACGCCGTCGAACCCCGCGAGCGCCGCCGACGCGCGCAAGCAGCTGGACGAGCTCACCGTCGCGCCGCGCGGGCCGATGGACGGCTACGACCGCAAGAAGTACCCGCACTGGGACAGCCAGGGGAACAACTGCAACACGCGCGAGTTCGTGCTCAAACGCGACGGCAAGGACGTCAAGGCCGGTTCCGACTGTGCCCCGACCTCCGGCAGCTGGACCAGCATCTACGACGGCGAGACCTGGACCAAGCCGACCGACATCGACATCGACCACATGGTCCCGCTCGCCCAGAGCTGGGTCAGCGGCGCGAAATCGTGGAACGACGAGAAGCGGCGCCAGTTCGCGAACGACCTGACCCGGCCGCAACTGTTCGCCGTCACCGACAACGTCAACCAGGAGAAGAGCGACAAGGCGCCGGACCAGTGGAAGCCGCCGCTCGTGTCGTTCTGGTGCACCTACGCCACCGACTGGATCACCGTCAAGCACTACTACGGCCTGACGATCACCACCGCGGAGAAGACCGCGCTCGGCGACATGCTCGGTCGTTGCTGATCTCCCCGGCTTCGGCTTAGCTGGGGCGATGGCGACCTTCGTACTGATCCACGGCGGTGGCGGCAGCGCCTGGGACTTCCACCTCCTCGAGGCGGAACTGACCGGCCGCGGACACGACGTCGTCGCGGTGAACCTGCCGATCGAGGACGAGAAGGCGGGCTTCGCCGAGCACGTCGACACCGTCACGAAGGCGATCGGCGACCGTGACGACCTGGTCGTCCTCGGTCATTCCTACGGCGGTTTCACCGCGCCGCTGGTCGCCGGGAGGCATTCGGCGCGGTTGCTCGTGATGCTCACGCCGATGATCCCGAAGCCGGGTGAGACACCGGGGGACTGGTGGGGCAACACGGGTTTCGAGGACGCCAAGGACCTCAGCGACGAGGAGAAGTTCTACAACGGCGTCCCCGCGGACATCGTCGCGGACGCTGGCTCGCACGGCCGGAACCAGGTCAGCGCCGAATGGGGACAGCCGTGGCCGCTGGAAAAGTGGCCGGACGTCCCGACGAAGGCACTCATCGCGCGCGAAGACCGCTTCTTCACGCCTGAGTTCCAACGCCGGGTCGTCCAGGACAGGCTCGGGTTCGCGCCCGACGAGATCGAGGGCCCGCACTCCGTGCCGTTGAGCCACCCCAAGGTCTTGGCGGACCGGCTGGAGTCCTACCTCACCAGCGATCCAGGCGCATGACCTCTTCGAGCGGCTGACGCGCGGCGGGCTTGAAGGTGTCACCGGTGTAGAACGCCGTCGGGATGAGCGCGGCCTGGTGCACGTTCTCCGGCAGGCCGAGGATGTCCGCGGCCTCCTTCTCGTACGCGAGGTGCAGCGTCGTCCACGCGGTGCCGAGGGTGACCGCGCGCGCCGCGAGCATGTAACTCCACACGGCGGGCAGCAGGTTCCCCCACAGCCCGGCCTGGTTGCCGGCGGGCAGCTCGGCGGTCTTCGTCTCCAGGCACGGGATGACGTGCACCGGCACCTCGCCCATCTTGTCGGCCAGGTACTCGACACTGGTGCCGACGCGCTTCTGCACCTTCGAGCGCGCGGGGTCGTCCGCGAACAGTTTCCCGGCCGCGTTCGGGGAATCCAGGTACTCGCGGCAGGCCCGCTGATAGAGCTTGCCGAGTTCGGCCCGCTGCCCGGGATCGGTGATCACGAGCCAGTGCCAGCGCTGGGTGTTCGACCCGCTCGGCGCCTGCAGCGCGACCTGCAGGGCGTGTTTCACCAGTTCGAGGGGAACCGGCCGGTCCAGGTCCAGTCGTTTACGGACGGTCCGGGTGGTCGTCAGCAGCTCTTCGGGCGTCATCCGGCGATTATGTCGTTATCTGCCTGTTGGTGAACCCGCGGCCGCGATCGACGTCGGCAGGGCGCTCGCTGGTCGAGCAGGTCACGGTGAGTGGGCAGGACGCCCTGCCACCGCGATAGCGGGGCTTTCGGCCGGGCGGCTTCACCCGTCTGGGCACTTTTCCGGGTCCAGCTCAGCTCCGCCGATATGTCGTTATGATCCGCTGGTGGGGAGGCCGCCGCGCGAACGAGGGATGGGCACACTGCTCAGACATGTCCTCGAATTGACCGAGGCGGACGTCTCCGCGTTCTTCGAAGACATCGGGCTGGGGGACTACCGCCCGCGTTTCACCCCGATCGTCCGCGCGATCGTCGCGCGCGGGCCGCTGCCCATCCGCGATCTCGCGGCCGAGGTCGGGGTGACGCATTCCGCGGCGAGCCAGACCGTCGCGCAGATGGCACGCCAGGACCTCGTCTCGCTCAGGCCAGGGTCCGACGCCCGGCAGAGGATCGTTTCGCTGACCGAGAAGACACGAAGGCTGATGCCGACGCTCGAGGCCGAATGGGCGGCGACCGCCGCCGCGGCCGAACAGTTGGAAGCCGAACTGCCGTACCCGCTCAGGGAGGTGCTGGTCGCCGCCGTCGAGGCGTTGGAGCGGAAATCGCTTCGGGAGCGCATCGCCGAAACGGACGCCGCGCTCAGGCTCGAGCGTCGGCCCGCTGAAGGCTGAACACGGCCCAGACGTACTTGCCGCCGTCACACGGCTCGTGTCCCCAGTCGTCGGACAACGCGTGCACCAGCTGGAGGCCGCGGCTGCGCGCCGCCATCGGCGAGGGTTCCTTCAACCTCGGCCGGCCCGAGCCGGAATCGAAGACCCGCAGGGTGAGCCTGCCTTCGGCGTACTCGACATCGAGCCTGTCCGGCTTCTCGCCGTGTTCGAAGGCGTTCGTGACCAGTTCGGAGGTCGCCAGCAGGATGTCGTCGGCGGCCAGATCATCGAAGCCGAGGCTCGCCAGAGTCGCCCGCACCGCTTGCCGCGCGACGGCGGGGGCCGTCACATCGACCGGCAGGGGCAGGGAGACAACCGGCAACGAGGCCTCCGATCGCGTCTTGGACATCGTCATGGTTCCGTACCTCCCCTCGCGAGAGACTCCCAGATCCGCTGTTCGCCTCTCAGGTACCCACAAGGGTGAGGGTCGAATCAGACTCCGTCCGTGAGTTCCGTCTCGGTCAATCCTTCACGCAATTTCTTGAGTGTGGCGGCGAGCAACCGGGACACCTGCATCTGGGAAACCCCGACACGGCGCGCGATATCCGACTGGCTCATCCCGGACCCGAACCGCAGCGCGACGATCTTGCGCTCGCGATCGGGCAGCCGTTCCAGCATCGGCCGCAGCGCCTCGCGGAGCTCCGCCTGGCTCAGGTTGGCGTCGGACTCGCCGAAGCGGGTGTGCGCCGAGTTCTCCAGGAGATTGTCCAGCGAGGCCCCGTACCGGCCCTGGCCGGCGCGGAGGCCTTCGAAGACCTCGTCGACGGGGACGCCGAGATGGGCGGCGATCTCACTGGGCTTCGGCGCGCGGGAGAGCCGGACCGTCAGCTCCTCGCGCACGGCCGAGATGTTCGCGTTCAGCTCCTTGAGCCGCCGCGGGACCCGGACCGACCAGCTGTTGTCGCGGAAGTGGTGCCGCAACTCGCCGGAGATGGTCGGGACCGCGAAGGCGAGGAAGTCGCTGCCCTGCGTGGGATCGAAGCGGTCGACGGCGTGGATCAGCCCGATCGTCGCGATCTGGACCAGATCCTCCATCGACTCGTCCCGGTTGCGGAACTTGCGCGCCAGGTTGCGCGCGAGCTCCAGATGCGCGCGCACGAGCTCGTCCCGCAGCCGTTCACGTTCGGGGGCTTCCTGCGGCAGCGCGCACATGCGCTCGAACAGGGCCGGTACGTTCGCGCCGTCTTGCTCGACGGGTTCCGTCACGGCCGGGCCGCCTCGCTCTCCCGGATGAGTTCCACCCTGGACAGGTAGCCGCCGTCGGCCGGGACGACACTGCGCCGCGCGGACGTCGCGAGCGCGGTGAGCAGCTGCCAGGACAGACCGGTCTCGTCGTCGGGTTCCGGGGAATCCGAAAGCACCGAGACGGTCACCTCGATCCGCCCGTCCTTCCACGAGAAAACACAGGTCAGATGCCCGTCGGAGGCCGAAGGGAGCAGCATCGAGCAGGCCTCGTCCACCGCCATCCGGAGATCCTCGACCGCGTCCAGGTCGAAGTCCTGACGCATCGCGATGTCCGCGACGATCGTCCGGAGTGTCGGCACCACATGCGGTACCGCGGCCGTGCGTACCTCGATGAGTTGAGCGCCCTCCCCGCTGGGCGGGGTGTTGTCCACCACGTGTGTTCCTCTCTCAAGCTGCACTGCCGACCCTCACATGCCCTGAGTGTGAGCAAACCAAACCCACGTTTGACTCGCACAGGCGGCGGGCATGTAACGGGCGACAAACGATCTCCTGGAAAGGGCGGGGACCGACATGGCTGACGTGAGCCGGCTGCCGAACGTGGTGGCGGAAGAGTGGGACTGGCAGCTCCGTGGGTCGTGCCGAGGCGCCGACAGCAGCTTGTTCTTCCACACGGACAACGAGCGCGGTTCGGCCCGTGAGCGGCGCGAATCGCGCGCCAAGGCGATCTGCCAGACCTGCCCCGTGCTGGCACAGTGCCGTAAGCACGCGTTGGCGGTCCAGGAGCCTTACGGCATCTGGGGTGGCCTCGGAGAGATCGAGCGCCGCGAGCTGTTCCTCCGGGAACGCCGCGCCGGGCGCAAGGCGTTGACCGCGCACTGAGCGCGCCCCGGGCACCGGTCGGCGACGCGCATGACGGCGATCGTGGCGCCTTGTCCGTACTGGGTTAGGGTTGGGACTGTCGTTGCGGGGACAGCCACGCCTACCCGCCGAAGAAGAGCGTGCGTCCGTGTCCGGACTGGGCGCGGCCGAAGCTTGAGACCACAGGCGAGCGCCGGCGTTGAGCGCCGGTTCTCACCTGATGAGGAGAATGTGCATGCCCGCAGCGGAGCAGAACACCACGCCGCCCGGTTTCAGCATCACGCTGGACGTCGACGCGCCAACGCCGCGTGTGGTGGTCACCGGTGAGCTCGACCTGCTGACGAGCCCGCAGCTCCAGGAGACCCTCGGGGCCCTGATCACGGACAAACCGTCGGGCCGGGTCGTCGCCGACCTGACCGGCGTGACCTTCTTCGACTCCTCGGCGCTGAACGTGGTGCTCCAGGCGCAGCGTCAGGCCGCCGAGAAGGCTGTCGAGCTCGAAGTGGTCCCCAGCCCCCAGGTGAGCCGAGTGATCGAGCTCACCGGCGTCGCCGAGCACCTCAGCGTGTCGGAGGAGCCCCCCGCCTGATCCCCCGCTACGGTCGTGGGCTCGTGATCCGCGACATCTGGGGGACGCAGCACGATGATGGGGCGGACGCATGCCCTGACCGGCTGGTGCGCGGGCCTCGCGGTCGCGCCCGTCGTCGGAGCGGGCACGGTGCACCAAGCGGTCGTTTTCGCGGCGACCACGGCCGGTTTCGCCCTCCTGCCCGACCTCGACCACCCGGGCGCCAGCGCGTCGCGGTTCCTCGGCTGGTTCACGGGCGCGATCTCCTGGTTCCTGCGCCGGGTCTCGGCGGCCCTCTACGCGCTGACCAAAGGACCCCGTGACGAGAAGGTCACCGGTAAGCACCGGCACCTCTCGCACACCGTGCTGTTCGCCGTCGGCCTCGGCTTCCTGACCTCCTGGGGTACCACCGAAGGCGGACCGTGGGCGGTGTTCGGCGTCGTCGTCCTCGGCCTGCTGCTCGCGGAAGGCGCGCTCGGCGACTGGCTGCTGCCGGTCAGTGGCGCCGCGGTCGGGTGGTGGGTGTGGACCGCGCCGCCGGACAAGGCGGCGCAACTCGCGGAGATCTCCGGCTGGCTCGGCATCGCCGTCGCGGTCGGCTGTTTCGTGCACTGCCTCGGGGACGCGCTGACCGAGTCCGGCTGCCCGTTCCTGTTCCCCATCCCCATCGCGGGGGAAACCTGGTACGAGATCCGGCCGCCGAAGGCGCTGCGGTTCCGGACCGGCAAGAAGGTCGAGAACCGGCTGATCTTCCCGGTGTTCGCGGTCGCCGCGGTGGTGCTGATCCCTGGCGTCTGGGAGTACCTGTTCAGCACCGTGCAGGGGTTGCTGACGCCGGACGGGACACAGACCGCCGTGCAGTGAGCTTTGGTGGCAGTCGAAAGTCCGTGAAGGCCTCCTTCCCTACCTTGAGGGTCAGGGTCCCGGCAAAGTCGCAGAGCTGCTGATCAGCGCTGCTCTTGGTAATCCGGGCTTGATATCGCTAGTGCCCTCAAGGGGGCTCCGCAACCGGTGTGACCCGTGACGATGAAGGAATGGGGACACTGAACGTCCCGATTCCTTCATCGTCAGCCTCACGCAGGCGGCGAATAGCCGCCTGACCTGCAAGATCTCGACTTTGCCGGGACCCTGACCTTGAGAGTAGGGAAGGAGGCCTTCACGGAGTGCCACGGATCTCTCGGCTGCTGGAATGCCCCCGCCACCGTCGGCGTTGAATCGGAACGCCGGACCCGGTTGAGGAGGGGAACAGTGGACAAGCCCGTGCTGCGCGCCGACGCGCGACGCAACCGAGCGAAGGTGCTCGCGGCGGCCGAAGAGGCTTTCGCCGTCGACGGCCTCGCCGTCCCCCTCGACGAGATCGCCCGCCTCGCCGGTGTCGGAGCGGGCACGGTCTATCGGCATTTCCCCAGCAAGGAAGCACTCTTCCAGGCCGTCGTGCTGGAGCGCATCGAGCAGTTCGCGCAGGAAGCACGCGACCTGCTGGCCGCCGAAGACCCCGGCTCGGCCTTCTTCGACTTCTTCAAGCGCGTCGTCAAGCAAGCGTCCCTCAACCGGGCCCTTTGCGACGCGCTCGCCGAGACGACGGGGCTGGGTTTCAAAGCGAGCGCGGGCACCGATTTCCGGGCGGCGCTGGAGGCGCTGCTGTCGCGGGCACAGCTCGCGGGCGCGGTGCGCGAGGACATCGACGGCGACGATCTGCGCGCCCTGATCGCCGGCTGCCTCGCCGCCGAACGGTATTCACTCGAAGATCGTCATCTGGTCCGCGTCGTGGTCGATGGCCTGCGCAAAGCCGCTTGAGCACATTCCACTCAAGTTGCACGCTGCGTAACAAAACGTAAGATCAACGCGAGAAGTCCTCGTACCTGCGCTTCGCATGGCGAGGGGGTGCCGGATGTCCAGTCAGGGTCCCACCACCGGTTCCGTCACGGTCGCGGCTCTCGCGGGCCTCGCGATCGGACTGCTCGTCGCCGCCCTTCTCGTGGCCGGGCGCGCTCCGCGGCCCCGCGTCCACGAAGTCGGCACGACCCCTTCCCCGGCAACGACTTCCCACTCGGTCGGCCCGGTGACGGTGACCGTGCCGGGCATCGTGCCGGAACCACTCACGATCACCCAGACCAGGACGCCCACGCCGCGCACGGTGACCAGGACCGTGACGCCGTCGACCACTTCGACGTCGTCGACCCCGCCGACGACGCTCCCGCCCGCGTCGAGCACGGGATCCCGGATCGATTGATGCCGTGAAGGCCGCCCTCCCCGGCGGGCGGCCTTCACGGTTTCCCCTTGGCTAGCCGACGTCGCGACGCCGCCAGCCCATGAGCCCGGCCGCCAGCGCGACCACGGCCACCCCGGTGAGCCAGAGCAGCGGCGCCGCGGTGAACTCGGCGGCGGGCAGTTTCGGAACGTGCGAGAACGGCGAGGCGTCCACCAGCGCCTCCGGCAGGTTCAGCACCGGGCCGAACAGGCTGAGCAGCAACGCCAGCCCGGCGATCGCCCAGCCCGTCGCCGAGAACTTCGGTGCCAGGCCGAACACCGTGACGGCGAGGCCGACGATCACCCACACCGCCGGGAGTTGCGCCAGCGAAGCGACCGTCATGTCGCCGATCGACCCGCCGACGTCACCGGCCCGCGCGCCGTTCGACAGTCCTAAGAGGACACCGCTGACGACCATCATCAGCGCCGTGCCGCCGAACGCGAACACGAGGTGGCTCCCCAGCAGCCGCAGCCTGCCCACGCCCGTCGCGAGCAGCGGCTCGACGCGGATCGCGGTCTCCTCGGCGCGGATCCGCAACGCGGCCTGCACCCCGTAGAGCGCGATGACCATGGCGAACAGGCCGGTCATCGCCGCCATGAAGGCGTCGATCAGCCCGTCCGTGCCGCCGAGGCGCTGGAAGATCTCCTTCGCCTGCTCGCTCTGCCCGACGACGTCGCCGATCCCGCTCGCGACCGAACCGAACACCGCGGCGCAGACCGCCGTGCCGATCAGCCAGCCGAGCAGCGGACCCCGGTGCAGCCGCCACGCCAGCGCGAACGGGCTGCGCAGCGACGTCGCCGCTTCGGCGGGCCCGGGACGCGGCGGGATGATGCCGGTGCCGACGTCACGCCGCGGGAGGAGCGCGTAGCCGGCGGCGCCGACGACCAGGGTCGCGGCCAGCGGCAGTAGGAACACCCACCAGCGCTCGTCGGCGAACGGCCGGATCTGCTGCGTCCAGCCGATCGGGGACAGCCACGAGACCCAGGTCGCGTCCGTCGTCGAGTCGCCGACCGCGCGCAGCAGGAACGCGACACCGACGGCGGTGGCGCCGATCCCGTTGGCCGTCCTCGAATATTCGGCCACCTGGACGGCGACCGCCGCGACCGTCGTGAAGACCAGCCCGGTCGCCGCGGTGGCGCCGCCGAGCGCGAACGAACCCGCGACGGGGAGTTTCGCGCCGATCATCAGCCCGGTCTCGACGAGTCCGATGAGGACACTCGCCCCGGCGGACACCAGCACCCCCGCGCTCAGCAGGGCGTACCGGCCGACCACCGCGGACGCCAGCAGTTCCGCGCGACCGGTGTCCTCCTCGGCGCGGGTGTGCCGGGTGACGGTGAAGACCGCCATCAGCGCGACGCCCAGTGCGAGGAACCCGCCGAGCCGCCACGCGGTGAACCCGCCCGCGGTCGAGAGGTCGAAGGCCGGGCCGTAGATCAGCGAAAGCGACGGGTTGGCGCCCATGCTCGCGGTGAGCCCGGCCCGTTCGACGGCCGTCGGGTACAGCGTTTCGAACGTCCCCGACGACGTCGACGGCATGATCCCCAGCAGGACGATCCAGATCGGCAGGACGATCCGGTCCCGCCGCAGCGCCAGCCTGGTCAGCTGCCAGGTACCGGCCAATCCGTGCGACGGCCCGGAAACGGCCGGGCGGTCGAGCGTCGCGGTCATTTCGCGCTCGCTTCGCTGGTGTAGTGACGGAGGAACAGTTCCTCCAGTGTCGGCGGCTGGCTGGTCAGGCTGCGGACACCGACCTGGGTGAGCTGACGCAGCGCGTCGTCGAGGGAACGGGTCTCCACGTCGAAGCGGACCCGGTTGCCCTCGACCTTGAGGTCGTGGATGTTCTCCAGTTTCGTCAGCCCGTTCGGCGGGCCGGCGAGTTCGGCCGAGATCGACGTCCTGGTGAGGTGCCGGAGTTCGGCCAGCGTCCCGGTTTCCACGGTGTGGCCGTTGCGGATGATGCTGACCTTGTCGCAGAGCGCCTCGACCTCGGCCAGGATGTGGCTCGACAGCAGTACCGTGCGGCCCTGCTCGCGCTCCTCCTGGATCGCGTACTGGAAGGTGGCCTCCATCAGCGGGTCGAGGCCGGAGGTCGGCTCGTCGAGGATCAGCAGGTCCACGTGCGAGGCCAGCGCGGCCACGATCGCGACCTTCTGCCGGTTGCCCTTGGAGTAGGTGCGCCCCTTCTTCTTGGGGTCGAGATCGAAGCGTTCGACGAGGTCCTTGCGGCGGCGCTGATCGAGCCCGCCCCGCAGCCGCCCCAGCAGATCGATCACCTCGCCGCCGGAGAGGTTGGGCCAGAGGTTCACGTCGCCGGGGACGTAGGCGAGGCGCCGGTGCAGGCTCGCCGCGTCCTTCCAGGGGTCGCCGCCGAGCAGGCGGACGTCGCCCGAGTCCGCGTGGAGCAGGCCGAGCAGGACCCGGACGGTGGTCGATTTCCCCGCGCCGTTCGGGCCGAGGAAACCGTGCACCTCCCCCACGGGTACCTGCAGGTCAAGGCCGTCCAGAGCCTTGGTCCGGCCGAAGGATTTGTGGAGGCCGGAGATGGAGATGGCGTTTTCCATGCGACTGAAGGTACAGTGATTTCATGAAGTTGTGAAGTTAAGAAAACGTATGGATGGTGTGATCGTTCTGGGGGTTGTACGAGAGGATGTGCCCATGACGACGACGCCTGAGAGTGCTTCGAGCACCCAGAGAGACGAGGACGCCGTCCGCCGTTACGTGGAGCACCTGGGCCTCACGCTGTCCCAGATCGGGATGCAGCGCATGCCCGCGCGGGTGTTCGCCGCGTTGATGACCACCGACGCCGGCCGCCTGACCGCCGCCGAACTGGCCGAACAGCTTTCGGTGAGCCCGGCGGCGATCTCGGGGGCCGTCCGCTGGCTGGAGCAGATCGGACTGGTCGCCAAGGAACGCGAGCCGGGCTCGCGCCGCGACCATTACCGGCTCTTCGACGACCTCTGGTACGCCACCTTCATGAAACGCGACCGCATGATCACCCTGTGGCGCGACGCCGCCGACGAGGGTGTCGCGGCGCTGGGCTCGGACACGCCGGCGGGCGAACGGGTCGCCGAGATGCGGGACTTCCTGAGCTTCATGGTCAAGGAACTCAACGACATGTACGCCAAGTGGCACGAGATGCGGGCCGAAAAGGGCAAGTGAGCGGGCGGGGTGTCGCGAAAGCCACTTTCGGGACATCAGACGTCGCGAAAGTGGCTTTCGCGACACGGCCGCTGGGCATCACGGAGTCCGTGACCGAACCAGCGTGACCACCAGCGTCGCCGCGAGCCGTTCCGCCCATTCGCCCAGTTCCGCTTCGGACGGTTCGCGGTCCTCGAAAGACGCCAGGAACGCGTACTGGAAACATGCCCCGAGCAGCAGGGATGCCGACGCCTCCAGATCCGCGTCCTCGCGTATCCGGCCGAGCCGGACCTCTTCGCCCAGGTACTCGACGACACGCGCGAGCGGGACGTCCGGCCCGCCCCGCCTGCTCGTGACCCGGTCCCGATGGGTCGCGAGCAGCTCCCGCGAGGAGAACAGCGACACCGCGATCGGGAAGCTCTCCAGGTAGAACGACAGCGTGATCCGCGCCAGCCGGGCGAGGTTCGCCGTGAGCGGGGTGTCCGCCGCGGCTTTCATCAACTCGTCCAAGGTCGTCCCGAGCGCGGGCAGTTGCTCGGTCAGCACGCTCATGAAGATCTCGGTCTTGTCCTTGAAGTGCTTGTACAGCAACGCTTCGGAGTAGCCCGCGGCCCGCGCGATGGCCTTGGTGGTGGCGTGCGCGTAGCCCTGCTCGCGCATCACCTTCGCCGCCGCGGCGACGATCTCCTCGCGGCTTCCCATGTTCGCTCCTGAGGGCTTCTCAGCGTCCGCTCGACAAGTGGTTAGTGAACACTCACCATAGTGGGTGAGTGTTCACTAACCCAGGAAGGCGTGACCATGAAGCTCACTGTTCTCGGTGCCACGGGCGGGGTCGGTTCCGAAGTCGTCAAGCAGGCGCTGGCCGCGGGGCACCACGTCACGGCGGTCGTCCGCGACCCGTCCCGGCTAGACGTCCGGGGTGAACTGCTGGAGGTCGTCGTCGCCGAGCTGTCCGAGCACGGCGCCTTGACCGAAGCCGTTTCGGGGCGCGACGTGGTGATCTCGGCCCTCGGCACCCGCGACCGCAACCCGACGACCGTCGTCACCGACGGCGCACAGGCCGCGCTCGCCGCGATGCGCTCCGCGGGGAACCGGCGGCTGCTGCTGGTGAGCGCGAGCGGCGCGTTCGTCGACGGCGACACCTTCTTCACCAGGAACTTCGTCAAACCGATCCTGGGCAGGATCCTCCGGCACGCGTTCACGGACATGATCGCCGCCGAGCGGATCGTGCGCGCGAGCGACCTCGACTGGACGATCGTGCGCCCGCCGCGGCTGCTGAACGGGCCGCACACCGGCGCGATCGCCGCCCGCACCGACGGCAACGTCCGGGGGAGCTACAGCATAAACCGCGCCGACGTCGCCGACTACCTGCTTCGCGCGGCTTCGGACGACTCGCTCATCCACCAGACGGTCTCGATCGCCCGCAAGTAGTCCTCTACTCGCGGTTGTTGCGTGCGCGACGATCGCAACCAGAGGACGAAACGCGGAAGTAGAGTCGCCCGGTGATCAGTCGTGCGGTGATGCTCGCCCCGATCCTTCTCGCGCAGGCGGTCCGGGTGCGCCGCACGACGCCGAGGCTGCCCGGCGCGACGGGGCCGGTCAGCGGCCTCGTGCGGGGCGAGGGCCGCCCGCTGCGGCTCGCGGTGCTCGGCGAGTCCACTGTGGACGGCGTCGGCGCGGCGACACACGCCGAGGCACTGACCGGACGGCTCGCGGACGAACTCGCGCACGACGGCCGCGCGGTCGCCTGGCAGGCCGTCGGCCGGACCGGGGCCAACGCCAGGGTGGCGCGCGAGGACCTGCTGCCGCTGCTCGAACCCGCCGACCTCGTGGTGATCGCGCTGGGCGTCAACGACACGATCGAACTGCATTCGGCCACGCGCTACCGGCGTGACCTGCTCGACCTGATCGTCTCCCTGCGACGCCGCGCCGGGCACGTCCCGGTGGTACTGGCAGGCGTGCCGCCGATGGGCCGGTTCCCCGCCCTGCCGCGTCCGCTGCGGGACGTCCTCGGCGCGCGGTCGGGCGCCCTCGACGCCGCGGCCGCCCGGCTGGGGTTGCTGCCCGGCGTCGTCCACGTCCCGATGCCCGCCGCGATGCTGGACCCCGCGACCTTCGCCGAGGACCGCTTCCACCCCGGCCCCGAGGGCTACCGGCGCTGGGCCGAGCAACTCGCGGACGTGAGCCGCCAACTACTCAGCGACACAATTCAGCCGGAAAACCGCTGATCAGGTCACCCGCCTGCCACAGATTGAGAAATATCCGCGAAAAAGCTGGCTCTGCGTGTATCTGATGGCAGCCTCGTTGCGTCCTATGGAGCAGTCGAGGAAATGAGGGATGCCCGATGACGACCGAGACCAACACCGCGCCCGTCGAAGACGAGGCCACGGCCACTGAGGACCTCGAAGAAACCCCGAAGCCGGGCCCGTTCACGGCGCCGGTCCCGCCCCGTCCCGGCACGAACCCGGACGGCAACTGGGAACCGCACGGCACCAAGCCACCGGTGAACTGACTGACTGACACAGACGGGTGATGTCCGGAGGCCGAGGGGGCCTCCGGACATTGCCTCCGGGTGCTCCCTCGGGGGAGGGGGACGCCCGGACGCGGGCCCGTTGGGGAGCGGGCCCGGGGGGAGGGAAAAAAGGACCGGCCGGTGCGCAGTCCACACCTACTCGCGCCGGCCGGTGCCTTTGTCTCTCACACGACCGACCGGATCCCGACAAAAAAGTTAGTGACTTGATGTATCCCAGAGCCTCTTGCACGCTCCTTTTCCCCGAAGGGCCCGCGATACTGCCAGCGCCGACACGAAGACACGTCCGAAGTGGGGCAGATACGGTGACCGACGTGCAAACGACCGAGGTAGACCCGCCATGGGAAGGACTGACCGGTGCCGACCTGCATGCCGCTTGCATGCGCGCGGCGCGGGCCGGTGACCGCCAGGCGATGGACAGACTTGTGCTCGAGCTGACCCCGCTCGTGTGGCATGTCGCGCGTGCGAACGGGCTCGATCGCCTGACCGCCGAGGACGTAGTCCAGACGGTATGGCTCGCCCTGTTCAGCCAGCTCGACAAACTTCGTGACCCCAAGGCGCTCGCCGCCTGGTTGATCACCACCACCAGACGTGAAGCACAGCATCCCTTCGGCCGCCGCGCTCAGCCTGTTCCGCTGACCGACGAGCTGGCCGAAAGCATGGAGAGCACCCACCCGGCTCCCGAGGAGGAAGCCGTCCGCGCCGACCGGGATCGCCGGGTCTGGCGCGCCTTTCTCCGCCTGCCGCACCGCTGTCAGCAGCTCCTTCGGCTGACGGTGCTCGCCGGGCGGGCCGAATACCAACTGGTCGCCGAAGCACTCCGCATGCCGCGCGGAAGTGTCGGTCCGACCAGGGGCCGTTGCCTCGAATCGATGCGCGACCTGCTGGCCCACGAAGGGGGAAGCCGATGAACGACCTCGGGACGCCGGGGGAGATGACCTCCCCGGGCGATGAGGCCCTGCTCGCCGATATCGGGCGCTTCATGGACGAATTGGACCCGCCACCGGGAGACCTGGTGCAGCGGGTTCAGTTCGCGCTCGCGCTCGAAAACCTCGACGTCGAGGTGGCCCGCTGGGAACGGATGGACGCCACGGCCGGTGTTCGCGGCAGCGACACCGGCACGATCACCTTCACCGTCAGCGACCTGACCGTGATGATCAACCTCACCAAGATCGGCAAGAAGCACCGGATCGATGGCTGGCTCGTGCCCGCCGGAGAGTACGGAGTGGAGGTTCGCGTCGCGGAGCACGGGACGAGTTCCACCACCGCCGACGAAGGTGGCCGGTTCGTGCTGGACAACGTTCCGCAGGGAACCACCCAGATCGTGATCCACCTCGGCGACGTGACGTGCCGGCGGACCGTCGTGACCCCGACAGTGGTGCTCTAACCGGACGGCTGTTCCGTTATGCGGCGTGGGTGTGCTCCCATAGTGCGTGTGCCCGCGCCGTCTCCGCCTGTCTCTGATCCCGTAGCCGAAGAGGCGGCCGAACTTTATACGCGGGCGAAGGCCGCCTTCGCCGATCATGGGCTCGGCAGGCCGATCCGCATGCTCCGGCGTGCGCTCGTCCTGCTCGGCCCGGTGGACACGGATCTGGTCGCCCGCTTGGAGATCCGGGTCCGGATCCTGATCAGCCTGGCGGCGGCCGAGGCGGAGATCGCGTCCCAAGAGGACGGTCTCGCCCGGCTGGCCGAGGCGGAACGCATCCGGCTGCTGCTGCCGGACGGCGACGTCCGCCACGAGCTGCGCTTCGTGGTCGGGCTCCAGCGCGCCGTCGTGCTGATGCGAGCCGGTCGGCTGGAGGAGTCGCTCGCGCTCAACAACGCCTTCCTGCCGGGGCTGGCCGCCGAGGGCGCCAAACACAGCCTGGTGCTGACGCGATCCTTGGTGAACCTCGCGTGGCTGCACCTGGAGATGAGCAATCCGGACGCCGCGTACCAGGATCTCGTCCGTGCGCTGGAGTTGGCCGTCGAGCACGGATACCGGCGGCTGGAAGGGAAGATCCGGCACAACCTCGGTGATCACGCGCAGCTGCTCGGCGACATCCCGGAAGCGCTGCGGCACTACGAACAGGCCGCGGCGATCTTCGTGACCGACGGTTCCGGTTCGCTGCCGCTCGTCCGGCTCGATCAGGCGAAGGCGCTGCTCACCGCGGGACTCGCCGAAGAGGCGGCGCGGCATCTCGACGACGCGATCCCGGAATTCCAGCGCAACGGCGCTGTGCATCTCGTCGCCGAGGCCCAGGTCGCCAGGGCCGGTGCCGCCATCCTGGAGCGCGACTACGCGCTGGCGAAGAAGCTCGCGGCGTCCGCGCGGCGGAGTTTCCTGAGGCGCGGCAAGGGACGCTGGGCGGAGATCGCCGCGTTGACGAGGCTGCGCGCCGACGCGGTGAAGGTCTTGGCGGACCGGGAGAAGAAGCCGTCCGCGAAACTGCCGGACCACCTGGCCGACCTCGCCATCCGGCTGGCCGAACTCGGTCTGCGCGACGAAGCGGGCGCGGCCAGGATGTTCGCGGTGCGGCTGCTGATCCGTCGCGATGAGACGGCCGCCGCGCAGGGACTCCTCGCGCAGGTACCGAAACCGCGGCAGACCACGCCGATCGACCACCGGATGCTGTTGCGGTTGTGCCGGGCCGAACTCGCGGTGGCGTCCCACCGGCCGCGGTCGGCGCTCGCGCAGGCGCGGGCCGGGCTGGCGGAACTCGGGCAGATCCGCGACCGCATGGGCGGGCTCGACCTCGTCTGCGGGACGGCGGCGCACGGTGAAGAACTGGGCAAACTCGCGCTGACGCTGGTGCTCAAGAAGGCGAGGCGCAGCGGCGCCGGTGCGAAAAGCCTGTTCGCGTGGCTGGAACGCACGCGCGCGCAGGTGTACCGGTACGAGCCGCTCCCGGTCATCGAGGATCCCGCGCTCGCCCGGCACATCAACGAAATGCGGCACGTGCAGGGGACGATCCAGGCGCGGCGGCTGTCGGGCGAACCGGTCGGGAAACTCGAGGAGCGCTACGACCGGCTTCAGCAGGAGGCGACCCGGCTCGGGTGGTACACCAGCCAATGGGGTCGTCCGCGGCCGGTCTCGGCGCCCGAAGAGGTGGTCGAGCGGCTCGGGGATCGTGTGCTGGTCAGCCTGATGGGGTACCGCGACACCTTGTACGCGGTGGTCGTCGACCGCGGCCGGTTCCGGCTCGTGAAGCTGGGGCCGCTCGCGGAGATCGTCGAGACCGCGCGGCAGTTGCACGCGGACCTCGACGCGCTGGCCCCGGACAACCTGCCCGCGCCGCTGGTCGAGGTCGTCACCGGTTCCGCGCGGCGCCGAGCGGACAAACTGGACAAACTGATCTCCGCGTCGCTGGCGAAGACGCTGGAGAACCGCGAGCTGATCATCGTGCCGATCGGTTCGCTGTACGCGTTGCCTTGGGGCGCTTTGCCGTCACTGCACGGACATCCGGTGTCGATCGCGCCGTCGGCGACGGCATGGGTGACCGCGTCCGGACGGCGGAGCGAAGGGCCGGTCCTGCTCGCAGGCGGGCCAGGGGTGCCGGGTTCGGTCGGTGAGGTGCGGAACCTGCGCGCGGTGTACCCGCAGGCCCGGCTCGTCGACGGAAAGGACGCGACCAGCGAAGCCGTACTGTCCGCTTTGGACGGTTCCGGGATGGCGCACCTGGTCGCGCACGGCGCGCACGAACCGGCGAACGCGCTGTTCTCGCGGCTCGAACTCGTCGGCGGCCCGTTGTACGCGCACGAAACCGCCCGGCTCGCGAACCCGCCGGAACGGGTGGTGCTGGCCGCGTGCGAACTCGCGATGAGTCACATCCGGCCCGGCGAGGAGGCGCTCGGGTTCGCCGGGACGCTGCTCGCCAGCGGCTCGCGGACGGTCATCGGCGCGATCGCGCGGGTCGGCGACAAGGCCGCCGCCGACGCGATGTCCGACCTGCACCGGCGGCTGGCTTCGGGAACCGCGCCCGCTTTGGCGCTCGCCGAAGCGATGGCCGCGGATCCCTTGCGGCGCCCGTTCTTGTGCCTGGGCGCGGGCTGACGTTTCGGGCGCGGCGCCGATCCGTGACTGTCGTGTCCGGGCATGTCGCGAAAGCCACTTTCGGGACATCAGACGTCGCGAAAGTGGCTTTCGCGACGTCGCAGACCGCCCAGGCGGTATTCCACAGGAGTTGTCCACAATCACCGTCACCTGTGGACAACTCCGCTGACCAGCCGTTCCCGTCCTCCACCCCCGGTAGACTGGACTCGGGGTCGCCCCCCTGGGACCAATGCCACTTACTTAGCATTTCCGCAGGTAGGCGAGGGTGCTGGAGGCTGTTCCAGTCCACTTCGGGCACGGATTGTGATGACTGGTGGCGTGTCGTAGCGGGTGCTGGCTGGGC